>JADGQO010000021.1 GCA_017881725.1 Fibrobacteria bacterium
AAAATAAAGAACCCCGCGGCAAGCCACGGGGTATTGAAACCAGGGGAAATGCAAAAGTCGAGAATTGCATGCAAATACCTAATCTAAAGCCGCAGCAAGCTGTGGGGAATTGACCCAAGTGATTAAATGTCTCTTAGCCAAAGAAGCATTAGATTGCTCGGCATCCTGGATTATTTTTTCAATCGCGGTAAGTTCCGCTTGCTTCTGTCCTAAAAATTCAGCTATTGCTTTTGATTGCTTCTGCGTCGCCGTATCTTCCTCTGGCTTATGGACTTCCAATGGCTTGGCTTGGGCGTGCGCATCAAGTTCCCTGCGTTTTTCGGCTAATTGGGATTCAAGGGTTTTGCGATATTGGCTGGACAATCGTTCTTCATGTGAAACAATGTTTTGGTTTAATTCTTGAAGCTCCCTAATCAGTAATGCGATGGCTTGATTAGTCTCCTCACTCCTATGTTCAAGGAGTTGATCCAAAGTTTCAAACCCCAACCGATCGGGTTTTAGTACGTGGGAAAAAATGACCTGCTGAAGCTCAGCGTAAAATTTACCGGCTTTACCCAATCCAATCTCATTGCAGATTTCTTCGAGGTAGTTTTGGGGGATATACCGGATCTTCTCTACCGAATTTGATTCAGGGTTCTTATCAAGTGCATGTGGTCCTTCTACAGTTCCATCTGCCCAGGTCAAGGATGCCTGGAATTGCTTAGCTTTGTTATTTTTGGGATTACAAAACCTGTTAGCTTTCAAAAAGCTGAATGAGCCGTGTCGAGGAGTGTTTCCAAGAAGACCGAGGATATCGGACAAAGCGCTCTTGCCGCTGCCTTTATTTCCAATGATTGCAACGAGCTCCGTATTTAAAGCAACCAAGGTATCGAACCATTTTTCCGTAATCGTCGACCCTTGAGTTTTTCGGATCTCGATTGCCTTCACTATGCGAGTTGGACGGTCAGACAGGCGTTGCAAACTCAAAGGAAGTGTGCCAATCGAAACGCGGGCTTCTGGTTCATGTAATATTTGCCTAAGGCCTTCAAATGTGGGATCAGCTTTTATCCAGGTGAACCGACTTAGGGATGGTTTACCGATTCCTTCTAAATCATGGGCATCAGTCCCGGTAACACATGGTTTTAAAGCTCCAATCCGCCTGATGATTACATCCTGTGTATCAGGACCCTGACCAAGAAAATACGCTATGTCACTTGGATTACCAGAAAATATCAAATCGGCCATTCGGTAGATTTCCTGCCTAGTAGCGGAGAGGCTACTATGCTGAATTCCACTATTTCCATCATGACTGCTATTCGCAACAGCAATCAAGCAATTATTTTTGAGATCGGCGTTTTTATCAAGCAGACCTTTTAACTGGTCTGGGGTAGTTTTAAATTGTTCTACGCCTTCTTTGTAAGCTGCGGAATCAGCAAGGTCTGGCTGGCTTTTAAAATCCCGCCCCAGGCGAATTAAATCGGGCCGAGTACATTTGTATGTATTGCCGTTAAATCTAAAATCAAGGTTTTGGAAAAACTGCGAATCAAGTTTTTCAACTATTCCAGGCGAAAAAATAAAATGAAGATTGATTGCGTGTGCATCGCCCGTCACCGGTAATATCCGCAATTCCGTATTTGGTAGCAATAGGCTAACGCGCCTTAATCGTCCAGAATCCTTAAATTCTTTGAGCTTTAAATATCCATTAATCGAAAAATAATCTGTAATTCCCAGGACAGCGATATCATTGAATTCTTCCAATTTCCCCAAATACTTTTCCCATTTTTCTTCTGGAGTTCGACCTTCAAACTGGTTGTTGAGAACCGTAGCGGGGCTATGTAGGTGGAGATCCCACTTTCGCCACTCAGAACCCTTGGGGTATTTTGTTTGTTCCATAGTGTCCGTTAACGGTTGGAGTGGTTCGTTGCAACTTATCCGATGAATCCAATTACACCGAGTAACAAGTATAGGATCATGAAGATTATTGGAACCCAGCGCTCCAAGTGTGAAAGCGGGTGATACGCTTTGCCTTTTCCCTTTTCGGCCATTTTCCATTCGTAATCGTAAAGCGCCGCTGGCATATGCTGTTCAAGCTCGTGGATGACTCCGAATTTTACAGTGTTCAAATCCCGATACGAAGTGATAATCCGATGCCAATTAAGCGAAACAAGAAAACCAGCGACAGGCACTAAGACTGACCACCAACTCTTGTATTTGGACGCCGCCACAAGGCTATACAATGTGACAAGGAAAGCGTTCACCGTGAGCAAATAGTTATTTGCAGAAACTCTCCGCTCACTGATTTTTTCAGCAGATTCAACGTAGTGCTTGTATTGCTCAAAAAGATCCGCCTTGAAGGAGTCGCCGTAGCTTTCTTTCGTATTTCGGATCAACAATGGTTTAGATTCCATAAATCACCTCGCCCCTCCTATAAGCGATTTGAGATCCTCCCAGGTCCAAGTATAAACCTTGTCTGATTCGAAAGCAGAAGTCGGCTTTGTACAACTTTTTCCATTTCTTCCCCATAGTAAGAAATATGGTCGATTTTCCTCCCGCGCGATTGTCACCTCAACTGCAACGCCGGTCGCTGTGTGGGTCCATTCCCCACAAATGACGATCACGATGTCAATATTATCCATTCGGCGACGCACCTTGTCTCTCCAATCGCCAGTTAACGGCTCTCGAATAGAACGATCTTTTATCTCAAAAGGCGTATCCGGATGACTCGCCTGTCCTATGAGAAGATTGCGCAAATCTTCGTCGTGATCAAAATCGAAACTGATGAACGCACGTTTTACCGCCATGATATTTTCCTTACTGCCTTGGAGCATGATAACGAATCGCGCTCACGATGCTATCCGTATTCCAGCCAACAATTTCGCTTGCGTTGTTCTGCACGACAATAGGGATCTGAGAATTTCCCCACGGCTTGATGCCGACTATGGTTGTTCCGATCCGACGTGCAAATGCCATCTCCCAATCCATCCAGCGACTATAGGCCGTATACATTCCGGCCAAGACCAGCATCACATCGGCCGGACGGATTTGATCACGAAGATTTTTCTGAAGCATATCATCCGTGTCGAGAGGAGCGTGCTCTGGAACGCTTAAATTGTTCCACGAAAAATGGGACGCTTGATCCAGAAAATCACAAACGCGGTTATAGTCCGTGCTGTATTCCCAGTCGTGGCAAATGAAAATGGAGTATTTGCGAAGTGCTGGCATAGATTCCCTATCAAGTTTGGTTTACCAACTCCTGATTAATGCCCAGCTCCCCATTTAATAATCTTGGCAGTAACGTTTCACGTATAGTGGCAAGGGTACGGGATTGTGTTCGGTTGTCGTTTATTTTCGACATTAAACAGTCAATCGGTTTGAAGATTTTGAGTAGAACTTCCACAGGTGGAACAACCGCCCGGGCCTTTGAAAGCATCCCCAAACTTAAGTTTGCTTGGACGGCATGAACGATATTGTTGTGGAGTTCCTCGCGAAAAGCTTCATTCTGCATCGTAAGAACCAAGAAGCTAGTAGGTATTGTCGGCTTAGGCCGAATAATCGCGACAGCTTGATTGGCGTTTGCGGGCAAAATCTGATCTTCAGCGGTGGCGATCCGACCAATCGTTCCAGCGATTGTGTAGAGAATGTCGTTTGCTTGCAGAATCGATCGCTTCAAAACCCCTGTATGAACAGTCAAGGGTATCTTAGTCAGCTTGTCGAAGATGATAGAGCCATCTTTATCGATGGAGTTTACGCGGACAAAATTGATTCGAGGAGCAGTATCAGGGGCATTTGACATATCCTCCTGCGTCGGCGTTGTTCCTTTTGTAATCACATCTGTTATTTCAGATAGCGGCTTTACAACCCACCCCTCCGGAATCAGTCCTAACTCCGATTCCTTGAACGAATCCGGAAATAAGTCGGCAATCTCCTTGAGCAACCCCGAATCCTGCCCTTCCATTTTCGCCACTACTGGATCGAACTCTACAAACCAACTCTTGAACATAGCCCGCGCCATCACTTCTAATGTCTCATTTATCCGCTTGTTACTTTCGATTTTGTCGTCAATAGTGCCAAGGATATATGCAATACCCTCCTGCTCATCAATATTTTCTGGTACGAAAACATCGAGAGACTCAATCATACTCTTGGTGAGCGCATTCCTGGTAGCGCCCGCTCCAGCCCATGACAAAAGCTTCGATTGCATCTCCGCGGAAACCAGGATGTACCGCAAAAGGCGTGAGTTAAGCAGCTTCGGATCAGGACGAATTATTGCGACGTGTTGATTTACACGAGCAGGGAGAATTGATGGTTCGACTTGGCAACAGCGGGCAACGGAATCCCCTGTGATATTCAAAAGAATATCGCCTTTTTTTACTTCAACATTGCTTAGTTCATCAGCGTGATTTTCACCTATGAAGGCAAGCCCATCACGATGGAATCCCTCGTTGTAAATGTTCTGGCTTCTTATTAAGGCATACTTGCCATTATCCAAATAAACGTCGCTCCCGCCTCGTGGAGTGGCACCACTTCCAATTTTTGAACAAACCTCCCCTAGGCGAATCTTTTTCCATTTACTCCCCTTACCCTGACTGGAGTGATTTGAAGCATTTTGCACTACCACTTTATCTCGCGCAATAATCTTTCGAAACGACTCTGAAGTCGTAGCCCAATCCACCACATCAACTCTAAAAGGTAAGTCGGACGCCGAAAAATCCTCCGACAACAAAGCACCAACCTCAATGCTCAGCGGTTTGTTCGAAATGAAAGCCAAATCCAAATCGGAGTACTCTTTCGCGCTCCATTTAGCGCGTGAACCGAAGGCCCAAACCTCGTATTCCGGAACGCGCTTGCGCAAAATGTCACTGACAATTTTCCAATGATCCGGACGAATGTCGATTAAAGGTTCAGCCATTGCGGGCTTCTAACCTTTGCAGCAAATCGCGGGCATCGCCTATGAAAGACAATGTTCCTTGATAAACCCGGTGCGCCTTTTTGTGATCGTAGGTATGCGAAGTGATGTTACGCATCTTCCGGTAGTCGAACCATGCTTCTACGTCCTTGATTAGCCCTTTCTCGGCTGCTGACCGAAGCAAATCCCGGAACTCTCCGAAGTCCGCTTCCGTAGGGCTGGCGGAGTCTACCTCGATGCGTCTGCGAATCATTTTGATGCTGATTTCATAAACGAACTCAAAATTCTGGATCACACCCGCGATCAAAGTGTTTTGCACGGCGAGGGATTGTTGATTGAACCACTCAGTGTTACTGACGGCGTCCAAACTGCTTTCCAGCGAAGCGACGGCCTCTTTAAGTGAAGTAAGATCCAGCTTGGTGGCCATGCTAAGTCCCCATCCTTTCCAAAAGTCCAACAGAGTAACGATCCATATGATTAGTCATTTCTATTATAGCCCAAATCCCAGCACCTTGAGATTTTCACGTATCGCTTTTTCCAATTTGGCGCCTTCGGCAAATTGTTCGGTTAAGGTTTTCGAGAGCCGCTTCATCTTTTCATCGAAAGGCTCTCCGTCATCCTCAACCTCTTCAGTGCCTACATAACGTCCAGGCGTAAGTACATGGCCGTGCGCGCGAATCTCGTCATGTGTAGTCGATTTGCAGAATCCGGTAATGTCCTGGTACTTGCTCGAACCTTTGTCTCCGCGCCAAGCATGATAGGTTGATGCAATTTTTCGGATTTCATCAGGACTTAATTCTCGATGCACTCTGTCGATCAAGGTTCCGAGTTTTCGGGCATCGATGAACAACACCTTGCCTCGCCGATCCTTAAAGCGCCCATTTTTTCTATCACGTGCAAGAAACCATAGACAGACCGGAATCTGGGTGGAATAGAAAAGCTGCCCTGGCATCGCCACCATGCAATCCACCAAATCGGCTTCGATAATGTTCTTACGGATTTCGCCCTCTCCGCTTTGATTGCTGGACATACTGCCGTTGGCGAGCACGAAGCCCGCCAAGCCCGTAGGGCTCAGATGATGGATGAAATGTTGAACCCAGGCGAAGTTGGCATTACCCGAAGGCGGCATTCCGAATTTCCATCGCTTGTCTTCGCGCAATCGATCCCCGCCCCAATCGCTATCGTTAAATGGCGGGTTGGCCAATACATAATCCGCTTTGAGATCCGGGTGCAAATCGCGATGATAGGTGTCGGCATTTTCGGAGCCCAGGTTCGCGTCAATTCCCCGAATGGCGAGGTTCATCTTTGCCAGTCGCCATGTAGTGTTGTTTGATTCCTGGCCGTAAATGCTAATATCTCCGACCTTACCGCCATGTTCCTCGATGAATTTTTCGCTTTGCACAAACATGCCGCCAGAGCCGCAGCAGGGGTCATACACTCTGCCCTTGTAGGGCGCAAGCATTTCCACCAGCACTTGTACAACACAGCGTGGCGTGTAGAATTGGCCGCCCTTTTTGCCTTCCGCGCTGGCGAATTGGCCCAAAAAGTATTCGTAAACTCGGCCAAGTACGTCCTTGGAGCGATTTTCTTTATCGCCTAACCCGATAGTACCGACAAGGTCAATCAATTCGCCAAGCCGTTGTTTATCCAAGGCGGGACGAGCAAAATCCTTCGGCAATACTCCTTTAAGTGTCTTGTTGTCGCGCTCGATTGCGACCATTGCATCGTCAAGCCATTTGCCAATGCCTGGTTGCTTGGCTTTGCCCTGCAAAAAGCTCCACCGAGCTTCTTTCGGGACCCAAAAAACATTGAAGGCACGGTATTCATCCGGATCCTCCGGGTCCGCCCCACTTTTTTTATCGGCGACAAGTTTGGCGCGTTGTTCTTCAAAAGCATCGGAGATGTATTTCAGAAACATCAAACCCAAAACTACGTGCTTGTATTCGGCAGCATCCATGTTGTTACGGAGTTTATCCGCTGCTTGCCAGAGTTTGGTTTCAAAACCAAGATTGGCCCCGTTGCCGTTCTTACCCTGTTCCGGTTTTGGTGTACGTCCCTTGGAATTCATTTTTTCCTTTTGCTTTTCCGAACGAGTTCTTCCTTTAGTTCCAGAAGGCGGCGGACCAGGAAAGGTTGGGGAATTCGTTTTCCATTTTCCCAATGATTCACCGAACTATAGGTGACCCCAACCTTTTGAGCGAATTGCTCCTGGGTCAGGTGGAAATGCTCTCTGAGACTTTTGATAAGCGCAGGAATGTTAGGTTCAGTCATATGCCTTTCCAGCATCTTTGCCAGCAAAGAGAAACATGTAAGGCAACATAGTTAGTTACATGTGAAAGCGTCAATTTGAAATGGGAATTACTTGGGTATTTCCGGTGTTCTTTTCGACCGTGCATCGGCGACTTACGAGCGAGACCGGGAAGGGTTAACTAGCAAGCCCCTGGCAGTCTTGTCCTTCTCTTCTTGGAAAAATATTCGTGGTGGCCTGGTTGAGCACGAGCGAAACGAGGCCGCCACCCGGTACGGCGATCTTTGCGGGCGAAATCACTTTGAAATTGGGCGAGCTTGGCGGGAAGGGACCCGCGAAGCCCGCCCGTATTGCCCACTGTCCAACGCCGCGAAAGCGGCGCAAAATATTCTCGTTTTAGGTTTTACTTGCCTTCTCTTTCCGGTGCGCTCCTATCTTTCCCGTATTTTCTTTTCTTTCCAGCCGCCCTCTTCGTAATTTCTTGTACTCCAATTTTTATTAAAAAAACCTGGCCCAGTTTACTGGGACAGGTTGCGCCAATCCGAATTGCTTATAACTCTCTTCAATCAGAAAACTATTTCGCACACGATTCTGAATTCGTTTACCAGGGGATCCACTACGGAGAAGCCGATCTTCTGGTCAACTATGTTTTGGAGATTTTTGCGTCGTCCAGTTTTCTGACCGCCATGGATAATCAAAACGATTTACTGACCCTCGCGAAATTTGGATTTGGATCTCGTTCCGTTTTTTCGGTCCTGGTCCCGCTGATACTGGATTTCACAAGCGCGCAACCATCCGTCCGGAGTTCGGGAATGTTCACCCGCATCCTTTGGGGCCAGGGGCGCAAGTGAGGCAGGGTATTTGTTGGATGCCGGATATTCCGGTACCCGGGGCAAGCATTTCCGTTTGCTTTTCATCCGGAGGATGAACGGTGAAATACATTCTGGTATTGTTGGTGTTCATTCGATTTGGCAATGGGGCCACGACGATTTATTTGGAATCGGGGAGAATTCCAGGGTAGTCTGATATCCATTTCGGAAAAAACCTTCGATTTGAAATTAACATCAGGCGAAATGAAAAAAATTCCGATTACAAAAATTGTCGCCATTCGTAACGAGAACGCTTTCGACAAAGGAATCCACAGCCGACGCGAGACCTCAAGCGGTCGCTGCTGCCGCGTCGGCGGAGGCATCCATCCACGCCCCAAACGCAGGCACGCAGGATTCATTACGGGATGAGTTCGAACAACATGTACTACGCTCCAGTCAATGGCGTGGGCCATTCGCCTGCCGTCATTAAGACCTTCACTAATTGCTACTACTATGAGGAAAGGACGGAATCCTGCGGCCAAGCGACCTGGATCGGAATCGTCGGCGATGAACTGGAGACTGCGGTCGGCAAGATCCCGGAAGCCAAGTCAGTCGCGCATGGCATCCAATTCACAACCGCCATGCAGGCCGTTTCCCTGGTCGCGCCTACAGAGGCGGCAGGGCCCGCGTCGATCCGCGATCATTCACTGCAAATCCCACGCTTCCCAAATTCCGGTATCAATTCGACGCAGATCGTGGAGATCCGCGAAATCGCCTAAAACGCAAATGAGATTTAAAGCCACTAACCGCCCGAGTCGCCATATATTCGGGACGGGGGAAACATGTCACCTACTTCAAATTTTTCAGCATCTGCTTACCTTTCGCGTTTCGCGGCGGCCCTGCTCATGGCCGGATTCACCTTATCGACCGCGGCCCTTAAACCTTGTGGATTCAGTTTTGGGTCGGGCTGGAATGGGCTCAGCGTCAATTACGCGGCCTCATCGGATTTCGTGACCATCTGGGCGGGCGCGGATGAAAACTGGAACACCTATTGGATCGGCGACATGCTCAAAGCGTGCAAGCCGGGCGGCAAATTGGCGGGCATGACCCCGGTGTATTACAGCTACATCATCGCGTTCACGGCGCGCAGGGATTTGGGTTTGCAGGATTGCAATGTCGGGAGCCCAAACCTTTGCCAAAAGGGGGCGAATTTCATCCGGCAAAAAAAAGATCGGATCCTGTCGCAGTACGCCAAATACGCTTCGGAGACCGCCAAGGCCTGGGGCACCACGGACCCCATTGTTTGGATGATGGAGCCGGACTATTTCCAATATGCCAGCGACACGCAACAGGAGGGCGGGCCTTTAACCTATGCCGAAGCGGGAAGCATGATGAAGGACCTGGTCGCCAAGGTTCGGGAGAGCCTGCCTAATGCCGTCTTCTCGCTCGACATTTCCCCGTGGATGCCCGATGCCGCCAAATGGTACGCGGCTTTCCAAATGAACGACTTCACCTATATCAACACTTCCGGCGGGGGAACCGACGCGGACAACGCCCGCATCCGCGTCGCCAATAGCCTGACCTGGAAAAGCGTTCACGACATTACGGGCAAGCCCATCATCGCCGATGACGGCTACGGCGTGGCCGGCAGTTCGACCTTCCATGACGCGACTTGGGACGACGTCAACAACCTGAACGCGCGCATCGCCGATGGCGTGGTGGCCATCAGCCAGACCAACCCCAAGTCCGATTGGAATTCCACCCTCACCGGCATTCGCGGACAGTTGAAAATAAATGCCTGTAACGTGGGTCTCCTTCCGCGCGTTTCCGTCCCGGGACGCGGCTTGGGATCCATCCGATGGGATGCCTTGGGGCGTCCGGCCTCCATGCAACGGTTGCTGTTTCTCAAGTAGGCGAAAACCTTACTCCAACACCCGAATCGCGTTCGAAAACGCCCCGAAGGCCGCTTCCAGGTTCGCCAAGCCCTTGCGGAATTCCTGCAACACTTTCTTGCTGATGAGCACATGCCCGGAGTTTTTCGCGCCGCTCGTTTCCGCGCCGCTTTTCGCCGCGCCCAGCTTGGGGGGCCGACCCGGTTTACGCTTCAGCGCCACTGAGGCTACATCCGTCTTACGCGGCCGCCCGCGCTTCCCGGGAACCTTTACCGGAGTTGCCGGCGTTGCACCCAGCGAGTCGGACTTGCGGGGACGCCCTCTTTTTCCCGGCGTCTTCACCGCACCGCCCAGCGCCACGTTGCCGGCGGATGAGCCCGATTTTTCCGCACTCTTTTTCGAAGCCGCCCGCGCCGCGGGTCCGGCTTCATTCACCCAACGGATCAAGGTCGGATAGCTCACGCCGAATTTTTTCTGGGCCTGGGTCAATCCTCCGCGGCCTTGTTCCGTAATGAACGTCACGATTTCTTTCTGAAGTTCGGGCGAGTAGCGTCGGCCCTGGCCCGAGCCTTTTTTTCCCGCCGCCGTCTTCCCGGAAGCGGCGGATTTCCCCGGGAAGGACGCGCGCGACTGCAATTCTTTTCCTGGCTTGAACGTTTTCATCGTCTTTCCGGTATTCGCCGCAGCGGTTTTTTTGGATCCCGGGGGGCGGCCGCGCTTGCCCTTTGGTTTCACTTCGCCGGCGGAGGATTTTTCCATCGTGGATTCGCTTTGCATGTTTTTTTCTCCCGCAGCCTTGGCCGCCGTCACGTTTGGTTTAGAGGATTCGTCGCCCGAGGCGGATGCATTGGATTTTGATTTTTTTTCCGCGCCGCCCGCAGGGCTTTCGCTCTCGTCCAGATCTTCCGACACGCGCATGGCACGCAGCACTTCATTGAACTCGGATTCGGACAGGGCCGGATCGTTGCTTTTGATTTGGTAGGATGTGAAATTCGAACCGGGGTATTTCAGCAAATGATCATAAACTTTTTGCTTGGCGGGATCGGAAAACTTAATCTGTTTCCTTTTCGCTGCTGCCGCCGTCGTCGCCTTTGTTTCCGCCGTTGCCATGGAACCTCGATGAAGTTGAGGTCCAGCAAGTTAGCTAATTTGCGCGGATCGACGCGGGCTCTGTGGTCTCGGTCGGCGGCCCTGCCGGATAAATATCCGTCCGGATTAGTTTCCGCGCGGTCGCGGTCGGCGGCCCCGCCGGATAAGAATCCGGTCGCCGGACGAAATTCCGGGTGGGCGTTATTTCATTTCCAGAAAATAACCGCGCAGTCCCAAAAACTCCGGAATGTCCTCGCTGAAAGGCTGGAGCAGCGCATCATGATACTTGCCGAAGGCCGTGGATTTGCCGGAAAAAATCAGGGCATGCAACCAATGCTGCGTTTCAAAATAACCGCCCCCCTGCACCTTCCATCCGGGAGTCAGAATCCTGCATCCGCTGCTGCTTACCGCTTCCACATGGCCCCGTCCTTCGACTTCCAAATATTGGTAGACGATATTGGCATGGTACGGGGTTTTGGAAACGGGCGAAAGCACCACGTGGAGGATTCCGGTATTGATCAGCAGGACGAATTTTCCATCCGAGGCTTGCGAGGTATCGGTGAGATCGATGTAGGACTTGACCTCCAGGCGCGGCAGCAGGGAGGTTTCGGCGGCGCGGGCGTTGCCCTCCGGAGGAGTCGTCGTCATCATGTGGCCGCGCGAATTTTTTTCAGCAGGCCAGAGGTGGAAAGGCCGGGAATTTTTTCGACGACATGGATGCGTCCGCCGTTTTCCTTGACCAGCGGGGCCTCGATGCAATCGGGACCGTATTCCGATCCGTTGACGTGGACATTGGGCCGGATTTCCGCCAGGAAAGGCATGGGCACGGTCTCATCGAACACATGCACGAAATCCACCGCGCGCAAGGCCAGCAACATGCGCGCGCGTTCTTCCTCTGGGACGATGGGGCGCTTCTCGCCCTTGTAGGCCCGCACGGAGCCGTCGCTGTTCAATCCGACAATCAACACGTCGCCCTGCCGTCGCGCTTCTTCCAGAATATGCACGTGGCCGGCATGGAGCAAATCGAACGATCCGTTCACGGTGACGATTTTTTTTCCCGCCGCGCGCAAGGCCGCGGCCAAGGGAGCCAATTGCCCACGCGCCAATAAACGCTCCTCGGCGTTCCCGCCCGGCGCGCCCGCTTCAGTAACACCCATGTTACCTGAGAAACCGCCTCCGTTCCGAAATCCCGCCGCGCTCCACCCTTGCTCGGTGGCTAAAAGCTCGGGTCCCGTCACCGTGGCCGTACCGAATTTTCCGACCACAACTCCCGCAGCCCGGTTGGCCAGGCGCAAGGATTCTTCCAGGCTTCCGCCCGCCGCGCGCGTCAGCGCGAAGGCCGCCACCACGGTATCGCCCGCGCCGCTCACGTCGTATACCTCGCGCGCCTGGGTGGGCAAGTGGAAATGCGCCCCGGTATCGCGGTTGAAAAACGTAATGCCGCGCGGACCCAAGGTCAGGATCACATGGGTATGCAATTTTTCGCGCAACGCGCCGCCATTGGCCAGAATCATGGCCGGGGTCGGTTCGTTTTCGCTTTGCCCCAACAGGCCCTGCGACTCCTTCCAGTTGGGCGTGATGTAATCGCAATCCTGATAGTAACCTACGTGTTGCGGGCGGGGATCGACCAGCACCTGCTTGCCCAGGGCATGGGCCTCGCGGATGATGGCTTGGGTGAGATTGCGCGTCAGGAATCCCTTGGCATAATCGGACAAGACCACCAAGCCGCAATCGGGCAAACGCTTTCTATAGGCCAAGAGAATCAATTCCTCCGTATGCGCGGATATCGGAGGCGTGTCCTCATAGTCCAGGCGCAGCAATTGCTGTCCCTGTCCCACCAGACGCGTCTTGCGCATGGTGGGCCGCCCGTCTTCGATGCGTTGAAAATCGATGCCGAGTTTCCCCGCCAAATCCGTGAACTTGTCTCCATGCCAATCGCGACCGATAAGTCCGATCAAAACGGCTTTGCCGCCCAGGCTGGCCACATTGGCGGCGGTGTTGGCCGCGCCCCCCAGCACGCGCCTAGTTTTTTCATTCGTGACGCGCAGCACGGGGACGGGCGCTTCCGGCGACAACCGCGAGCAATCTCCGGAAAGGAATTCGTCCAGGAAAACGTCGCCCATAACGAGCACGGCTTGGGTGGGGAATCTTTGGATGAGGTCGGCCGTATTCATGGGTTTTCCGGAGGCATGGTTTCATTTTACCTCTTTTCACCGCCGAAATGTCATGGGGCAAGGCCAGAACCGCGCGGAAACCACGCGCTTTTACTCCGGCACGTCCTTGATGGGGTACTTCATGATGTGCTTTTCCCACGCCGTATCCTCCAATCCGCGCCGCCAGAGACCGGATTCCCAAGTCGCAGAGTACATGTGGCCGTTCCAGCCCAACATGTTCGGCGCCGTTTCCCAAATGGGCAATATCGCCCCCCAAGGTTTCCATGCGGTAGACCCTGGATCTCTCCGGTAGGCCGTCACGCTATCCATGCTATCACGTAACGAGATGGTGGCTACCAGGGTTTTCCCCAGCAAACCAATCCCCCGCACATTGCGTCCGGTGAAACCCACGGGACTCATATCTTCCCAGACATGACTTGAATGTCGATCCCGCAAAGGGACGCGGAAAATTCGGCCCGTGCGCAGGGTTCCCAGATAAAGCGAGGAGTCGAGAATCGAGAGCGTAAAAAAACATTCCGACGGTTGCCCTGCCATGAGCTTCCATTGTACGCTGCCATAGGCGCCCTCCCAAACCCGCCCCCGGGCGCATCGAGTCCGGCGAAACGCCATTTGGGAATGCTGTCTTCCGGATCGATGGCTTGTGCCCTTCGTCCCGAAGTCGGGCAGGCGGAGCCCAGGCACAGCCAAGCTGTGAATAGTATCACCAAGCGAATCAACATTTAATTTCCGATCACCGTTCCATTCAGGGTTTCCCAGGACACGGCTGAAAATTACTTTTTGTATCCACCATCCCATCCGCGTAGCGCCGTGGGCAGGGCGTCGGGGCTGCCGGACCAAGGCTCCACGGTGGAAAAAGGAAAGTGAAACGCGTAACCATAACGATCCGATTGGAAGTCCGCCTGTCCGGTAACGTCCGTTTCAAACGCGGCCGTGCCGAATTGGGAGGGCGCGGTCATCGTCTCGTCGCAATAGAAACGCGCGCTATCCGGCGCCGTCGACGAGTAGTCGCCCTGGAAATACACCGCTTCCAAGGTTGGATTCATGCCCAAGTGGTTCACGGCAGCATAGTCCCCCCAGACCTTGTTCACGCCGTCGGCATCGCCGAAGCGATAGATTTGCCGGAGCGTTTCCTGGACCAAGGCCAGACGGTACACGGCCGTGTCCTGGCGCCCGTTGTCTGCGTATGGCCAACGGATAGGCAGCTCGGGCGAGGAAATGCGCGTGCCGGAAAAATCCAAGGCCAGGCTGTCCTTACCATATAGGCGGATGAGCTCGGGAGGATAGGTCGGGGCCAGACGCGCCCGTCCTTCGTACAACGTGAAGAACAGGGCATTGGCCAAAGTGATTTCCTGGTTGCTCAAGACCAGCAAGGTCCGGGTGCTTCGGAAAAAAGAAATGCGGAGGCGGTTGAAATCCACCTGGAAATCGAAACGGGGATGGCGGATATCGTCCGTGTTCACGGCAATAGTCCCGTCGATCAAATCCGCCAACGGTCCGGTTTTGTACTTGACGGAGGGAGGAATTAGGGTAACATCCGTGATACGTACGTACGAGTCCAAATCGAAAAGATCGGCCTTCAGCGTGTCGCCTTCGGCATGTCCGACCATGCCCGGTCCGTAATGGAAAGCCACGTCGATTTGAAAGGTCCCGTTCTGGAAATGGTAGACGCCGTTCGCGAAGGAATAATCAAAACCGTCCAATAGGCCGATGGGATAAGCCGTGCCGGTCAGGGCCCGCGCGATTTTCAAGGCGAACTCGGTGTTCTCCAGGCCTTCTTCCTTGGTTTTTTCGATGGAGAATTGCGAGACGGCCAGCGCCAGCCGCATCAACACGGGCTCCTGGGCATAGGCCGGGCAGCCGCTATCCAATTTCGCCAGTCGGAATTGCCAAGCCAAAGCCGGGTGCACTTTATAATCGAGCGTGGCGGAACTGCGCAGCCCGGCTTGATCGGTAAGGGTCAAACCGATTTTGCCGTCGCCGCTCCGGGACAAGGGCAGGGCCAAGGTGTCCGCCGTCTGGGTCACGGTATCGGCTAGGCCGTCCCCGTCCCGGTCCCAGGCATATTCGACCACCAATCCGTCATCGGCCACGGGCCGCGATGTGACGCCGCCGTACATGCGCAAGGTATCGCCTTCGATCAGGGAGGCCGAGTCCAGCCGCCGCAAAAAGGCCTTGCTGTCCACGGTGAATCGATCCGCGTCCGGATCGGAGGGGTTTTGGTATTCCCGATTGCAGCCCAAGAGTAACAGGCAAGTTACCCAGGCCAAAGCCGCCGCCCGCGCGCGGCGCGTCAAAACGAAACCACCACGATTAGGCTGCCCAGCGCGGCTCCGGTCAATCCGACCCAGGTCCATTGATCTTCCCGTTGAACCCGGTCACGAAACTCCACGGTATTTCCGGTAAACGCGGATCGACGATACATGTCCATGTCCCGCTCGGCATCCTGATGCTCAAGATAGGCCAGCATCCCGCCGCCGGCCATCAGCGCCAGGCCCGCGCCGGTCCAATACCAATGCAGGGAGGCATGCGGTTTCGGGGATTCCTGCGCGAAGGTTTCCGTGCCGAGGAACAGCAGGCTGGCCAGAAATATAGCGCTACGATAATTTACGGGACGACGAATCACTGCTGCTCCCAGGACGATTTTTTATTCAAGGTGGCGCGGCGCGAAAATACAAACTACGGTTTATCGTTCGCAGTGTAAACTACAAATGAGCGAGCGGTCCAAAAACCGGTTGTCGTTTCATTAACGAATCGCCGGGATTGGAAACCGTCGTTACCGGACTTTAGATTGCGTTCGTCCAACCTTTCGCGGACCACGTCTTACCGTTTGTTACCATTTCGATGCCCGGAGCCCGGCACCGGGACCGTCCGTGACGCATTTCTCGGGAAAGGTTATTTGCCATGGAAGTCATTTTCATTTTCATACTTGCTTGCGCCGCCTTCTTTTTCTTTCTCAAATGGCAGCAAGCCGCCGAAAACTCCGGCCGATCCGAGGCGAAAACGGGAGCGCGCTCCAATCCCGATCCCATTCTCCTTGCCCTGCAGCGTATCGAAAACAAGGTCGACTCCCTGGCCCTGGACCGGAAGTTCGCGGCCGAACCGGTCCCCGTTCGCGAAGCGGCCGGTCCAGCCCGCGTAGCGGCCGGTTCCGAACCCACCGTAACATCCAAGGTACCTGAAGCGTCCGCGATACCCCCTTTGACATCCGAACCCGTCCCGGATGCCGTATCCGCTCCGAGCGCCAAGCCTGGCATCCTGTTCCCTGTCGAACCTCCCCGGACCACAGCCTTCGAAAGGCCCTCCTTCCCAGAGCCCCAGTCGCAGTGGGAAGCCAAGCGGTCCGCCTGGGAAAATGAGGCGCGCCTGATCCTGGGACGCATCTGGTCGTGGGTGCTGGTCGGCGAAGAGTTCCGCCCCAAGGGCGTATCCTTGGAATTCGCCATGGCCGGAACCTGGCTCATGCGCGTGGGCGTGGTGGTCCTGGTTTCCTGCGTGGTGTGGTTCCTGAAATGGTCCATGGTACACGGAATCCTGGGTCCCAGCGGTCGGGTCGGATTGTCCTTCGCCGCCGGCGTCGGTCTCACGGGCTTCGGCTTTCGGCTAATGGGCAAGCGCTATCAGGTGATGGGCCAAGGCCTGATGGGCGGCGGCATAGCCGCGTTGTATTTCGCGGCCTACGCATCCGGACCTCTATACCATTTGCTGCCGCAACTCGCCTGCTTCGCGATGATGGCACTCATCACCCTGGCCGGATGCGTGCTGGCGGCGGGCACGCGTTCCCAGGTTACGGCCATCCTGGCCATGATGGGCGGCTATGCGACTCCGGTGCTTCTCAGCACGGGGGTGGCGAACTTCCCCGGCCTCTTCGCCTACATGTTCCTGTTGGGCGGCGGCATCCTGGGCCTGGCCATCTACCGGAATTGGCGGCTGTTGCATTACCTGGCTTTCGCGGCCCACTGGATCCTGGTCTTCGGAAGCCTGCGCGCCTACCATCAAACGGAGCATTTCTCCGTCGTGCTCCCCTTCCTCATTCTCTTCTTCGCGCAACAACATGGAGTGAGCGTGGGATACGCGTTCCGCCGGGCCGTGCCCATCAGCATCCTGGAAGCCGTTCAGCAATTCCTGCATGCGGGACTGTTCGCCGGCCTCGGGTATCAATTGATCCTGGACGCCGCCGGACGGCCCTGGCCCGCCTTGCTCGCCATCGGCCTCGCCGTCGTGTTCATCCTCCAGACCCTGGCGGTATTGAAGCGCATGCCCACCGATCGCCTATCGCTTTCCGTTTCCCTGGGACTGTCCGGATTCTTCACGGCCTGGAGCGTTCCCCTGCTTTTCAACGGGTCGAGCCTCACGGTGGCTTGGTCGCTGATGGCCCTGGCCTGGCTGTGGGCCGGTCTGCGCATCGGTAGCAAGCTGCTCGTGCTGGGATCACAAATCCTTTTCCTCCTGGCGGGCGCGCGCCTGGGCGCTTTCGATTTCACCAACGCCTACTTTAACACCCACTTCAACGGCGCTGCGGGCGGAATCGGGTCGGAGGATTTTTCCGGATATCTGAAGGGCTTGTCCCTGCGCCTGATCAATTTCGGCGTGTTCATCGGCAGCCTGTTCATCGCGGCCCGGCTCTACCGTAACCGCCCCGTTACGGAGTCCCTGGACAGGACGGGACTGCATGTTGCCCCTGAGGCGGACCTGCCGTTCCCGACTCCGTTCCAAACGGCCGGCGTCGCGGCCTTCGCAATTGGCTTCCTGTTCCTCTTCGTCGTCGTGCATTTCGAGGCCACCCGCCTGCTCGGTTTCCTTCCCATCCTGCAGGCTCCGGGGACTATCCTGGTCTGGAGCGCGTTCGCGGGATATCTCGCCTTCCGCTTCCGGAAATCCGCATCGCCCAATCTGGGTCTGATCATCGGGGCGGCCCTGGCCTTGGTCTGCCTGCGCATGGCGCTTGTCGATTGGGTGGCGATGGGTTTCGACGGCACCAATTGGCGCTTCGCCGATGCCGGGCTGCAACTGGCTTTCCGTTCCCTCGCCCATGGCGCGCTGGGCTTCCTGTTATGGAGCCTGGGCCGGGGACGATTCGGATTGTCCGCCGCTCCCGCGATGGCGCGCGGCTATCGGATCGCGGCCGTGTCCTTGCTCTTCCTGGTCATCACTTTGGAAACCCGCACCGTGTCCGCCGCCTTCGTTCCGGGGTTCCAATCCGGCGCGCTCTCCATCGTCTGGGCCTTGTTCGCCATGGGCCTGGTGGCGGGGGGATTGCGCGTGAACGATCGCATGGCCCGCTTCACCGGCCTGCTTTTGTTCGCCCTGGTGGCCGGAAAGGTTTTCCTGTTGGACCTGGCCAGCCTCGACATGATTTGGCGCGTGCTGTCCTTCTTGGCGGTGGGCTCCGTGCTCCTGTTGGGATCCTTCGCCTATTTGCGCGCCAGCCGTCCGGAAGCGGGCACGGTGGATTCCTTGGGTAACCCGGATGTTACGGTGTCTGGAAGACCTGATGGAACACCCAATGGAAGACCTGATGGAAAACCGGACAGGTCCGAGGTGACGGAAAAGGAGAAGCAATAATGGGCCTGCCGATGCGCCAAGGTTTGTGGATACTCCGGACCGTCCGGATCGCCTGCATGCCATTCGCCTCCCTGCTCGTCATCGCTGCGGGGATCGGCTTCGCTGATGGGTTGGCTTCTGCCTCCGAAGCTTCCGGGGGCCCGCGCTGGGAACGGGAATTGGTTCCCATTACCGCGCCGGCGGCCGGCGCATCCGACCTCGTCACGACCGCTACCCACGACTCAACCGGGTCCGCCAAATCCACCGACGCCTCCGTAAATTCCCCGATCAAGGACTCCGCCGCCCGCGTTTCCCTGGGACGCTTTGTTCTGGATTCGTCCCTGCTCGCGCACACTCGGGACGATTTCGCCGATCTCCGCCTGTTCGACGCCGGGGGCGAGGCCCTCGGCATTCATGTGCAACCCGTGCAAGGGCGCGAACGCCGCTGTGACGAAACGCCTGTGCCCATGAAGCGCGTAAGCCTACAGGTACTGGGTGATACCGCTTTTGAGGCAGTGTTCCTGGCGGAGGATCCCGCGCGCCTGCCGAACCGGATTTTCATTTCCGTCGAGGACAAGGATTTCGAAATCTCCTTGTCTTTGTGGACCGCTCCGAATGCGCCGACGGGCAGCCTGGCCACACGCGCCAGGCCTGGATTCACGGGCCGCACGGACCGCACGAGCCGGGACGGCTGGACGCCTCGGCTGAACAACGTCCCCTTGTTCGATTATTCCCGCTTCGTGGATTTGCGGCGAGAAGACGCGCGCTGGCCCGCTGGCCCGGATCGCGCGGTCCGCCTGCACGTGGTCGGCCTGACCCAGATGCAACGCTCCCTGGTCTCGACGCTTTCCGGCCAGGTGGGCCGTCCCGGAGAGGAATCCTTCCAGATGGAACGGAAGCTCCTGCGCGTGGACGCGATTTCCTTCAGCGGTGAAGTCTGCGCGGACCACCCGGGAGGTAACATGACGGATACCTTGGCGTTTTCGTCCCCGGGATTCGCCAAGCCGCTGCGCGAGGCCGGCGCGAAACGAAGTTGGTTCGTGTTTCCGGTTGGCCGAATTCCCCTGAAGGCCCTGTTGCCGCAAGTGGGCACGCGCAATTTCCTGCGCTCCGTGATCGTGACCGGTCTGACCGACTCGCTGATCGATCCGTTGGACCCGTCCGCGCGGCCCTGGACCTGGCCCCGCATCGCCGAAGCGCGCTTGCACCGCATCGATTGGGGTGGGCAGCCCGATTCGTCCCTGCGCATTCCGGTTCCCCCAGGCCGCTTCGCGACCTTGGCCCTGGGCGTAGCGGACAACGACGATGCTCCCCTGATCCTAAAAGGCATGGACGCGGAAGCGGATCGGCTGGAGGCCTTGTTTCCGCTCCGGGAAAATTCAAGCGAGGAAAATGCAAACCGGGACAAGCAAACCGCCGCGGACAGGTACCTCCTGCGTTACGGGGATCCCGGCGCCGAACCCGTGCATTTCGATTTCGAGTCCCTGCTGGAAAGCCATCCGCAATCCGTCCCTGCCGCGTTCGCGGGCTTCAAGGCGGGATCGCCCCGGGCGCTCCGACAGACGCAGGCAGTTACGGCCTTCCGGTTCCCTTGGCTGACCGGGCAATTGATCCTGACCCTGGGATTGGCTTTGGCCATCGCGGGTTTGATGGCGCTGGTTTTCCTGGTGGCGCGTAAAGCGGAGAAGCAAGCTTAAGCCGGTACCCTATCCAGTCCCGGATTGGGCGTCAAATTCTTGGGCTCCACCCTGGCAAGCAAGTTGCTTGTCCTTACTCCTTAGCCTGCGATACGCGATAATACCCGCGAATTCCAAGGCCAGGAGGCTATTCCGCATGGACCGCTCCGAATTTGCCAAGCAAAACCTGATCGCCTTCCTCGCCTTTGCGCTCCTTGCGCGACTTCTCGATGAGGTGGAAGGGAGGGCATCATGAAAAATGAAACCCGTTTAGCCATCCTTGATGGATTCGCAACCCTGCCAAGGGGGATTCCACTCTCATCGCTCTACCATCGGCGGTTGGCCGCGGAGTTGCGTCTGCGTTATGGGCTCCGATTGAAGGTGCTGCTCGATCAGCATGAGATCGAGGGCGGCTACGGCGAACGTATTCATCGCTTGGTGGCGCGGGAAGCGTGCGATACCGTGCTTTTGCATATCAGCGCCCGGCCCTATATCGACCGTTGCCAGGCCTTGTGGCGCGGCGAGGAACCGCTTGCGCCCGAGAGCCTGCATGCGGAAGCGGGAGCGGCGGTGAACGCGGAGCCGCTATCAAACTTCGAGCCCAATTCCGCTCAGGGCACGCGGCGCTCCATCTGGCGTCTGCACCCGGCGATTCCGTTGCCGCGGTTTTTTTTCTGCGAAAACGCTTTGGATGCGACCACCGGAGGCCGGGAACCGCGCTATTCCCGTTGGCGAAGCATGAATCTGCTTCTCGGCGAAGCGTTGGGACTGGATCATTGGGCTCGCTGGGAAGAGGCGCGGCATTTGGATTCGGCCCGCACGGAATGCCGCAAGGCCGGGCTGCGACTCATCGTGATGGGACCCATGCCAATCGCCACGATCCGCAGTCGCATCGAGCACCGCTTGCTGGGGAAACTTGCAGGTTACCTGGCCCGGGCCGTGCCGCGCATGGGGCTGGAATTCCTGGATTGTTTTTGGGACTCAACGGTGGACCCATGCGGAAATCCTCTCCTGGCCGAGGATGGATGGCATCTCAACGCATTGGGGCATGCCCATCTGGCGCGTCAATTGGCGGAGGTTTGGGGGAACGAGCGCGTGTCCAGGGGAGATTTGTTCATGTCTTTGGAGTCAGCGAGGTCGCGTATAGGTCATACCCGCCCTTTCCGCCGGGTCGATTGGAACTGAAGAAAAGCGCGTCTACGTCGGGGTACAGGTGAAAGGCCAAGGGGCGATATTCGTCAGAGCCGGAATTGATGGCCGGACCCAGGTTTTCGGGAGTGCTCCATGCGGTTCCCGTCCACGCGCTTTTGTAAATGTCGAATCTGCCCAGTCCGCCGGAGCGGTTGGAAACGAAGTACAGGTCATTGCCGATGATGAAAGGGCAGCGCTCTTCGCCATCCGAAGTGAGTTCCGGAATGCGTGAAACGCGCACGTCGGAATCCTTGGGGGTACTGAGCCAACCGATGATCCCCATCGAGTCCAAGGGAATGATGGCCTGGTAAATGCCGTACTTCCCGTCCCGGTTGGAGTGAAAAAAAAAGGTCGGGCCCAACTCATCTTGGGCCGTATTGATTCGATTCGCCACCGCCAGCACCCAGGCCGCTGGGGGCACGGTGTCCATGGTGAACCCGTCATCGCCTTCAAAACGGATGGCCGTCGGATACACATCGAAAGTCGATCCGGACGTTGCCCGGTTGGTTGAAAACAGGAAAGACGATCCGCTCTCCCACGTATCCCAGGACGCGCCGCAATTCCAATCGTCATAGGGGCTGTTCAAGCCGGCGAGGTTGACCGGGCTTTTCGGAAAAACGATCCGGCCCGGGTTTTCACAATGCAGGGGTTGGCAGCCGGAAAACGGTATGAGCATGCCGATCATCCAAAGGGTAAGTTTCTGCAGAGCGGAAAGAGTCACGATGGTCCCCAGGGTATGCATGGAAAGGTAACGAATATTACAACAGCATCTGATGCGACTCGGAACCAGGGTCTTTGGGATATCGACACTTAAACTGGATTCGCCTCATTTCCAATTCGCGGACCAAGCGATTCCTTGATAGATATGGTTAATCCAGAAGGGCGTCGCATAGGTGGCTCCATTATGGCCGAATGAAGAAAAAAATACCCGGCCGCTCTTATAATTGCGGACCCAAGCCACGGGATGATCCGGTCCCATGGTTAGACCGACTAGCAATGAATCGGGAATTGAGGATTCATCTAAAGTAAGCAGGACTTTGGTTCCCGTCGTACCACGAGGGTTTGGAGTGGTTTTCCACCACTCTTCAGCAATTGAAAAATTGCTGGGAACACCTTGCGCATAGCTCTGATTGAAGGATTCCGGATCCAAATTCATGGTCCCGACCGTGGTATTGACCCCATGCTGCACGTCTGCGGTTCCCAAATAATCAGCATAATTATTCCAAGTGGCAGCCACATCACCCGCTCCATGAAAGCCCACATACCCGCCACCGGATTGGAAGTAACTTTCGAAGGCCAGCATGGAAGTCGTATCAAAAACTTTTCCTGCCCAGGTCACATTATTAAAAACGACGGCTTGATATGCGGCAAAATAACTTGGGCTCAAATTTTTACTCGAATCGGAAAATACCACCTGAAAATTATGATCAACGCTTAATTGGGTGATTACGGTCTTGGCGGCGGCAATCGCCGCAGCATGATTAAACCCGCCCACCTTGCTGATAACCAGGATTTTCTTCAATACCAGATTCGCCTGCAATACGGCCGAGGGAGCCGTCAAGGTAATATTGATTTTCCGGCTGAGAGAGTCATCCACTGAAATGGAGTTGCCCACGGTTATCCAATTTTGAAAACTGTATTGTTTTAATTTCGCGGTATCCAACATGTAGCTGGTTTTGCTTCCCAGCGCCATGGGAATTGAATCGATAACGGAATCTTTTCCGGCCAGGTTAACATGCAAGATTATTTTCCCAAGCAGCACGGTAACCGTAATGTGACTCTCATTCGTTTGACCCAGGTCATCCGTGGATCGCAATGAATAAACCAATGAAGCGGCTATCAGAGGCGCGGCGACAACCGTGTCGGGTCCCCAGGCGGGATTGTAAACTCCTTCCGGACCGTTCCACTCCAATTTTACTTTGCGGCCGTATCGATCCAAACCCGCGGCATGTAATTTGATTGTCGTTCCCGCGTAAACCATGGTATCTTTTCCTGGATTTACCGTCGGCAATGCGGGTTGCACGACGACAATTGAAGATTTCTCAAGGATGGCCCCTTTGTCATCGCGTATCCTTAAAGTTACCGAAAACTTTCCCGACTTGACAAAGCGATGTGATCTGGAAATATCCACGTCTGCGGCGTTCGCATCGGTGGAATCATCATAAATGCTGTCTCCCTCGTAGTCCCAGGAATATTTAACAACCTTACCGTCCGCGTCCATGCCGTGAGCGGTAAAAAGCAAGGTGTCGCCAATGACGCAGGTGATTTTATCGACCGTCAAGGTTGTTATTTGCGGAGGTAAATTTGCCGCAGGGGAGTTAACCGTAATCACTTTATCATCGGTGGTTTGGTTCCCATCATCGTCGGTTACTCTTAAGGTGCAAGTCAATTGCCCGACACCATTGGCGGTTATCGTCGTATCAATTTTTGAAACCGTGACAAAGGCGGAATTCCCGATTTTCCATTCGCGTTTCACGATTTGTCCCATTTGATCCGACGCATCCACATGCAGCAAAACCGATGCGCCGGTAATGACCGTGGTATCATCTCCGGCATTCGCTTTAGGAGGATCCAATAAAACATGAATGACGGCCGTATCGGAAACTGTCGCGCTCGAATCATCCTTGACATTTAAAATCAATTTGAAAGTTCCTGAATCGGGGTAGCTTTTTGAAAACTGAATCTTGGTTGTCGGCGCATTGGGGTTCACCACGGAATGTTGGGATTTGCTGCGTAAACGACGCCTAAATGTTTGTTCAAAAAGACGCTGTCGGCCTGGCTGCAGAAATTTTTCGATTTGAGAAAGGTTTCCAATAATTGGGCTACGGTTTCAAAATTTCCTTCGCTGTATTCCCAATGAATTTTTTCTTGATTCAATTGGACTATTTTTTCGGATGCCCCCAATGCAGAACAGCATGTGATGGCGAGTAGTGCCAAGGAAACAAATAAAAGCCGAGGGTACATCTATTTCCAGTCCTACTCTTACCAGTCCTATCGGGTGAAATAAAAAGATGGCCGGTGACCGAAGGCATGAGAATAGGTAAAACGAAGCCCTTTTTTAATCCGGTAATCCTCGCCGCCGAGGCATTTACCCGATTCCAGGGAGAAGGCTTTTTTGTGCATGGGGCAGGCATACCGGCGTTCCGGAGCGCCGAAACGATAGATGGCGATTTGGACGCCGTCCACAAGTGCGGCGCCGCCGGAATTAAGAGGCCCATAAGAAGGCCCGCAGCAAGGGCGCCCGTCAAGCCCGCCGCTGCGACGAATAACGCCGTTTAAAAAAAAATCTTGTCCCCCTTCCCGAGAAGCGTAGTTTTCGATCGAGTCCGAGTCCGATAAGGCTCGTCATACTTCTCCGCACTACTCAGGAAGGCGTCATGAAAAAGAAAATCCATCTATTCGCATTGGCGGCCGCGATTTGCCTCACCGGCAATATGGCCTGCTCCAAAAAAGGGCCGGGCGAAAAGGTCGGCGAGAAATTGGACCATGCCGGAGATAAGATCCACGATGCCGTGACACCGGACGGCCCCGCCGAGAAAGCGGGCAAGAAGGTCGATAAAGCCGTAGACGATATCAAACGCTAGTCAGGCGGCCGCAGGCTCCGATTCGACATCGTCCTTATGCGGGCCTCAGGCTTTGCGACGACGCGCTGCGGATAGGCCGATGCATCCCACCAGCCCGAAGCCGAACAAGGCAAGGGTGCCGGGCTCGGGAACGACGGGATCCGTATTGCTGGGAGTGCCGCCGATATCCACGGGCACGACCGGAGGCATGCCGAAGTCGGAACCAAGATCCAATTCGATCCAGGATGCCATGCCGTTCAACCCCAAAAAGGCCTGCATATCAAGGCGGTATTTCAGGGTATAATCACCCACGCCCAATACCCCGCCGATGTCCCCAATCAATTTGTCCCCACCCAAGTTACCGTACTTGTATCCGACCGGCAGGCTCTCGTCCAATGCTCCGACGGATTCCTGCATGTTCCGGAAAATAAAATCCGGCGCCAGATCATTGGTCAGGGCGAGATCCATCAGGATAAAAGGCGCCCCATGGGTATTGTAGGTGAACCCGGAAAACAAATACGAAGTCGGGAAATCGGTTACGGAAAAATGGATGATGCCGTCGCTATTGGCATAGTCGGTGAGGGGGCTGGTGGCGCTGGTGGCGGTTTCATTGGCCGTCACGCGGATATGGCTTCCACCTCCGGCGGAACCTCCGAAGTCATATCCGGAATGCGTGGAGACATCGCCATCCGCAGCATTGACCGCGGTATTGAGCGTGGCCGTGGGCGCAGTGACCGTCTCGTCCTTGCTCGCGGAAGCGACGCCATGAGATGCAGAGGTGGTGAGGTTTCCGCCCGTGATGATGACAGAAGCGGATGAGAGATAGCTCAAAGATGCGATGGCGATGGCGATGGCGGCATTGCGAAAGTACATGTCGGCTGCTCCTGGATGTGGTTTTAGAACTGCGCGCGTTACGCAGGCATGGCGGGAATTTACGTTATTAGGATTCGACCGTAAAAGGGGTAAAAGGGCATAGGCGTGGCCTGTCGTTTTCCCGCGGTTGACCGAACAAGCCGCCAGGGTTTGCAAAATGGGGCTTGGACGCAGCCCCTGCCTAGTCGAGCGGAACCATCTGCACATGGACATAGCCGTCCTCAACCTTGATCGGGTAACGATCGATCCGGTAATCCTCGCCGCCGAGGCATTTACCCGATTCCAGGGAGAAGGCTTTCTTGTGCATGGGGCAGGCCACCTTGAGTTCGCCCTTCTCATCGCCGATCAGACCTCGGCCCAGCACCATATCGCCTTTATGGGGGCATTGGTTCTGGCAGGCATACCAGCGTTCCGGAGCGCCGAAACGATAGATGGCGATTTGCACGCCGTCCACCAGCGCGGCTCCGCCGGAATTAAGCGGCACCTCTTCGACGCACACGACGCGCTTCCAGGTTTGCGCGATCATCGGGCAACCCCCGCCTGCGCGTTGGCGGATTCAACGCGGGCCGAGACCGATTCGACAGCGAGCTCGGGACGCCAGTTGGCCGGGAATTTCTGTTCCCGTTCCTCGGACCAGACCAAGGTGGGATCCGGTTCCGGCGTGTTCAGGAAATGCTGGAAACGCTTGCGCAATTCGGGGTTCTCCACGGTCGTCTTCCATTCGCATTGGTAGGTGTCCACCAGGGCTTGCATGTCCCGCTCCAGGTCGGCGCAGATGCCGAGCGAGTCCTTGATGATCACGTCCTTCAATTTCTCCATGCCACCTTCCAGCTTGTTGAACCATACCGAGGTGCGCGTGAGCCGATCGGCGGTGCGGATGTAATACATGAGAAACCGATCGAGATAACGGATGACGGTTTCCTCGTCCAGATCCACGGCCAGAAGTTCCGCATGCTGGGGCTTGGCGCCGCCGTTGCCCGCCACATAGAGGTTCCAGCCCCGCTCCGTTGCCACCAGTCCGAAATCCTTGCCCTGGGCCTCGGCGCATTCGCGCACGCATCCCGAGCACGCCGACTTGAGCTTATGCGGCGCGCGCAATCCCTTGTAACGGTTCTCGATGCGGACGGCGAAGCCGGTGGAATTCTGCACGCCGTAGCGGCACCAGGTGGATCCCACGCAGCTCTTTACCGTGCGCAGTGCCTTGCCGTAAGCGTGCCCGCTTTCGAAGCCCGCCGCGATCAGCTCCTCCCAGATGTCCGGCAATTGATCGACGCGCGCGCCGAAAAGATCGATGCGTTGCCCGCCGGTGATCTTGGTATAGAGTTTGAATTTCTTGGCCACCTGGCCCATGGCGATCAGCTGATCGGGAGTGATTTCGCCGCCAGGAACGCGGGGCACCACCGAATAGGTGCCGCCCTGCTGGATGTTCGCCAGATAGCGGTCGTTGGTATCCTGCTCCGACTGGTGCTCCAGGATCATGTCGTTCCAGGCACTGGCCAGGATGGAGGCCACCGCGGGTTTGCAGATCTCGCAGCCATCGCCCTTACCGTGCGACTCGATCAGTTCGCGGAAGGTATGCAACTGCTTGATCTTCACGATCTCGTACAGCTCTTGCCGCGAGAAGTGGAAATGCTGGCACAGATGATTGCTGACCACCTTGCCTTCGGACTCCAACACGCCTTTGAGGATATCGCTCACCATGGGCAGGCAGCCGCCGCAGCCGGTGCCGGCTTTGGTGCAATTCTTGAGCGGGCCGATTTCACAGACGCCTTCGCGCACGGCCTTGACGATGTCGCCCTTGCTCACGTTATTGCACGTGCAGATTTGCGCGCTGTCCGGCAGGAACACGGGCGATAATCCGCCCGCCGATTTCGATTCGCCGCGCGGTCCCAGGATCAGGTCTTCGGGATTGGGGGGCAAGGTGGTCCGGTTCTTCATGAACTGGATGAGGCTGCCGTATTCCGACGCATCGCCCACCAGCATGCCGCCCATCAGGTGATCGCCGAACTGGGACAGCGTCAGGCGCTTGTACACGCCTGCCTTCTCGTTGCGGTACACGACGGTGCGGGTGCCCTTGGTCTCGCCGAAGGCGTCGCCGAAATTGGCCACGTCCACGCCCATCAGCTTGAGCTTGGCGGAGAGGTCGCCGGAGATGAAAGTCTTTTCCTCCCCCATCAGGTTAGCGGCCGCAACATCGGCCATGACGTAGCCGGGCGCGACCAGGCCGTAGACCATGCCGCGATGCAAAGCCGCTTCGCCGATGCAGAGAATGTCCGGGTCCGAGGTTTCCAACTTGTCGTTGATGGCTATGCCGCCGCGTTCGCCGACCTGCAAGCCGCAAGCGCGAGCCAAGTCGTCGCGGGGCCGGATGCCCGCCGAGGCCACCAATAAATCCGTGGGCAAGGTGCTGCCGTCGGTGAAGACCATGCCTTCTATTTTTCCGTTGCCGGCGATTTCCTTGGTGGACTTGCCGAGGTGCACGCGCACGCCCAGGCTTTCGATTTTCTCGACCAGTATGGCCGAACCGTGATCATCGATTTGGCGCGGCATCAGTCGGGAGGCGAACTCCACCACATGCGTTTCCAGACCCAGGTCGAAGACGGCTTTCGCGGCTTCCAGACCAAGCAGACCCCCGCCGATCACGACGGCTTTTTTGGCCTTGCCCGCATAGGCGATAATCCCGTCCAAGTCCTCAATGGTGCGGTAGACGAAAACGCCCTGCTTATCGATGCCCGGTACCGGCGGTACAAACGGAGCCGATCCGGTGGCAATCACGAGCTTATCGTAAGGCGTGCGGGCGCCGGATTGCGACACCACTTCCTTCTTCTCCCGATCGATGGACGCGACCTTATCACCCAGCCGCAAATCAATGCCTTCTTCCGCGTACCATTCCGGGCCGGCCAAAGTGATGGGGATGCGTTCCGCGAAATACTTGGTCAACTGCACCCTGTCGTACGCAGGGCGAGGCTCCTCCCCGAAGATGGTGATGGACCACCGGTCCATTCCCCCCTTGGCCACCAGTTTTTCGCAAAACTTGTAGCCCACCATACCATTTCCAATCACGACAATTCGCTTCCGAGACATACCGGAGACCCCTCTACCGATAAAAACATGAATCCAACCGATCACGAATTAAGCAAGGACGATGCCGGGACTTCGGGGGCAACGAAGCCTATTGTGGGCAATGGCCGCTTGGATTGCCAGAATATGGAAGGAATTGACTGAAATAGGAAATTGACGTTTTATGACAAAGACGGAATTTCTGTCCCTTGAGGTCTTTTATCTGCAAGACAAAATCATCACCAGGACGGCTACACGGAATTGGCAGCCGGTCCGCGAACTACCCAAAGTAAAATCACGGCCAAAAAAAAGACGCCCCGGAGGAGGCGTCCTTTCGCCGGGCCGATGAGGGGGATACTCAACGGTCCGGCTTTGGAATCCGATTCCCGGGGAAGGGAACCGGTTTCTGTTTTGGTTAGGAAGGTCGTTCCGTTCGGGTCCTACCGTTCGGATCCTTCCGTCGATGTCACCATCAACCGACGGCAGCGAGCTCCGAGGCTTCTTCCATGTTGCGCAAGTTGGCCAAACCCTTTTCCTTGATTTGGCGCACGCGCTCCTTGGACAGGCCAATCACTTCTCCGATTTCCTCGAGGTTCAGGGCGTCATGATGGTTGATGCCGAAGTACATGGACAAAACCGTGCGCTCCTGATCGTTCAGCTTATGCAGCATCTTGGTCACGAAGCTTTGTTGCGACTTCACCTTGGTGACCAAGTCGGGCGCTTCGGTATGGGTATCTTCGATCACGTCCATGATCGAGGAGCCTTCTTCGCCGTTGAAGGTTTCGTCGAGGCTGGAGTGGCGCAGACCCATTTCCATGATCTTCTCGATTTGGCGGCCGGTGTAGCCCATTTTGCCGCCGAGTACTTCCGTGTCGATTTGCGCGCCGCCGCCGATGGTTTGGCGCATGGGCACGTTGTGCTTGGAAAAGCGACGCAGAATCAGTTCCTTTTCGGCCGAGATACGGACCAGACGCGCGCGTTCGGCGATGGCGCGGGTGATGGCTTGGCGAATCCACCACACGGCGTAGGAAATGAATTTCAGCTTACGGTTCACGTCGAAGCGCTTGGCCGCCTCGATGAGTCCGATATTGCCTTCGTTAATCAGTTCCGGGAGCGAAAAGCCCTGGTTCTTGTACATAAAGGCCACGTTGATGACGAATTTCAAGTTGGAGCAAACCAACTTGTGGATGGCGCGCTGGTCGCCGGTTTGAATGCGCTTCAAGATCTCTATTTCCTCATCTTTCTTAAGGAGAGGATATTTGGAGATGTCCTTGATATATTGATAATAGAGTCCGGCTCCGTCCCATGCTTCCATCGATTGGTGAGTCATATTCTGAATCCTGGTTAAGTGCTGATTCAATAATACGGTCCTGACGAGGAGGGTATGTCACGCTTATGTCATGACCCCGTACTTATTCGGCCTGAAAAATGTGCCGAAATCATTTTAAAAACAGGTTTCCCGAAGGTTATCACTGGGTTTTTCGAAGACTCGCGAATCCACGTGCGGGGAATCGCCAGGAGTCCGCAGGGGTTGGCGCAAGATGGCTTCGGGCGAATAAGCCAGCATGTCCTTCCAGATGCCATCGGAGACGGTCATCGGTGGGTTCAATGACCATATATGACGCGAGCCTTAGAGAGTACTTGTTCCCGACGGCCGGGCCGGAAATCCTTCGGCATGGACAAATCCACCTTATGCCCCCAAAGGGGCTCTAATTCCTCGTGCAAGGTGGCAAAGGACCAGCCGGGGGTCTTGCCTTCTTCGAAATCAACGAGGATATCCACGTCGCTGTCATTGGCAAATCGCGAAGTGAGCACCGACCCGTACAACCACATTTTTCGAATATGATGTTTTCGGCAAAAGGCCCGGATTTTGTCCATTCCTTGGAAAGGACCCCTTCCGCCTGTGACCCGGGCGGTCTTATTCCTACTTTTCCCTTCCTCTCTAACATTTTCAGTCCCCAGTCAAGGTTTTCCAGGAGTTCAACGTGGGCTTTGTCGAATTAATCGCATCCGATACCAAACTCAGGCCCGATCAGGTCCGCAATACCTTGGCCTTGTTCGACCAGGGATCAACCGTTCCCTTCATCACGCGTTACCGTAAGGAAATCACGGGCTCGCTGGATGAAAACCAATTGCGCGCCATCGAAGAGAAATACATCTACTACAAAGAAGTTTCCGATCGCCGCGAGACGATTCTGAAGAGCATCGAAACGCAAGGCAAGTTAACGCCTGAGTTACGGGCCAAATTGGAAACCACGCAGAGCAAAACGGAGCTGGAAGATTTGTACTTGCCGTACAAGCCCAAGCGCCGCACGCGCGCCATGGCCGCCAAGGAAGCGGGCTTGGAGCCCCTGGCCCGCCTCATCGCGGAGCAAGCTTCCACCAATGGACAAACCTTGGAGCAAATCGCCGCGGCCTATGTGAAGCCGGAAGCCAACGTGGCCGATGCCGCCGCCGCCCTGCAAGGCGCGCTGGACATCCTGGCCGAAGAATTGGCCGAAGACGCCGACTTGCGCGGCCGTATCCGCGAGCTGGCGTTGAAGTCCGGCTTGTACGTGAGCAAGGTCCGCAAGGAGCATGAAGGCAAGCGCAGCAAGTTCGAGATGTATTACAACTTCAGCGAGAAGGTGAGCGCGCTCCCGTCCCATCGCATATTGGCCATGCGCCGCGGCGAGAAGGAAGAAGTGCTCAAGACGGAGTTGTCGCTTGAGGATACGAAGTGTTTGGGCATGCTGGAAGCCAAGGCCATCAAGACCGGATCGCCGTTCAAGGTCGAGCTGGAAAAAATGGTTAAGGATGCCTACGATCGGCTCTTGAAGCCGGCCATCGAAACCGAAGTGCGCCTGGCGCTCAAAGAACGGGCCGACGCGGAAGCGTATCTCGTGTTCCAGAAGAACCTGCGTGACGTGCTTTTGGCGGCTCCCGCCGGCGCCAAAACCGTCATGGGCGTGGACCCGGGCTTCCGCTCGGGCATCAAGCTGGCCGTCATCGACGGCACCGGCAAATTGCTGGAGCATCGCACCATCTATCCCATGCCGCCGCAAAACCAGGTCGAAGCTTCGCAGACCATTCTCATCGCCATGCTGGAAAGCTTCAAGGTCGATATCGTCGCCATCGGCAACGGCACGGCCTCGCGCGAATCCGACGAGTTCATCGGCAACGCGTTCAAGACCATGGAAAAATCACCTATTAAAGTGGTGGTTTCCGAGGCTGGGGCTTCGGTGTATTCCGCCTCACCGCTGGCCGGAAAAGAGTTTCCCGACCTCGACGCCACCATCCGCAGCGCCGTGTCCATCGCGCGCCGCATCCAGGATCCGCTGGCCGAACTCGTGAAGATCGACCCCAAGGCCATCGGCGTGGGCCAATACCAGCACGACGTGAACCAGAACGAATTGAAGCGCAAGTTGGAAGTGGTGGTCGAATCCTCCGTGAATAACGTGGGCGTGGACGTGAACATCGCCAGCGAAGCGTTGCTCGGATATGTCGCGGGCATCAACAAGTCCTTGGCTAAAAACATCGTCGACTACCGCAATGCCAACGGCGCTTTCGCCAGCCGTTCAGTCTTGGTCAAGGTTCCGCAATTCGGCCCCAAGGCCTTCGAACAGGCCGCCGGCTTCTTGCGCGTGCAATCCGCCGAAAACCCGTTGGACGCCTCCGCGGTCCATCCGGAGCGCTATGACCTGGTCCGCCGCATCGTCGAGGACACGGGATTGTCGATCAAGGATTTGGTCGGCAACAAGGACGCCATCGCCAAAATCGAATTGAACAAGTACGTGACCGACGAAGTGGGCATGCCCACGCTGCTCGACATTGTGGCGGAATTAGAAAAGCCCGCGCGTGATCCGCGCGCCGAGTTCGTGTACGCGCGCTTCAACTCCAAAGTCCAGGATCTAAAAGATTTGACCCAGGGCCTGTGGCTGGAAGGCTCCGTGACCAACGTGACCAACTTCGGCGCCTTCGTGGACATCGGCGTGCATCAGGACGGCCTGGTCCACATTTCGGAAATCGCCGACAAGTTCGTCGACGACGCCAAGAAGCTTTTGACCGCCGGCCAAATCGTGCAGGTGCGCGTGCTCGACGTGGACATCGCCCAGAAGCGTATTTCCCTGTCGATGAAAAAGGAAAGCGCCGTGAAGCCCGAGGGCAAAGGCGGTCAAGGACAAGGTCGCGGCCAAGGCCAGCAAGGCGGTCAGGCTGGACAGGGTCAGGGCGGAAAGCCCTCGTTCGGGAAGCCCAAGAAGCCTACGGCCACGGTCGATCAGCTCAAGGACAAGTTCGCCGAGGACGGCAAGAAGAAGCAGAACAACATCAAGCTGCAATTCTCGCTGAAGCAATTGATGCGAAGCGGACGCTGAAAGCGACCACCCGGGCCGCTAGGAAGCGGGCGTTGAGCAGGAACTCCGCGCTGCGGTCGATGGGCGGAGCGGTCGATGGGCGGAGCGGTCGATGGGCGGAGCGGTCGATGGACTCGGCCACTCCGACTGGAAGTTGGACTCGTCGGCAATGGTGACTTGACCGCGCGAGCGGCGGGAGAATCGAAGGCCCCTGTAACCTAGCGGTTACGGGGGTTTTTTATTTCTTTGGATGATTACGCAGGATTCTTCCGGGTTACTCATCACCAAATATTACGACATCTTTGTTGGACGACCCGGCCGGACTCGGTCCGGCCGGACCGGGTCCATCAATTTCGTCGAGGCCTTCCCGTCGAATCGGGAAAGGTCCGCATACACTGGAACGCGTTCCGACAATGAAAAGTACAGCGCGTGGTCCTTTCCAACCTGGATGGATTTCCGCAGCATGACCGCATCGCGAATTGCGACGGGATGTAAATGGACCACGAATTTCTCTGTCGGCCCGTATGGCCCCGAACCGGAGCAATTTATTTGCAGGACTCGCCAATAGTACGTTTCACCGTCCTTCAAACCCTTTACGACTTGGAGGGTATCATGAGGCGCAAAAGCTGTTACCTCGTTGTTGATGGAGGAATCGGGACTGATCTCAACCCGATATCCGATAAGGTTCGGCGATCCTTTCCGCCATAGGAGGGCCACGGAATCGAGGGTCACCGTATCCCCCATACCGGGCGATACCATTACGGCTGCCGCCGGCAAGTTTATCCCGGTTTCGAGAATGATTTTCATACTGCCTACGGCCATCCGTTCGAGGCATCGGTGAAATGGACGGAGCGCAGGGACTTGGCGGTACCGACTGTTTGGGGTGACCAGGAAGCCCCCCCATCCGAGGTATGCACAATCGAAGTGGACAGCGGTTCCCTTGAGATATACCCAACAGCCCATCCGTTGGAGGCATTTATAAAAAAGATGGAATTGAGATTTTCATCGGTTGGCATCTGGTTCTGTCGATGCCAGGTATTTTGCGCCGAAGCTACGGAAATCAAATACAAGAAAAGCGCATCGTTAAATCTAACTCCCCTTGTCCATCAAAAGCTCACCATCCCGACCAGCCTGCGCCGTCACCTCGCCGACGCTCCCAATCCAAACCGCTGCTGGCGACGTAGACCGCGCTGTCCGCGGCACGGGCCTCGGTGGAAAGAAAACCATTCGCAAACCACCGCATGTCGCCATGCCCCCAGGACTAATTTCGGCGTGCTGTATGCGAAGGGATTCATCGGAATCTCGAACGGCTACAACTACACCCATTCCCACAACGAATCTGCGATCGCTATGGGATCTTTTTCCGGATAAGCTCCCAGGTCGCGGCAATGGCGGCGGCGTTTCGGACGGTACTGAAATGCGCGCAGCATCAATTGTTCCGTTGAAGGGAAAGTTGGAGGAGGCCTCCCCGGTATTTCCAATCGCAAGATCATATGTCAAGGTATACGAGGGATTTCCCGTTCCGGAATATGCCCGCGACGCCGCCAAATTTCCGTCGAGGTAAATTTTCAGGGAATCACCATCAAAAGTGGTCGCCACATAGGCCCATTTTCCCACGGGCATGGAAACGTCCGTGACCCACCAAGACGTTCCGAACCAGGCGGCTAATTTCCCATTGTAGGCGGAAATCGCATATTGCCAAGACTTGTCGATTAGATGGGAATACCCTGATTGGATGCTATCATAGCGGGCCAAGGCTTCCAAGGTTCCGGTATGCAAGGCCAGGGAATCCGACCTTGGGTACACGACGGCGAACCTTACAGTCGCGCCGGCCTTGCGAGCGATACCGGAGTCGAGCGGCGTCGGAAAGTATTGCCCGCCTTGCAATGTGCCGGCAGCGCCGGTGACTCGATTCAGAGTATTGCCATTAAAATCGGAAAGGAAAACTACGCCAGATTCCTGCGTAAAAGGTTCAGCGTCTTTTTTTTGATCGCTGGATAAAAGACCGCACTGACAAAGCGGAATGACAATCACGATGCAGAAAAGAAGCTTCCTCATAATTAAACCTTTTTTAAAATTTTGAAATGGAAAACGGGTTCTTAAAAGATACGCAAAAAGGGTTAGCCGGCCAATGCATATTGACCCTCCGGCGGCTGCCACAGCTCGACCTTATTTCCCTCCGGGTCCATCACCCAACCAAATATCCCGTACTCCGATTCCTCCGCGTTTCCGAACACCTCACAGCCGTCCTCGCGAAGCGGTTTCAGAAGCCCATAAGGTACCCTTCGCGTTACGTAGCGCGTTTCGTTACAGGCGCAACCGTCGCCTTGACTCCTTGCGCATAGGGCGTGGCGTGCATGCCGAATCGGGTCGTGAATTTACCGGAATCGAAAACATAATCCCGATCATATTGATACATCATTTCCGGCATCTCCCGCATGATGGGCATGAACACGCCGAGCACCTTAATCAGCCACATGGGCAGGATGGAAACGCCGGCGGGACCGCCCATCTCACGGACGAATAGGGCGGCCATCTCCCGGCCGGTCAGCGTATCCGGATCCGTAGGCAAATGCCAGACTTGGTTATACGCATCCTCGGTGTTGCCCAGGAGGGCCGTGGCCTTGGCGGCATCGGGCGTGTAGGTGAACGAATGCTTTTTATCGGCATCCATGAACCAGTTCGCCTTTTTTCCCTTCTTGAGATTCTTATACATGACTTCCAGCAAAAAGCTCTTTTCATTTCCGGGCCCGTAAAAATCGGCGGACCGGGCAATCAGGGCTTGCAACTTTCCGGCCTGCGCGGCTTGCATCAGCATTGCGGCGATCTCCTTCCGGACCGCGCCCTTCTTGCTCGGCGGGTGGATGGCCGTCACTTCCGTCATATGGGACAAGGCATCCCGATCGTA
>JADGQO010000149.1 GCA_017881725.1 Fibrobacteria bacterium
CTCGCGGCCGTCGGCGGAGGCATGAGCTGGGGCTGCAACGTGATGCGGTGGTAACGAAGGCTTGAAAAAGTCAAGGTTCAGATAGCAGAGGTTAAAAGTGAAAAGTGAACAGCAAAAACAGGGAAATGATCTCCAATCAGGGTAACGCTGATGTTACCGATTGCGTTCCGCCCTTTTGCCCTTTAACCTTTCCCTCCTGAATTTTGATTTTCCAGGATTATCGTAAGGACATCTCATGACCCGCATCCTTCTCTTTCCCGGCCAAGGCTCGCAATACGTGGGCATGGGCAAGAAGCTCTCCGAATCTTCCGCGCCGGCCAAGAAACTTTTGGATCGGGCTCAAAGCGTACTGGGTTTTGATTTATCCGATATCTTGTTCAACGGACCGGAAGACAAGCTAACGCGTACCGATATCACGCAACCGGCAATTTTCACGGTGTCGATGATGGCCATGGAAATCGTCCGCGCAGCCGGAATCCCATTCGATTATGTAGCCGGGCATTCGCTGGGAGAATATTCGGCCCTCTGCGCCGCCGGTGTTTTCACTTTCGAGGAAGGCTTGGCCTTGGTCAGGCTGCGCGGACAATTGATGGCGCAAGCGGGAGACAAAAGTCCCGGCGCCATGGCCGCCATCTTGGGATTGGAATCGGAAAAGCTGGCCTCCGTGTTGAAGGACGCGTCGTCGTCAGGCGTCGTCGTCGCGGCGAATTACAATAGCCCATCCCAAATCGTGATTTCCGGAAGCGCCCCCGGCGTCAATGCTGCGGTTAAACTCGCGGAAGCTGCGGGAGCCAAAAAAGTCGTGATGCTCGCCGTGAGCGGGGCCTTTCATTCCCCCTTGATGGAGTTTGCCGTTCCTGGATTGAAGGATGGCTTGGCGAAGGCGTCATTCCGGACGCCGATGGTTCCCTTAATCAGCAACGTGGAAGCGAGGCCGGTATCGGACAACGCGGCTTTCCCCGATTTGCTTCTACGGCAACTGACATCGCCCGTGCGCTGGGTCGAGTCCATGCAAAACGCGCTGGCGCTGGGCTGCGCCGACGCCCTCGAAGTGGGACCGGGCAAGGTGTTGATGGGGCTTGCACGCGGGATCAGCCGTGACATGAAAGTTACCCCGGTGGAGACGCCGGAAGACCTCGCCAAGTTGGCTTGAGTCCTGGAAAGGTTGTTATGACTGCGAAAACCCTGATTGGACAAACCGCGATCGTGACCGGAGCCAGCCGTGGTCTCGGATATGCCATCGCCGAGCGCCTGGCCCATGCGGGCGCCAAGGTGCACATGGTCGCCCGTAACGCAGCGGGCGTCCAGGAAGCGGCCGCCAAACTGGCCGCAGCCACGGGAGCCGAAACGCGCGGTTGGGCTTGCGACGTCGGGGACTCAGCCTCGGTGAACGAAACATTCGGCGCCATCCTTAAGGAATCGCCGGCCGTGGAAATCCTGATCAACAATGCGGGCATCACCAAGGACGGCCTTTTGATGCGCATGAAGGACGAGGATTTCGATGAAGTGGTCCGCATCAATCTCCGGTCGGTATTTCTGTGCACCAAAGCCCTTTTACGCACGCTCATCAAGCAGAAATACGGCCACATCGTGAATTTGACTTCCATCGTCGGCGTGCACGGCCAAGCGGGCCAGACGAATTACGCCGCGTCTAAAGCCGGCATCATCGGTTTTACGAAAAGCACGGCCAAGGAAGTGGCGTCGCGCTCCATCACTTGCAATGCCGTGGCTCCTGGGTTCATCGACTCGGACATGACCAAGGCGTTGACCGAAGATCAAAAATCCGAAATCCTGAAAAGCATTCCCATGGGTCGAATGGGCGAAGCGGCGGAAGTCGCGGCGCTTTGCGCATTCCTGGCTTCGAAGGAAAGCAGCTACATTACCGGGCAAGTATTCGGAATTGACGGCGGCATGGGCATCTAAGCCCTTAATTATCTCTGGGTATTTGGCGATTTTGGGCCAAAATCCGACGCAAAGGCGCGATCAAGGTTTCGAATCGAATCGCATTATTTATATTTACCCTACCTTTCTAAGGAGTATCGAATGTCAGAGGATATCAACCAGAAAATCACCAAAGTGATCGTCGAGAAATTGGGCGTATCGGAAGATCAGGTCAAGCCTGAAGCCGCCTTCATCGACGATTTGGGCGCCGACTCCTTGGATCAAGTGGAGTTGGTGATGGCTCTGGAGGACGAGTTCGATATCGAAATCCCCGACGAAGAAGCCGAGAAGCTAAAGAAAGTCAGCGACGTCATCTCTTACGTCAACTCCAAAGCTTAATTCCCACCTTCAATAGGAAAGTAGGCGTACCCGCATTGGGTCGCCTCGCTCCTTGATGCTCCTGGATTTTTTCCGCAATTTATTCAAAGCCAAACCCAAAGAGCCCTCTCTTTCCGAATTGGAAAGGGTATTGGGCTACCGGTTTCAAAGCCATGCATTCCTGATGACGGCGCTGTCCCATCGCTCCTACGTCAACAGCCACAAATCGGATAAGAAAATCGAATCCAACGAACGGCTCGAATTCTTGGGCGATGCCGTGCTGAATATCATCGTCACGGACTACCTCTTCCACGAATACCCGGATCGTGAAGAAGGGCGAATGTCTAAAATGAAGTCCCTGGTGGTCAGCTCCCGCGTACTAGGATTGTGCGCGGACGCATGGCGTCTGGGCGATTTCATCCTGATCAGCCGTTCCGAGGAAAAATCCGGCGGGCGAAAGCGTCTCTCGATTCTTGCGGACGCTTATGAGGCCGTGATCGGCGCAGTTTATTTGGACGGTGGCCTGGAGGCGGCGCGCAAGCTCATTCACAGTTCGCTCATGAAAATCATGGACGAGGTGATGGACGACGAGGACTTGGCCAATTATAAAAGCAAACTGCTAGAGTACACGCAAAGCCGCGGCCTGGGCATTCCTTCCTATGACGTTTTGGAGGAGACGGGGCCGGAGCACCAAAAAAGTTTCGTCGTGGGCGTTTACGTGCAGAATCGGGAGTGGGGACAGGGACGCGGGAACTCCAAGAAAAGCGCAGAGCAAGCGGGCGCGCGCGCGGCCTTGGCGACCATGACCACGGAAAAAGAATGTGGCACGGGCGGCGAACTTGCCTCCGACTCGGCGCGAGATTCGGCGACGGACTCCCGTCGCGACGGGACACACGGGTCCGCGCTTTAGGCGCGGGACTTTCCATCTTATCCAACCATGGGCTGGCGTATTCTCATCGACGGCAGCCGCAACGATTGCCCCGCTCTGCCTGGAGCCGAAAACATGGCCATCGACGAAGCCATATTGGCCGGTGTCGAAAAAGGCATATCGCCTCCGACCATCCGCGTCTATGGCTGGTCTCCCGCTTGCCTCACGGTGGGGAATTCGCAGGATCCGCAAATCGAATTTGATCTTGCCGCCGTGCGCGCTGCGGGAATCGATGTCGTGAAACGACCCACGGGCGGCCGCGCCGTATTGCATATCCGCGAGTTGACCTACTCCGTAATCGCGCCCCAGGACGCGGAACCTTGGTGCCGTACGCAATCCGATTCTTACCGGACGATTTCCACCGCGCTGGTGACGGCCTTGTCGGAGTCCCGCTGCTTGTCCGAATCCCCGCTTACCCGCCTGGAAATATCCCTGGATCGCGGTTACCCGGTGGAACGGCCCCTGTCGCTGCGGGCCATGACGCCTTGCTTTTCCTCCACGGCCCGTTCCGAGGTTGTATTCCGGGATCGCAAATTGGTGGGCTCGGCTCAGAGGCGCCTGCGCGGTTCCTTCCTGCAGCACGGATCGATTTTGATCAATCGCCAGCATCGGCGGATCGTGGAATTCCTACGGCTGGAAGCGGGGAAACGCGCGCGTTACCTGGAAATCCTGGATCGGAACGCAATCTCCTTGGAAGAGGTATGCGGCCGATCCTTGGCATGGGAAGAGTTGGCTGAAGGCTTCGCGGGCAGACTGGCCCGGGCCCTGGGCGTTGCTGCCGAACCCATGCCTTTATCCGATTCGGAGCTGGAGCCGGCTCATGCTTGAAGTCCGGAACCTGGGCGTGGCTTTCCGCATGGAAGGAAAATGGGTGCCCGTTACCCAGGACGTCGAGTTTTCTTTGGCGGAGGGCGGCACCATGGGGCTGGTGGGTGAGTCGGGTAGCGGCAAGTCCGTCACTTCCC
>JADGQO010000150.1 GCA_017881725.1 Fibrobacteria bacterium
CGACGGGCGGCATCGTCCTTCGTGCCCGGTTTTTTTTTCTTCCCGGACCCAGGTTCGTGTTCGTCGTCCCCGTGGCCTGGTGATTTTTGATCGGTTCCCAAACGTTCTCCCGACGGGGCCTGGCCCGCAGCGGTAAAATTACAAACCTGCCGTCGTCTGCCCGTGGCCGCATCAAGGTTATCGCTGCCGTAGGCTTTGCTATTTTCATGCCATGCTACAGGATCAGGCCGAAAGCTTTATCGCGGATTACGCCGCCTCCGAACATTTCATGTTTTTATCCGGCCCGGCCAAGGAAGGCGCGGAAGGCCTGCTGGCGGCTTTTTTTCGTGCTCTTACGGATCGTGGATTACGGGATTTGCAGGATGTGAAAGGCAAGGACGTGGAGGCCGTGCTGATGGAAAGCATGGGCCGACTGGACGTGCCCGTCGCCTTGAAACGATGCGTTCCCGACATCCTGGAGGGATGCTTCGCCTATCTCAAGGACACCGGCCGATTCCCACCTGCGGGAGCCTGGCGCATGTGCGTCGAAACCGTGAAGCCCAAATTCCTGGCGGGTCTGCGCGAGGACGGAACCCTGCGCGGCACCACTTTCAAAAAACAATACACGGACGTGGGCCGCAACGATCCTTGTCCCTGCGGCAGCGGACAGAAGTTCAAGAAATGCTGCATGCCGTTGATCCAATAGCCGGCTCGCTCCGCTTGACATAACCGGGATTCTTTCCGATCTTTCCAAATCGCCTTCCCGGCGCGCGAAAACGAGCGCTGCGGAAACCCCGTGCCTGGGTGGTGGAATTGGTAGACACGCTAGATTCAGGTTCTAGTGATCGCAAGGTCATAGGAGTTCAAGTCTCCTCCCGGGCATAATCCTTCTTCTCCGCATCGTACATTTTCCTTTCTCGCCATCCTTCCCAAGACAATCCCCGCTTGCATGTATAGATTTTAACGCTTGCGTTTTGGCCCTTATGTCAAGGGTTAAAGAAAGGCGTAAATGAAAATGAATTCCCTTGGGGCGCTCGCCCCGTGGTGTCTGGCCGGTTGCCTGGCGGCCGGTCTCGCGGGTTGCGGATCGAACCAAGCCTTGTTGGCGCGGCGCGGTCAGGACGAGTCCCGTCAATTGCAGGACTATTGCAAGCGCGCCGGTGTGTCCGGCGAGGAAATCAAGCAGGCCGATAATCTGATGGCCGCGTCCTCCAAGCATTTGCAGGACGGCGACGAGGCTCCGGCCCAGTCGGAAGCGGAGTTGGCGGGAACCTTGTACCGGCTGGCGCTGGCGAAACGCGAGTTGGCGTTGACGCAAAACCAGGTCGACGAAATCAAAAAGGGTTTGGCCAAGGATAAGGATCAATTGCAAACCTATCAGCAAATCCTGGAAGAGATGAAGACTGTGAGGAAGCCGTAATGCGTTCAATCCATTCCCTGTCCGTGATCGCCGTCACAGTATGCGCCACAATCCTTTTCGCGCCGCTTACCTCTCAAGCCGCCGACACCGCTCCCGCGAAAACGAGTTCACCCGCCGCGGCCGCCGCGCAGGCGACGGTGTCCGTTAAACCCGCCGCCGGGGCCGTATCCATTAAACCCAGCGATCTTTCCCCCGCTCCGTTCTCGATGGCGAAAACCCCCGCCGACAAATTGGCAGCCTTCGAGGTCCGCCTGGACGCGGACCTCAAAAACCTGGGACCCGACGTGGCTCCGGTCGATCTTTATCCGGCCGCCAAGTCCCGTATTCACGAGGCGCTGAGCCTTCTGAAACTGGACCCCAAGGCTAAGGAAGCGCCCGCATGGGTCCAAGCCTGCTCCCTGCTGACGGAAGCGTCGGTCACGGAGATGCACACGCAAGCGTTACAAATCGAACGCCTCCGCCTGAAGGATCAACGCATCGCCGCGTTGTCCGAGCTCAGCGCCACGCAGGATGAAATCGCCAAGTTGGAACGCGGCTATTCCTCCAGCCTCAAAGCCGATCTCGAAGAGCAGAAACGCAAGGCCGCCGCGCTTAAGGATGAGGCGGAAAAGCGGTTCAGCGAATTAAACAGCGCGCTCATCCAGGTGTCCAAGGACGCGCGCGGTACCATCATCTCCATGTCGGATATCCTGTTCGACGTCGGCAAGGCCACCTTGACCATGGACTTGAAAACCAATCTCGCCAAAATCGCGGGCATCCTCACCATTTACAAGGACGCCAACGTCATGGTGGAAGGCCATACCGACAATGTCGGCGGCGAGGAGTACAACCAGAAGTTGTCCGAGAAACGCGCCAGCAACGTGATGGATTTCCTCACCAGCCCCGGCGGCATCGACGCCAAGCGCCTCGGGTCCCAGGGCTTCGGATTCAGCAAGCCCATCGCCGACAACTCGACCAAGGAAGGCCGGCAGAAAAACCGGCGCGTGGATTTGGTGATCATGGACAAGAAGGCGCCTCAGTAACACAGACGCGCCCGGCTCCGTGCTGGGTAACATATAAGTTACCCTAGGGATTTTGATTGTGGAACGTTCGTAAAACCAGGCTCCGCGGGGGGCGACTAACAAGGGGAAAATCATGGCGGGTTTAAGGATAATTTTAGCGGCGGCAGGTTTTGGATTGGCCTTGGCGGCATGCGACAGCACGGGCGGCGCATCCCTGGGGCCCGTGGACACAGGGTCCCTCGTTGGAAAATGGCAAATGACGAGCATACGGGAACAAGGCCGCGAGGAGATGAAGATGACCAGTCCCATCAGCAAGGACACGGTCATGAACACGGATACGACGATGAATTATTCCGACCCGTCCTATTACCTTGAGTTCAAGGCCGACAATTCCTGCAATCTGAGCCAACCGGCCAATCCCGCCACCGCGAAGTCGGCTGCGGTTGAGCCTTGTACTTGGAGCCTAAGCGGTAGCACGCTGACGCTGCAACTCACCAATCAGGCCGAGGTTACGAAATCCCAAGTCGGGATCACCGGAAAAATACTGACCTCCGTCAGCACGGTGGACACAACCGTGAGTTTCAGTGGCGTGACGGAAAGCATGCATACGGTCACGACGGTCAAGGCGAGCAAGATTTAGCCGTACCCTAAGAATCGGCAATTATCCGGGGTTGCGGCGCATAGTGAGTTCCGCCGCAGCCTTAATTCACTTCGTACGCGCCAGGGGCCGGCGAAAACATCATTCTCATCGATGCGCGATCCGCCGCGGCTTTCGCGAAGGAACATATTCCCGGCGCGATTAACCATCCGCATCGGACCATGGACGAAACCGCCACGTCCCATCTTGATAAAACCGCCGTGGTGGTGACCTACTGCGACGGCATTGGCTGCAACGCATCGACCAAAGGCGCGCTGAACATGGCCAAACTGGGATTCAAAGTGCGCGAATTGATAGGCGGATTGGATTGGTGGAAACGCGACGGTTACCTCACGCATGGCGCGGGGCTACTACCACCGGGCGGGCAGTCGCCGACGCCGGCGCTGGAATGCGGTTGCGATTAAGACAACGTTAGGCCATCGCCTCCCCGAGAGCTTTTTCCAACTGGGGTTTGGCATAGGGCTTATGCAGGACTCCGGCGGGATTCAATTCGGCCCAGCCTGTGAGGGACGATTCCGGCGCATATCCCGTCGACACGATGATTTTCACTTCTGGATTGATACGCCGTAATTCCCGCGCGGTTTGGTAGCCGTCCATGTCCGCCATGACGATGTCCAAAATCACCAAATCGATTTCCTGCCAAGATTTCCGGTAAAGCGACAACCCCTCCTCTCCGTTCGAAGCGGAAAGCATCCGGTGACCGCCGGGCCGTAACATTTCAGCCAGCACTTCCAACAATGGGGGTTCATCGTCAATGGCCAGAATGCGCAAGGCACCCACGGTTGGGAAGGATTCCGCGCGCTGAGGCCTGTTTTTCGGTGTCGTCAGGGGAAGGTAAAGGTGGAATGTCGTGCCTACTCCCGGAGCCGAATCCACCTCGATGCTTCCCTGGTGGGCTTTGATCGTTCCGAATACCGAGGCCAACCCCAATCCGGTTCCCTTTCCGATGGGCTTGGTCGTGAAATAGGGTTCGAATATCCGGCTTTTCACCGCCGCGCTCATGCCCATTCCCGTGTCGGTTACGCTAACATGCAAATGCGCTTCGGACAGGGCGACGACGTCCGTCGTGAAATACAACGTCCCTCCGTCGGGCATGGCGTCGCGGGCGTTCAAGGCCAGGTTGAGCAGCGAGTTCTGTAATCCCGCCGGATCGCCCAGCAGGACGGCCGATTCGGCGCGGAGGTTTTTCAGGATCGAGATTTTCTTGTCGACGCTATGGCCCAGCAATCCGATGACTTCTTCGATCAGTTCATGGAAATCCACAGCAATGGATTCCGTTTGCCCCTGCCGCGAAAAAGCCAGCAAGTTGCGCGTCAGGAAACTCGAACGCTCGGAAGCGCGCAGGATGGCTGCCGCGAAACTTTTCAACTCCGGGGCCAGGCAACGCTCCTCCAGAAGTCCGGCGTATCCCTGGATGATGCTGAGCTGGTTGTTGAAATCATGCGCGACCCCGGCCGACAATTGCCCGATGGCGGCGAGCTTTTCGCTTTGCCGTAACTTTTCCTCGGCCTGCCTGCGATTACTCACGTCGGTGAAATAAATCGAAAGGCCGTCGGACGAAGGAAAGACGCGCGTTTCGAACCACTTTTGGAAGGGTTGCGAGAAGGTCTCGAAGTCGCGGCGCTTCTGGTCCGCCATGGCCTCGGCGCATACGGCCCGAAAGGCATCGTCCAACACCTCGGGTAAATCGTCCCAAATGCACGTTCCCAGCAGACGGTCCGGTTGGCGTTGAAACCATTCCCCGGCCTGGGCGTTCACATAGGTATACCTGCCCGACGGATCCAAGGCGATAAAAGCCTCGGAAATGCGCTCGAAGATCTTGCGCTTTTCCGCTTCCGCCCGGCTGCACCCAATCGCGATTCCTGCGATATGTGTCACGATTTCGATTAATTTCACATGTTCGGGATTGGGTCGGCGCGGGTTGCGGTAATAAATGGCGAAGGTGCCCAGCACCTGGCCTTGCGCGTTCAGGATGGGCGTGGACCAGCATGCTCTGAGACCGAAGTGCAAGGCGTATTGACGGTAACGCCTCCACAGCGGATCCACGGCGATATCCTCGACGATGACCGGTTTCCGCCGAAAGGCTGCGGTTCCGCACGAGCCCGCTTCCGGTCCGATTTCGAGCCCATCGACAAGGCGCATGTAGGCGGGCGGCAAACTGGGTCCCGCGCCATGGCGCAAACATCGCTTTTCCGGATCATAGATGAGAATGGAGGTCAGCAAATCCGGGCTTTGCGACTCGCAAAAGTTCAAACAAGCGGTCAGGATATCCTCCAACCCTTTGCCCACGGCCACCATTTCCAGGATTCTCACTTGGCTGTCGATCAGGGTTTCCAGCATTTTTCCCTCTTCGCCGCAAAGGCGTCAGAAGCGTGAGTCGGACTCGCTTGCTTAGGGTTGTGATTTAAGTCATGATAACTTTTAAACTCCCGGAAAGGTTATGAAAAGTCGGGCGACGATCCAAGCGGGATTTTTGGGCGGGGAGGGGGAGCGTGCGTCACCGCGGCGTCACCGCCGGGGCCGGTGACGCTTGTCGATCAGGTTACGGCGTTCTCGCCCATTTCCGCGCTGAACAGGGCCGCGGCCCCGTATTCGCGGTTCATCTTGGCGATATGCGCCACGGAAATCTGCTTGGGGCAGGCCGCTTCGCATTCGTAATGGTTGGAACAGGATCCGAACCCGAGTTCGTCCATCTTGGCCACCATCTTGAGCACGCGTCCGGCCTTTTCGGGCTGGCCTTGGGGCAGATGCGCCAGGTGGGAAACCTTAGCCGCTACGAACAACATGGCCGAAGCGTTGGGGCAGGCCGCCACGCACGCGCCGCAGCCGATGCATTGGGCCGCGTCCATGGCGACTTCCGCGCTGGGTTTGGGAACCAGGATGCAATTCGCGTCTTGGGCACCGCCTACGTTGGCGGAGATGAATCCGCCTGCGGAGATGATTTGATCGAGCCCGCTGCGATCGACGACCAGGTCCTTAATGACCGGGAAGGCCTTGGCGCGCCAGGGTTCCAACACGATGGTGTCCCCGTCCTTGAAGGATC
>JADGQO010000151.1 GCA_017881725.1 Fibrobacteria bacterium
AGGGACGTAACTCGGAGGGTACCCCGGTGAAATCGCCTTGGTATCGGGAGCCTTTCGGATCCACGCCCACCAGCCGCAGCGCCGGGTTTTTCTCTTTCAGGAAGCGGCCCGCCCCGCTGATGGTCCCGCCCGTGCCCATGCCCGCCACCAGCGCGTCCACGCGCCCGCCCGTCTGCCGCCAGATTTCCGGTCCGGTGGTGCGGTAATGGATAAGCGGGTTGGCCTCGTTGAAATATTGGTTGGGCATGAAGGATCCCGGCGTCTCCTCCGCGATGCGCTGGGCCACGCGTCGGTAATTGCCGGGATGTTCTTCGGGCAAATCGGACGGTGTCATGATCACCTTGGCCCCGTAGGCCTTCAACAGGTTGATCTTTTCCGGCGAGACGCGATCGGGCACGGTGCAAACCAGGCGATAGCCCTTGAGCCGGGCGGCGATGGCCAGACCGATGCCGGCATTGCCGTAGGTGGGTTCGATCAAGGTGGCGCCGGGTTTCAAAAGCCCCTGGGCTTCCGCCGCCTCGACCATGGCCAGCCCGGTGCGGTCTTTCACGCTGCCGCCCGGATTGTGGTATTCCAGCTTGGCGAACACCTGCGCCTGGGACGCGCCGCGCAGCCGGCCCAATTTGACGAGCGGGGTATTGCCGATCATCCCCAGTACATTGTCGTAGGCTTCGGCTGCCGGAGAAAAGGAAACGATTTGGTTCCTGGCAGCGGTATCCGGATTCAGCGCAAGGGAGGTGGCCATCCAGGCCAATCCCGCATGGGCTAGCGCGCGCGCTCGCTCCCGCGCTCGCGTAAGAGCGCTCCGCAATCCAGCGAATGGGAACAACATGGTTTTTTCCTCATGTCATACTTTCTTTGGTTCCTAGGTCCTTACGTACCTTGCGCGTTACCTTGCCGCCGGACCGGCGGAGGCGGCCAACGCAGCGGATGCAGCCGAAGCGACGGGCGTTTGTTTTTCCGGTTGACGGGATTTGCGAACCTGACGCTGCACCACGGCCTTGACCACCAAAGTCAGCAGGCCCAGGAAGCAAAGCAGGGACGCGGCCGAAAAGGCCTGCACGTAATTGTATTCGTTGTAGAGAATCTCCACCTGCAAAGGCAGGGTTGTCGTCAGTCCGCGGATATGGCCGGAGACCACGGACACGGCTCCGAATTCTCCCATGGCGCGGGCATTGGTCAGGATCACGCCGTAGAGCACGCCCCATTTTATGTTGGGAAGAGTCACATGCCAGAAGGTTTGCCAGCCGCTGGCGCCCAAGGTGCGCGCGGCTTCTTCTTCTTCCTTGCCCTGTTCTTCCATGAGCGGAATCAATTCGCGGGCCACCATCGGAAAGGTGATGAAAATCGTGGCCAGGATGATGCCGGGCGCGGCGAAGATGATCTTGATGTCATGATCCGCGAGCCAGGGTCCGAACCAACCTTGCTTTCCGAACATCAGCACGAACACCAATCCGGAAACCACGGGAGAGACGGCGAAGGGCAAGTCGATCAAGGTCGTCAGGATTTGCTTGCCGGGAAATTCGAATTTGGCGATGGCCCAAGCGGCGGCCAGTCCGAAAGTCAGATTGAGCGGTACCGACACGGCGGCGATGATCAAGGTGAACTTGATCGAAAACAGTGTGTCCGGATCCGCGAAGGAGTGGAAATAGGCGGCCAGGCCTTGCTCCAAGGCCCCGGCGAATACCGTGATGAGGGGGACGAACAACAGCAGGAATAGGTAGGCGACCGCGACGGCGATCAAAATCCATTGGAACCAGCGCGGCTCGTTGGTGGCGCCGAGTTTGGCCTTGAGCCCTCCTTTGAGCCCGCCTTTGCCGGTGCCGGCCGAATTTTGAGATTTCGCTTCGCGCATGAATTCTCTTTTCTGTTCCTTTTTCGTTCTCGAAGCCCGTGTGGGCTAGCGCGTCTTGGCCCGATGGCTGGACCAGCGTTGCAGCAGATTGATGGCCAGGAGCAGGGCAAAGGACAGGATTAGCATGGCGCAGGCGATGGCCGTCGCTCCGGCATAATCGTATTGTTCCAGCTTGCTGACGATGATGAGCGGGACGATTTCCGTTTTCATGGGCATGTTGCCGGAGATGAAGATGACCGATCCGTATTCGCCCAGGGAGCGGGCGAAGGCCAGCGAGATGCCCGTGAACAGCGAAGGCCGCAAGGCCGGAAGAATCACCTTGGAAAAAATTTGCCAACGGTTGGCCCCCAGGGACGTGGCGGCCTCTTCCACTTCCTTGTCCAAATCCTCCAGCACCGGCTGTACGGTGCGGACCACGAAGGGCAAGCCGATGAAGGTTAACGCCAGGGTTATTCCCAGCGGGGTATAGGCCACGTGGATGCCGATGGTTTCCAATCGCGATCCGATCCAACCCGTGGACGAATATACGGCGCACAGGGAAATGCCCGCCACGGCCGTGGGCAGGGCAAAGGGCAAATCCACCATGGAATCCAACAGCCCGCGACCGGGGAATTCATAGCGCACCAGCACCCACGCCGCCAACAGTCCGAACACGCCGTTGATGAGCGCGCCTTCCGCCGAGGCCAGGAAACTGAGACGGAAGGCCAGCAACACCTGTCGATCCGTGAAGATGGCGACCAACTCCGACCAGTGCAAATGCGAGGCCTTGAGGAAGGTGGCGGACAACGGAATGAGTACCACCAAGCTTAAATACATGACCGTATATCCCAAGGTCAGCCCGAACCCGGGAATGACCGAGGGGTAACGCCTACGTTTCCCTGCCGCCGCTTCCGCCGGGGCAGCGCCGCCGCGGATCGGGGCCGCGGGAACCGTGGATTGGTTCACTTGCTCTCCTTGAAGATCTGGTCAAACACGCCGCCGTCGGCGAAGTGGGTTTTCTGCGCCTTGGCCCAGCCGCCGAATTCATCCTGGATGGTGAAAAGTTTCAGCTTGGGAAATTGCGCCGCGTACTTCGCGGCTGTTTTCGCGTCCTGCGGGCGGTAGAAATTACGCGCGACCACGTCCTGGCCTTCATCGGAATACAGGTATTCCAAATAAGCTTTGGCCGCCTTGGATGTTCCATGCTTGGCGGCCACGCGTTCCACCACGGCCACGGGCGGTTCTGCTAAAATGCTGACGGAGGGTGTAACCAGCTCCACCTTGTCCTTACCCATCTTTTTCACGGCCAGCAAGGCTTCGTTTTCCCAGGCGATGGCAACGTCGCCGATTCCCCGTTGCACGAAAGTGGTGGTCGCGCCGCGCGCTCCCGCGTCCAGTACGGGAACATTTTTGTACAGCTTGGCCACGAACTCCCGCGCCTTGGCCGAGTCCTTGCCGCTCTTTTCCAGGGCGTATCCCCAGGCAGCCAGATAATTCCAACGCGCGCCGCCGGAAGTTTTGGGATTCGGCGTGATCACCGCCACGCCCGGCTTCACCAGGTCGTCCCAGTCCTTGATGCCCTTGGGATTTCCCTTGCGCACCAAAAAGACGATGGTCGAAGTGTAGGGCGTGCTGTTGTTGGGCAGCAGCGTCTGCCAATTCTTGGGAAGCAATTGCGACTTCTCGGCGATGGCATCGATGTCATAAGCCAAAGCCAAAGTCACCACGTCTGCGTCCAACCCGTCGATGACGGAACGCGCTTGCTTGCCCGACCCGCCGTGGGATTGGGAAACGGACACGTCCTCGCCGCCGGCGGATTTCCAATGCGCCGCGAACACCTTGTTGTAATCCTCATACAATTCCCGCGTGGGATCGTAGGAGACGTTGAGCAGCTTGGCGGCGTTGGCTAGGCCAGGAAGCGTGGCGGACAAGGCTGCAGCCATGGCCAAGACGGCTGGTCGGAAGGCGCGGGGCGATTGCGCAGCCGCATTTTTGGTTTTTGAGATCAAAGACATTGTCATTCCTTTGTTGGCGGTAAAGTTAGGATTTCTTGGATGGTCGTCAGACTTTCTTGCGTTGGAATCAGTAAGTGAATTGGAACCGGGTGGTGAACACGTCCTCGTCGTCGCGGTCGCCCTTGGCGACGCCGCCGTAAAATTTCGTCCATTCATAATCGGCGGTCCATTTGACGGAGCGATTCAGGTACCAGTTGACGCCCGCGCCCAGGGAACGGATGCGATGCGGCGATTTGGTCGTGTCCGCGAAAACCGGGAAAGTATTGTTCTTGTCTGCGTCGAGCGCGCCCAGGCGGGCAAGTACCTCGATGGCTCCGAAACCCGATCCGTCCAGGGCCAGCGGGTGGCGGGGCTTGAGGCTTTTATAGCCGGGTTGTTCGCCGGTCACTACGTACGAGACCGTCGTTTCCCAGGCATCGCTTTCCAGGGTGGTGGTAATGGGGCTTTTCTTGCGGGGAAGGATGACGTCCTGGGACGTGAACGCGTATTCCGCCAAAAGACCGAAAGACCCCGCGAACCAATACCCTTGCGGAATCAAGCTGTAATGGGTGCCGTTGGCCTGCACCACGAGCGAGTCACGCGCGCCGTTTTTGTAGGTGAAGAAAGTGTTCTGGGCCGGGGTTTTAAACACCGGCAATTCCGAGTTTATGCTGTCGCCCCAGCGCTTGCCCCATGAACCCGCGATGCCGATTCCGAAATTGCGGACGATTTCAAGATTGCCGGCCTTGAACGGCTGCGCGAAGATACGGCCTGCGATTTCCTTATGATTGGTGCTGTCATTGTCTTTGTTCGCGCCTTCCACCGTGCCGTTGAACACGCCGATGGAATAGCTGTAAGACTCATTCAGGAAGTCGCCGGACAATTGCGCGCCGATGTCGCGGTTGCCGGAAAGGTTGGCCGGCAAGCCGTATTCCACCCACCAGTTGTCCGTGGCTGATTGCAAACGCTCGAGTCCCAACGGGGCGGTGAACTTACCCACGCGCAAGCGCGCTGCCGGATTGAAGTTCAATTCGCCGTAGGCGTCCAGCAAAGTGGTGGACCCGCCGCCGAAATCCGGCACGATGCGGAAGGACGCGTACTTATACAGGGTCACGTCGAAATAGGGGCGGACCTTGCGCAAGAGGAAGGTGTTGGGGAAATTATTGGGGTAACGCGTAAGATACTGGCGCTGGGAGCCCGTGTCGATTTCATCGCGGTAGGCGCGGAAATCCACCTGCACCAGCCCGCGCCATTTGAGTTGAAAATTCTCGTCGGCGGATTTCAAAACGAAGCCGTCCGGACCCGAAGTGAACTTGGCCGTCTCGGCGGCCTTGGCCTTGGCGTCTTCTTCCTGGTTCTCGATTTTCCTTTCCAGGATGCGGACCTTTTGATCAACGTCCTGGATCGAGGCCGTATCCGGGGCAGCGGCTGCGGATGGAGCGCTGTCGGTTTGAGCGGCTTCGGCACGAGCCTGGGCGGGGAGCCAGGCCAGCGTGGCGGCCAAGGAAGCTCCGACCCAAGTGGAGCGGCGGTTTGCGGGGGCGTTTGGGAACGAGAACATAAGAACTCCTGTTATGGTCCGCCTTCGGGAATCCGATCAGCGGGCGCGCTTGGTTTTAGTTATGCCGTACGGGGCGTTGCCTCCGGATTTCCGGTGGGCGAAATATTCAATTGCGGAAGGAACGGATTTTTTCCCTTCGATCGATCTGGATCAGCTTGGAATCTTGGATGAAAATTTCCACGGAGCCGAAGCGCAGGCCGCGCATGGCTTCCAGCACGGGTGCCAACTCGGTCAGACGCCATTCATGCGCTGGTTGGTTTTCGGATGGGGAGTCCGCTTGTTTCATAAGTAATCCTATAGAATTAATATGTTTTAGAATTCAAAAAAATCTCAAATAAAATACATCATGGAATCGGCATCGGATTCGGAAGCTTCAATGTTCACCAGCATCTCCAACGTGGTCCCATCCAGTATCTCCGCGGTTACGTCGCGCACCTTCTGCATCACGCGCCGGATGCCGCAATGATCAAAGTCCAGGCACTCGTCGCATTTTTCGAAAGCCGTCACACTCACGCAAGGCACCAGGGCCAGCGGCCCGTTGAACACGCGCACAATGCGGCCCATTTCAATATCCGCCGGGCTTTTTGCCAAGTAATATCCGCCACCCTTGCCCTGCTTGCTTTTCAGGATGCGCAGGTTTTTCATCTCCAATAAAATCTGCTCCAGGAATTTGCGAGGCAGCTTTTGCGATTCGGCAATGTCTCCGATCAGCACGGGGCCTTGATCCTTCACCTTAGCCAGGTAAATCAGGGCTTTTAAAGCATATTTCGCACGCATCGAAAGCATAACCTATTATTCCTATATGTTTAATATATACCCGGTTCGTCGAGCTGTCAAGGGGGAATGGGCAGGCGTAGGAAAAAATAATCGTAAAAATCGGGAACGGTTTCCAGGGGGAACGCTTCCCAGGGGGAAGGGCGCCCAGGTTAACTGCGCGACTTCAAATACATCTCCGCTTCGTGCTTCACCTCACGGCGGATGCCGGCCTTGGCGCGGGCGATATGGCGCAATTCCAAAAGCGATACGAAGCGCACGCTGATCAATGGGCGGAGCAGGGAGACGGGGATGTTGCAGGGGCTGGTGAGCAGCGCGATGGGCACGTCCCGGTTGGCGAAGCCGGAATGCAATTCCCGCTGCTTGGCGATTTTGGACAACAAGGCCGTCGATCGGCTGGTGGCGGCGATGAAGCCCACCAATCCGGGCTTCTGGTAGATTTTGGGGTTGGCCAGCAAGGCTTCGAGCACGGAATCGCGCGTGATGTTCTGGGCGACGACCGCCTTCATGTCCAAGGCGCCTTCGTCCACGGCCTTGTTATAAGCCTTGGTCAAGAGGTCCCGGCCCACCCAGGCCGGAAAAGACTTAACCCCAAAGTTACCCGTAACTCGCCCGTTAACCAGCTTGGCCCCCGTGCCGGCCATCACCGGCAGTAGGATTTTAGACCCTTCGCCCACCTCCACCGCAAAGGACCCGTCCTGATAGCTGTCCATGGCCCGCTCGACCCAGTCCAAGGGGCCGGATTTGATGTCCGCCGTTTCGAAAGTCCAGCGGCACAGCGAGGAGAGCGCGATCAAATCCAAAGTGGGAATCTTTTTCTCCCGTTGCCTTTCGATGAGCCCAGCCAAGCGCAGGAGGCCCGGAGCTTTTTTGATCTTGCCCAGCCATTTCAGGAAACCCGACTCCTTCATATGCGCCTCGAAGCTGAGAATCCTGAGGCCCACGGGCTCGCGCGCTTCCTGACGGCGCGCCAAGTCCAAACCTTCATGCACGGCTTCGTCATAGATGCGCAGGCGCGGCAGGATCCGGGCCATGGTTTTCATGTTGTAGGGGTCAGTGTTCTCCGACAGCCAGGCCACGCGATCGCGCAGGGCTTGGGCCTCGGAGCGGATCAGGGTAACTAGCAGGTTACGGTCGGTGTCCTCAATGGGTTCGGCGCGCATCAGTTTCATGAAGGCGTCGCGGGCCGTCCGGACGGAGGCTTCGACCGCTTCCGTTTCCCGCGCGAAAATCGCTTTGGTGGCGTCGGCCAGATCCAATTCGCTTTCGGTCAATTCGCAGCCGCGCCGCTCGCGCATCCATAGGCGCTGGAGGCGGCGCAATTGCAAGGCGCGCGTCCCGATTTGCCGGTCGGGGACGCCGATGTCGAACAGGAAAAACAAGAGCCGCTCGACGATTTTATGGGGCGGATTCCCCGTGAAGAAGATCTCCAGCAACTCATCCGGGGCATGGCTTTCCTCCTTGCCCTTGAAAAAATCCGACACTCTCTGCGCGCCCAGATCAAAATCCTGCAGCGACGTCAAAACGTCTTCGATATGGTTCCAAGGCGGCGAAAGGGCCATGGCTGCATTGTACCAAGCCCGCGCGGCTAATGCACGGAAGGGCTCTCATCCCCCTCAATCGATGAAGATGGCACGCGGATCCTTACCCGGATTTTCCCGACGGGGACCTTGAATTTCCACCCATAGCCAATTTCCGGTGGGACCGGGCCAGGGATGGCCGCAATAATCGCAGGCCAATCCCAGCGCGGATCGACGCGGGCCCCCCGCAGCCCCCGCGGGGCCCGGTGCCTACCGAGCTTCGCTTCGGTAGGCTTGTCGCGGTAGGCGGGCCTCTGAAGGCGCACCTGGGAAGGCGGCCCCGGGGGAGTCGCAATTTGGAGTCCTCTCAGGTTCATCGCAGACCGCACTCCCATCACGTCCGAGATGTGACCTCCATCTCCCCGCGCAACACCTCCCGCGCCAGGCCTGCGTCCAAGGCCCATGGCGCAAACCCTGGCGGCTTTCAGTTGCAAAGACCGGGGTTTCAGCCCCCGTCGCTTTGGACGCCGCTGCTTGGGGCGGCGCATGAACGAGGGGGCGGCGAACCTGGTGGATCATGTCCTGCCCGGACAGATTCCCATCCGGCAATGGGTCCTAACCTTGCCGTATCCCCTGCGCTACCCCCTCGCCTTCGACGCCAACCATCTGAGCCGGCCGAGATTGAAGCGCTGGAGTTCGAGTGGAGCGGCGAGGGTGAAAGCGCGGATTGGCCGGAGTATCCGGACTGATTGGGTCAATACCTTGTGGGGGAAGGATGAGGTGTACCTTGGCCTGAATGGGGCACCGAACTTGGGGGCGAAAAACCGGGTTCGATTTACCTATGCACTCTCCGCGGTAACGCCCCGCTTGCCGTTCACCAGGGTATTGATCCGTTGCATGGGAATATGCAACTTGTCCGGCAAAGCCACCTGCTTCAGGTTCATGGGTTCCAGAAATTCGTGCAGCAGGATTTCTCCGGGATGGGTGGGAGGTCGGTTGCGGGGTATCATATCTTCATTCTCTAAATTTTAGGCCAACACCGCGTCCACGGAAAAATGAGGATAAACCCTTTTTAATTTAGTCAGGGTTCCGAATTCCGGGTTGGAAGTTTTTCCCCGTTCCAATCTTTGGTACTGGGAAATGTGTTTGATCCCAAGCATATCGGCGGCTTTCCGCTGACTCCACTTGGCCTCGATTCTTTCTTTACGGATAAAGGCCGCCAGGGCGATTTGCGGATCGGGAGAAACCTCCACGATGTTCCGTCCCTTGATGGAAGGATCCGGCATAGGGGGTATAAAAGTTGACTTGTCGTCAGGCTCTTCTAAGCACAACTCCAAAACCTCCTGCATATTTTTTTCCAGCTCTTCCCTGGTATCCGCTTGGGTGTTGGCCCAGGAAATTTCAACTCCTTCGGCCCAATAGCCTTTCTTCTCTTTATGAATCTTGAAATGATATTTCATTTTTCCTCCAGGCGCTTAAGCAGCTTTCTTTCCAGGCCCTTGCCTAAATCTTGGTTTCCATGGACTGGGATGGTTTCATGACCCCCGTTTTTTTCTAAGCGGTGGTGGCTGCCCTTGATATGCTGAAGCCTCCAGCCAGCCAACAAGTAGCGTCGCAACATTTCCTTACCGCTTATCGGCATATTGACATTACCACTTATAAGTGGTAATGTCAATTCAATAGCTGGTGAAAAAATCGATCCAAACGGATGGATCTAATATCTCAAAAGATTTCTCGTTTTATGGAAGATTGGAAGAGGCTTACCAAAACCCTGGAACCCACCACCCCGTCCCATTTCCGCGCATTCAGGTTGGCGGGCGAGTCCCAGGTCACATCGTGCCCAATGGAAGCCCCGGCTACGCCGTAGCCGTCATCGGCGATGATGGGTTTATTGGACAGCGCATGGACTCCGGCCCAGGTCATGGTATTGGCTACGCGGATGCGCGCGTTGTCGGCGTCGCTTCGTCCTTACTCTCGGCGGAAGACCCGAAAGAATATTCGTTGTACTGGGTGATTTTCGACAAGACCCACCCATGCTGGCCGGAGTTGCGCAACACGCCGCAAGCGGGGCAAAGAGGAGATTTCTTGAACTCCACTGCCTCTCCGCAATTGGGGCAATGGTTGAAGTCGGCATCGCTGTGCAGGGAGCCTTGCTTGATGAAAGTCCAAACTTCGGAAAACTCGTCGAGGTTTTCCTTCACCACGTTTCCGGTATCCAAATGGATCCGTCGATCCTCCGCCTTGACCTTGAAGACGATATCCCTTTCATGCCAATCCCGGATTTGGCTTTTCCGGACGCAGCGCGTGGATTGGATCCGGACATTCTTCATTTCATTACGCAAATACCGGGCTTTCATCAAGGCCAACCCGACTTGAAGCGAAGCGTACTGCGCCGGACTCAAGGCATACGCCGCCGAGCCCATGTCTCCCGCAACCCAGGCTATTTGTACGTCCAGGAAAATCGCGTTGAAAGCCTGCAACCGCGTCAATTCTTCGCGATCGAGTTCGGAGTTTTCCGAGGTCGCATTTCCGCGTATGAAATGGAATCGCATGCGTGCATTTTGCTTTCTTGAAGCCGGCGGAACTCCAACGTATCCAATTTTTTCATCACAAAAGCCCTGGCAATCCGGTGCCGGACCGCCTTCACTTGATTGCCCGGCTTGGATTGCTTGACCTCCTTCCGAAAGGACTTGACGGTTTGCAGCAAAAGGAGCGAGTCCTCGTCGTGAAGATAGGGGAGCGCATCCTCATCTTCGTGATTGCTGGAAACGCCGGGGCTCGATGAATACGGCGCGGGCCAACGACAGGCAAGGCAAGGCGAGCAGGGCGAAAGCGGCGATACGCAGCATAATGAGTTTCCGGTATTTGCGTTGAGAGGACGCGTCAGAAATTTAACTTCCTTCCCAGAAAAATAAGCCGCCCGCCCGCGTTGGATTCTGCTAATTTTCAATCTCCATGAACCTATCCAAAAAAATCGTTCTGACCGGCGGCGGCACGGCGGGACATGTCATCCCCAATCTGGCCCTGTTGCCGCTCTTGCGCCAGGAAGGCTGGGAGGTCCATTATATCGGATCGGAAACGGGGATCGAAAAGCGTTTGGTCCTCGAACAAGGCCTGCCTTTCCACGCCATCGCATCCGGCAAACTGCGCCGGTATTTCGACTGGAAAAATTTCTCCGATCCGTTCCGCGTGCTGAAGGGCGCATTGCAAGCCTGGCGCTGGCTGGGCCGCATCAAACCTGCCGTGGTTTTTTCCAAGGGCGGCTTCGTGAGCGTGCCCGTGGTCCTGGCCGCGCGTCTACGCGGGATTCCCGTCATCCTGCATGAATCGGATTTGACGCCCGGCCTGGCCAATCGCCTGTGCATCCCTTTCGCCGCTGTCGTCTGCGCCAGCTTCGCCGAGACCATGCCGCATTTGCCTTCGGCCAAAGCCGTGCACACCGGTCCGCCCATCCGCGACGAACTCTTCCATGGCGACGCGAAAAAAGGCCGCGCCTATTTGCGCTTGGGCGCGCCTGCGTCCGATAAACCACTTTTATTGGTCATCGGTGGAAGCCTCGGTTCGCGCGCATTGAACCAAGCGGTGCGGTCCTCCCTGCCCAGGTTGTTGGAAGCCTTCCAAGTCGCGCATGTGTGCGGCAAGGGTGGATTGGAGTCGGCGCTGGAAAATCTGGCGGGTTACCGGCAAGCGGAATATAT
>JADGQO010000152.1 GCA_017881725.1 Fibrobacteria bacterium
ATCGTTGGCTTTGCATGATGTATCCAAGACTTGCACTACTTAGGCAGTTTTTGAAAGAGGACGGTGCAATTTTCATCAGCCTTGACGACAATGAAGTTCAAGCCCTTCGATATATGATGGACGAAATATTTGGACCCCAAAATTTCATAGCGACCATAATTTGGCACAAGATATTTTCAACCAAGAATTCGGCCCGACATTTTTCAGAAGGTCATGACTACATAGTCGTTTATGCAAAAAATGCCGCAATGTGGCGTCCAAACCTCCTCGCCCGTGGCCTTGAACAAGATGCTCGATATAAAAACCCAGACAACGACCCCAGAGGTCCGTGGACATCAAGCGACTTGTCGGCTCGAAATTTTTACAGCTTAGGTACCTACCCAGTTATATGTCCATCAGGTAGGGTGATTGAAAAACCTCCGCCTGGCCGGTACTGGACAATTTCAAATGAAAATTTCGTTAAATTAAAATCTGAAAATCGTATTTGGTGGGGGAAAACCGGGAACAATATGCCTCGCCTCAAAAGGTTTCTCACAGACGTTCAAGATGGCCTTGTTCCGGATACAATTTGGCCTCATTCACAAGTCGGACACACGCAAGAGGCTAAAAAAGAAATCGTGGATTTATTGGAGTTTCGAGATTCCGATTCGATCTTTATCTCACCAAAGCCTACTCGATTAATTGAACGCGTGATCCAAATTTCAACTAAACCAGGCGACTTAATCCTCGATTCATTTGCAGGATCGGGTTCGACCGGTCATGCAGTGTTGAAGATTAATTCTACGCAAAAAGAAAAAGAACCGCGCCACTTCATCCTTGTTGAACTAGAAGCAAAGATCGTCAAAGAAATAACTATTAAGCGTATCTCGCGAGTTTCTGAGGGATACAAAAATGTAAAAGGGGAACCAATTGAAGGATTGGGAGGTGGATTCCGCTATTGTGAATTAGGAGAACCGCTCTTTGACGAAACTGGAAAAATCCGTGAAACGGTCCGCTTTGCCGACCTTGCCCGCCATGTTTATTTCTCGGAAACCGGAGAGCCCTTACCCCGTGAACGAGTGCCGAACACGCCTCTTCTTGGCGTTTGCCGGGGAGTCGCGATCTACCTTCTATACAACGGAATTCTCGGGGACAAATCCGCAAGCGGCGGAAACGTCCTGACTCGGGCCGTATTGTCCAAGTTACCCCCATTCAACGGACAGAAGGTCATCTATTGCGCCGGGTGCTTACTTGGGCGTGATAGGTTGCAATCCGAAAAAATCATTGTGCGCCAAACTCCTTACGAAATCAAAATATCATGATTACCCTCAAGCCCTATCAAGAGCGGGTTCTCGATTCCTTGCGGGATTTCTTCCGCCAATCCTCACAAGAGGGACGCCCCGAAGCCGCCTTCCAAGCCGCGCAAATCAAAAATGGCCGTGAACCCGTAAATTATTTCCCGGTCAATGTTCCCGGACTCAATCAAGGCATGCCTTATATCTGTTTGCGGGTGCCCACCGGCGGCGGGAAAACCTTGTTGGGTTGTTATGCGGCCGGTTTGGCTAAGGAAGAATTGCTCCGGTCGGAACGGGCCGTGGTTTTATGGCTGGTTCCGAGCAATACCATATTGGAACAAACGGCAAATGCCTTAAGGGATCCGCGTCATCCCTATCGCCGGGCCTTAGAAATCTCGTGCGGGACCGTTGAGGTGCTAACCATTGATGAAGCCCTTCACCTATCCCGGGCCACCGTGGACGGTCAAACCGTGGTCATCGTCTCCACCATCCAATCGTTCCGCGTTGAGGACACCACCGGCCGGAAGGTGTATGACCAGAACGGATCCTTTGCGGAACACCTTTTGAATTTGCCTACTGATAGACTACGCGATTTGCTTCCCGGTGCGGATGGAAAACCCAAGCCTTCTCTTGTGAATATGCTCCGCCTTCGCCGTCCCGTGGTCATTGTGGACGAAGCCCATAACGCGCGGACGGACCTATCCTTTACCACCTTGGGCAACGTGATGCCCTCTTGCATCATTGAATTTACCGCCACTCCGGCGCGTTCGGGTACCCCTTCCAATATTCTGCACCACGTTTCGGCGGCTGAATTGAAAGCGGCCGATATGGTTAAACTTCCATTGCGCGTTATGACGCGACATCCCAGCCAAAAGGATCAACTCTTGGCCGATGCCCTTTCGCTTCGTGCGGACCTGGAAAAAATCGCCGTGGCCGAATCGCAACAAACCGGCGAATATCTAAGGCCAATTCTCCTAATCCAAGCGGAACGCGTGGACGCTTGCGAACCCTTGAGAGATCGTTTGATCAAGGATTTCCAGCTTTCCAAGGAAGACGTTAAGATTTCCGTGGGAACCCGTGATGAATTGAAGGATATCAAGGACATTGCCTCGCCTAAGTGTCCGGTTCGGGTAATAATCACCGTGCAAAAATTGCGTGAGGGGTGGGATTGTCCTTTTGCCTACGTGCTTTGTTCCTTGAGGGAAACCCGATCTGCCACCGCCATTGAACAGATCGTGGGGCGAATCCTTCGCCTTCCGAATGCCCAACTAAAACAGGATCCCGATTTGAATTGCTCTTATGCGTTTTCGGTTTCGGAATCCATTGGGGATGTTCTCGCGGAATTGCGTGAGGCCCTGGAAAATAATGGCTTTACCAAGGCGGAGGCCGAACGGATTCTAATCCCGGTGCAAGGGACGTTACCCTTGGGGTCCCAGCCGCAAACCGTAAAGTTTACCCCTGGTCAAGAAATCGACCTTCACGCCGTCCCGGACCCGGAGGCGACGTTTAACGGGAAGGTGCATATTGATTCCGCCAAAGGGGAAATCACGGTTCTCGTGCCCTTGGATGCCGCCGAAGCCGACGCGTTGGAGTCTTGCGTTAAAACTCCCGAAGCCAAGGCAATGGTCCGGGAGATCGTGGAAATGGTCCGACAAGCGGATCAGGCTTTCGGTGGAACGGGAACGACGCGCGTTCCGTCTCCCTTCGAAAGACAAATCAAGTTTACCGTTCCCCTCCTTTGCGTTTCCGAGAATGGGGACTTATTCGAATTTGAAAGCACGTTTCTTTTGGAGCATCCTTGGCGACTGAGCGAACGGGACGCGACCCTTTCTTATTCATATAGCCCGCTTACCCGTCCCCATGGCCAAGCGGGGCTAGTGGACGTGGGCACGCGCGGTCAAGTGGAAACACAATACGTGGCCGACACTCCCGGTGCGGATTTCGTGTTAACCCTCCACCAACAAACCATGGCTTTGGGCGGCTCCAATGATTGGACGATGGAAAGCTTGGTTGTTTGGCTCGACAAGCATATCCGGCACCAGGATATTCCTTCCGGCGAATCCACGGAGTTTTTCCGGAAAGTCATTCGCGGACTTCAAGCAAAATTCTCCATTGCGGATATCAATAGCTTGGCCTTGGATCGTTTCCGCTTGAAAGATGAAATCGAAGCTCGAATTGAACTTCACCGGACCAAGGAAAGGGAGGCGGCCTTTCAAACTTTTCTTCTTCCGGATTCCATGCTTGCAGTCAGCGATCAAATGTCGATCAATTTCCAGGCCGGGTATGAACCAAGCTGGACCTATGACGGAGGCTTCCAGTTTAAAAAGCATTACTTCCCCAAGGTCGGGGAACTCCAAGAGAAAACACCCGCCGGGAGAACAGCGGAAGAATTCAAGTGCGCCCAATTCCTGGACGCCATGCCGGAAATGGATTTTTGGGTCCGCAATATCGCAAACCGGAAATCCTCGTTTCGTTTGCAGCATTCAAAGGGATGGTTCTATCCCGATTTTGTTTGCCAACTTAAAGGCGGTCGGAAGTTGGCTGTTGAATATAAAGGCGGGCACCTGTTTGCCGATGCGGAGGAAAAGCGGTTGGTTGGAGCGGTTTGGGCTTCTCGAAGCCAAGGGAAATGCCTTTTCGTGATGCCGACGGAAAACCAATTTTCATCCATAAGTCAGGCGATCACATGATCGATCCCAAGTCGAATACCGGAGGAGAGGTTAAAGCCTTATGATTCCAAACTATCAAAGGATTATGCTCCCCCTCTTGAAATCCATTTCGGATGGAAGGGTCCATAAATTCAGTGACTTGGTGGAATCCATTTCCAATCATTTCGGCTTGACCGACGAAGAAAAAAACGAATTACTTCCCAGCGGCAAACAGGGCGTGATCGATAATCGCGTGGGATGGTCCCGGTTCTATCTGATCAAAGCGGGATTGATCCGGGCCGAACGAAGGGGATACATCCAAATCTCTGAATCGGGAAAGGCATTTTTGAATTCGAATCCATCGGATTTGAATTCAAAGTTGCTCGATCAGTTCGAAGATTACCGGAGGTTTAAAGGCTCCTTGGATTCCGCGAAACCCGTTGGGAAAAGTGAACTCGTTGAGTCGGAAGAGTCCACGGACAAATCCACTCCCGAAGATATGATTGAGTATGGCTATTTAAAACTGAAGACCGACTTGAAACGGGACCTGCTTCTAAATATCAAAAGGTCCTCTCCCCGGTTTTTTGAAACCCTTGTCGTTGACCTCCTCGTAAAAATGGGTTACGGCGGTTCACGTAAAGACGCGGGACAGGCAATCGGAAAATCCGGTGATGGCGGGATTGACGGCATTATCAAGGAGGATAAACTCGGACTTGATCAAATTTATTTACAAGCGAAAAGGTGGGAAGGAACCGTTCCGGTAAAGGAAATCCGAGATTTCGCCGGATCCCTTTTACAAAAGAAGGCCCGGAAAGGCGTCTTTATCACCACTTCGGATTTTCCGAAATCCGCTTATGAATTCGTGGGCTCAATCGATCCGAAAATCATCCTAATTGATGGCGACCAACTAGCCGATTTGATGATCGAGAGTAACGTAGGCGTTTCCCTCCATGGGACATTTGAAATCAAGAAGCTCGATTCGGATTACTTTGAATCCGAGTGAATTCCTTTTCCAATGTGCCGTGCCGGTCAAGCCGTTTTGAAGAGCGGAATTAAATTGTTCGCCGACTTTATCCCCTCCAAATAATCGGCCCATCCTTGCATCATTTTCCGCCGTTCCGGTAAATGCTCCGCAAAGTTGTAGGCCGCGCTTACGGCATTCCTTTCCGCATGCGCCAATTGCCGTTCAATGGCCTGATGGTTCCAACCCTGTTCATGCAATAGCGTCGAAGCCATACTCCTAAATCCGTGGCCGGTCATTTCTTCTTTGGGATATCCCATTCGTCTTAGAGCGGCAAGTATTGCGTTTTCGCTCATGGGTCTTTCCTTCGAATGCCCCCCGGGGAAAATATATTTGGGGGCATCGGGCTTGGCCGGAATTCCAGCGCCGGTCAATGGTTGCAATTCTTTCAAGATTTCCAAAGCCTGACTTGAAAGCGGAACGATATGTTGCTCCCGCATTTTCATGCGTTCGGCCGGAATGCGCCACTCCGCTTTCTCAAAGTCGATTTCCTTCCATTCCGCTTTCCGAAGCTCTCCCGGCCGCACAAAGACCAGGGGCGCAAGCCGTAACGCGCACTTGGTAATGAAGGTCCCTTCGTAGGAATCAATGGCCCTTAATAATGCCCCAACCTGTTTTGGGTCGGTTATGGAAGCATGGTGCTTTTCCTTGGGAGCCGGTAAGGCTCCCCGGAGATCCCCGGAAATATCCCTTTCCGCCCGACCCGTTGCCACGGCATAACGGAAAACTTGACCGGCATTTTGCATGGCCCGATGGGCCGTTTCTAAGGCTCCACGGCTTTCGATACGCCTGAGAACGGCCAGAAGGTCCGGGGCTTTGATTTCCGCTATCGGTCGCTTGCCTAACCATGGGAAGAGGTCCACTTCAAGGCGCTTTAAAATCCGGCTTCCATGGCTTTCCACCCATCCGTGAGAAAACTTTTCATGCCATTCCCGGGCAATCGCTTCAAAGGACTCTGAACCGGCCTTGGCTTGCTTTTGCGCCTTCTTCGCGGCTCCCGGGTCTATCCCGGCCGCAAGTTGCCTACGGGCCTCCCCGTGCTTTTCCCGGACGGCCTTTAAACTCACGTCGGGATAGGTTCCAAGAGAGAGCCGCTTTTCGACCCCTTCGAAGCGGTATTTCCATCGCCAAAGCTTTCCACCGGAAGGACTGACTTCCAAATAGAGCCCTCCACCGTCGAATAATTTGATCGCTTTTGCCTGGGCCTTTGTTTTCCGTATCGCGGTATCGGTAAGGGGCATTTGGGGGCATCTCCAGTTCGGTTTATCCGCATGCCCCCAATAATGCCCCCACTTTGGGGGCATCTTGTCTGGGAAGCCTTTGGATAGCTCCGGACTGAAAACCTAAGTAAAATGTGGAAATTACGTCAAATTTGGGCAAAAAAAAGACTTCCTGGGATGCCCTGGGAAGTCTAATTGGTGGAGGCGGCGGGAATCGAACCCGCGTCCGAAATCAACTCACTAATCGCTCCTACATGCTTTATTCCTGATTTGAGTTTCGCTTCAAGACCCACCCAAGGAATCGGTTGATCCTGTCGCTAGCTTAGCTTTTCTCAGCTCTCCGGCCCAAGCATCCGGCGAACCCAGCCTCAGAGTATTCCAATTTGACAGCCTTTAAGGCGGCGACTGCCAAACCGTGGTCACCTAGCTATTAACTAGGCAGCCATTGCATAAGAATATGATTCTTCTGCATTTTATTGTTTCCAGTTTTTTTACGAGGCCAACTAGAATCCTCGGCATGCAACTCTCAGTTCATTCGATCCCGTCGAGACCTTTGCGCCCCCTTCAATTCGAAGCAGATTCAAGATACCAAATAAAAACGAGGCGGACCATGGCTATCCAGGATCCGCCTCGCCCACCCCTCCGTGATCGATTTATCTCCCGAAATTTATTGCAACAATCCCAATAAATGAGTTCGGGAAAGCTGATTGAACTGCGCCAACGCTGACGCGCTGGAATTCGTCAGGATGTCCGATTTCACTTTATCGGTCAGCGCTTGGGCATAATTCAAATCTTCGATATTGGACAATCCTTGCGTGGCATTGACGCCTTGTGTTTGCAGGTTGCTTTGCGCGAATTCAAAGGTATTGGACAACGCGCCTTGGGAAGCGCGATTATCATTCACCTTTTTCATCGCCGAATCGATGGCGGACATGGCCTGCAAGGCTTTATCCGGACTGAGCAAGCTGGTGGGGCCGAGGTTTAACGAGGCCGCGCTCAAATCGGAAGCGGTCAAGGTGATGGTATCGCCGGAACCGGAGCCCGCCTGGATTTTTCCCGTGCCGTCCGACAAGGGACTTGATCCGTCCAAAAGTTGTTGTCCATTGAAATCCGTGGACTTGGAGATCCGATCGATTTCCTGGGTCAAGGACTGGTACTCATTGTCTAAGGATGAACGTTGATCGGAATTCAACGCTCCGTTTGCGCTCTGCACGGCCAATTCCTTTTGCCGCTGCAGCATGTCATTGATGGTCGACGCGCCGCCGTCGGATATGGCCAAGGCGTTCATGCCGTCCGACAAATTGTCGGAAGCGGATCGATACGCACGGATTTGGCTGTCAAAGACGCTGGCTATGGCGACCCCTGCGGGATCGTCCGCTGCGGTATTGATGCGTTTCCCGGTAGCGAGTTGCTCCAGGATTTTTTGTTTGTCTTGGGCATTTGCGTTCCATTTCTGGCTCATCAAATTGCCTAGATGCTGATTGATACGCATGAGGTCCCTCCCTGGAACCGACCGCTCCCGTGCAAACATGGAGCCGTCTACCAGATCTATCGGAAGGACGGGAAAAAACTTGAGCGTTATTTTTTAATTTTACTCCCCAGGGTTCAACAAATCCCAAAACACCTCAACCCAAGGCTTACATTTTGTCCTCATCCCATGGATTCAACGGCAACGGCCTGTCATCGTCCCTTCAAAACATACGCGCCTTGGCTTTGGATTTGGACGGCACCCTTTTGGATCCGAAAGGGCGCCTCAGTCCGGAAGCCGTGCGCATTTTGCGCGCGTTGGCGGCGAAAGGCATCAATATCATCCTGGCTTCGGGACGCATGACGGCGCGCGTCATCCCCTATGCCGAGCAGGTTGGCGTCGCGTTGACTTTAGTATCGTACAATGGGGCGGAAACCTCGGAAGGGCAAGGTTCGGTTTGGAGCCGAACGGCCTTCTCGCCATTGGATTCCGATTCCCGCGAAACGATTTTCCGGTTGTGCCGGGATGAGGCCGTTTTCCTGAACGTCTATTCGGACGGCGCCTTATACGGATACCATCCGCAAGGTGACTTCGAAAGTTCAAATTTCTATTCCGCACAAACGGGCGCGACGTACCAGGCTTTTTTTCGCGACCTCGATCAGCTACCCCGGGAAGCCATTGCCAAGCTTTTGATGATACAAGCGCCGGAAAATCGCGATGCGTTATATGCGGCTTGGAGTATGAAATTAACCGGAAAATGCGCCCTTACAAAATCCAATCCCGAATACGTGGAAGTGCTTTCCAACGGCGTCTCGAAAGGCCGTGCCCTGGCCGAGTGGTTGAAAAGGCGTTCCCTCGATGCCAACCAACTGTTGGCGTTCGGCGATGCGGAAAACGACTTGGACATGCTCCGCTTGGCGGGGATTGGGTATGCCATGCGCAACGCGACACCCGGACTGTTAAGGGCGTTCCCTAAGACTACCCGCTTGGGCAATACCCAAAACGGTTTGGCCCGCGAATTGGATTCGCTCTTTGGAATCGGTATTTTTGATGACCCGAATTCAATGGCGACTTCCATAGGTTCTTGAATTCAAACTCGGATTGCCTTTCACGAAGCATATAAATCAAGCTGCCTGTCCATACTCCGGTAATGAACGGCTTCGGCGATTTGGGTTTCGCCTATCTGGTCCTCACCGGCCAAATCCGCCAAAGTTTGCGCCACTTTTAAGATCCGATCATACGCGCGCGCCGATAGCCCCAAACGGGTGACCGCCCCTTCCAATAATTTCTTGCCCGAGGAATCCGGTCGGCAAAGTTTGCGGACTTGGGGTCCGCTCAACTGTGCATTCGTGTAAATTCCAGAATCCGGTCCAAACGTCTCGCTTAAACGTCCGGCTTGTATTTTCCTGGCCTTGGCCACGCGCTTTCGAACGGTAGCCGAATCCTCGCCCGGTTCCTCATTTTCCAATTCGGAAACGCTTAAAGAAGGTATTTCCAAGTGGATATCGATACGATCCAGCAAGGGGCCGGATAATCTGGCTCGATAGCGAACCACTTCCTCCGTACGGCAAAGACAGCGTCTGCGCCGATCCAAAAAATAGCCGCAAGGGCAAGGATTCATGGCGGCGCCGAGCATGAATCGGCAGGGAAAGGTGACCCGCTGCGCGACCCGCGCCAAATGCACCTGACCTTCCTCCATGGGTTCGCGTAAGGCCTCGATGACGTCTTTTCGGAACTCCGGAAACTCGTCGAGAAACAGGAGGCCATGATGCGCCAAACTGATTTCTCCGGGCCGTAAATTAGATCCGCCGCCAACCATTCCTTGATAACTGATGGAATGATGGGGAGAGCGATACGGCCTTCTTCGCAATCTGTCGACGCCGCTTTGCAGCATGCCGCAAACGCTGTATAGTCGCATGGCATCCAAGGCCTCGGCTTCGGTCAACTCCGGAAGCAAAGTTGGAACGCGTTTGGCCAACAAGGTTTTGCCGCAACCGGGACTCCCCACCAAAAGGAAATTATGTCCACCTGCGGCGGCCACCTCCAACGCTCGCCGCGCTTCCGCATGGCCTTTAACTTCCGAGAAATCCACCGTATCGGGTGGAAGGGACGGCGCGGATACCCTGAGCGGTCGCGTGGATGCCGCCGGATTGCGCAATAAATTCAACGCCTCCAGCAAATGGTCGGGCGACAGTACCTGCAAGCCCCTCACGGCTTCCGCCTCTTCCGCGTTCTCACGCGGCAGGAGAATGGCCCGGGCACCGTCGGAATGTGCGCGCAGGGCCGCCGACAATGCCCCGCGGACGGAACGCAATTTGCCGTCCAGGGACAATTCCCCCATAAACACGATCCCTTGCAGAAGCGAAGCGTCGATTTGTTCGGAGGCGGCGAGTAACCCCATGGCCAATGCCAAATCGAATGCCGTCCCCTCCTTGCGGACTCCCCCCGGAGCAAGGTTTACCGTGATGCGTTTGCTGGGAATGGTGAACCCCGAATTTTTCAGAGCCGCGAAAACCCGTTCCCGGGCCTCTTTGACGGCCGAGTCCGGAAGTCCAACCAAAGAAAAGCCCGGTAATCCCGAGGAAATATCCACCTCGACTGAAACCGGGTAGGCCTCGATTCCCGACAAGGCGCAAGTTTGCACGCGCGTCAGCATGGGTGAACTCGGATACAATTAGAATCGCTCCCGGACTTTCCAACATGACAGCCGCCGGCATCCCGGACCAGTAATGCCTTCATGTGAACAGGGCCAATTCGGGCGCCAAATATTTTTTGTAAGAGTTCAGAACCTCGCTTTGCAATTCCTGTCGGAAGCGCATGGACAAGGCTTCGAAAGCCCGTTGCCGCGATCCGGCCTGCAACCCTGGAAAAGCGAGGAATAGCCCGTAACGGCCCCGCAGGATTTTGATGCCGCGTAATGACAAGCTCCCGTTCAATACGACTTCCGCGGTGGCTTTGACCTTGGAGTTGGGCTCATGATTGGCTTGGATTTGAATCGATGTGATATTCATCATGGAATTTTCTTTCAGCAAATAAGGCCCGGCCACGGTGGCCAGGCCAAAAAGGGGAAGGTTACTTGCACCTTCCGCCACCTTGCGCTATCCTATCCAGCCACCGACAGGCGGTATTCGTTCAGGATCCGTTCGGACATGTATTCCTGCAATCCTTTGGTGATCGGAAAGCAAAAATTGTAACCCTTGTTCTCCTTCTTGCTGAACTCCCTGGGATAGGAAACGAACAAGCCGAATTTCCCATTGACCACCTTGATGCTGTTGACCACGAATTGCCCGTTGAGAACGATACGTACAAAGGCCTCCAGGGGATTATCCGTTTGCTTATTGCGAATGGGGTGAATGTTGACTTCCGTGATTTCGATTCCCTTGGCGGTCATCTTTTTCTCCTTTAAAATTTGGGATGCAGTCGATACGTTTCCATCCCGTATTCATTGGTTATAAACCCCGCTCAGGCTTTTCGTTCCTTACCACTTCGGCCCATTGTACGGGATCCTCGGTGGCAGAATAACTTGGCATTAAACAGGTTCGACTGGTGAAGTAAGAATGCAAACCAAGTGCCAATTCGAAATATGGAATTCACGGGACCGAAATGGCCCTTTAGGGCCAATCTTGAAACAACGTGCCGATGAAGCCCGACTACCTTGTGAAATTCAGTGCAAGTCGGTGAAAAATGGTGAAGTTCGGCGAAGGTGAAAAAGAAGGTTACCGCAGGCTGAGCTTCCGTCGCTCCATTTCCTGCAGGATCCAAGTGGAACGATCGGAAAGAATCGCCATGACGACCGGATGCAATCCGTTGGCCGAAACCCAGAATTCCAACCGACCCGCATCCTCCACATCCACCGTGACATACCAGGTTTCCACGTCCCTGACCATGGCCGATGCTCGCATTTCAATCGAAGCGAATTTCGCCTTGGGAAGGAATCTTCCGGGTTCCCCACCGGGAACGATCCACGCGTCTTCACGGTAACCGGCATGTTGCGGTAACGCGCGTAGGTATGTGAAGAGCATTTCTTCGGTGTAAATGGGCCATTCCGCCAATGCCGTGTCCAATTCATCCTCATCGTCGTCGGCCAAAACCTTGACCTTGGGAGGAAACTCACGGCAATCCAAGGTTCGGTGGATCAAGGTCGGGAAAGCGGAAATCGATTGGTCCTGCCGTAGCAAGCGCAGGGCGCCGCGCCGCGGTAATTGGTCTATGGTCGTGCGGATCCGCTCCCCGCCGTCCTTTGGCCACGTACAGGTCAAAGCCGCGGAAATGTTCTCCACCCCCGAAGTGACGCCCGGCTTGGACGAATGAGCATCCGCCTTACCGGATACGCCCAGTTTGGTGGTCAATCGACCGAATCCCGCGCCTTCCATTTCGCCGGGTAATTCCACGCTATATACCAGAATTTCGGTCTGTCCATTGTCCCAAAGCGGCGACGAAGCGAAAGAGCTATCCGGTCTCGGCAAATGCGAAAGACCTTCCTCCATCGATTTACTTTTTGCTTTCGGGTCCTGGATGGCGTGCGGGGAATGCGGTTTTATTTCTTTGCGCGGAGCGGCGGCTAGATGGTTCTGACTTGTCAGCGCAACCGTCCCTAAAAGCCCAATTAAAATCAAACCGGCGTGACGCATATAACTACGAGTATAAAGGGCGGGAAAGAAAATGGGGAGAAAAAAAATCGCCGTTCGAGGCGATGATACAATCTAAAGTGTTCGGTGCAGTTAAAATTGCGGTTTAGTTAAAAGCCGAATTCCTTGGTCAGTTTTTCCGCCAGCTTATCTTCGAATTCCGGTGAATTAAAATATCCCGAAGCGATTTTTTCCTTAGCGGCTTGGACCTTTTCGGCCCGTACATCCGGCAAGGCGTCGACATGGCGGGATATGGATTCCGTGTCGGAAGTCGAGGACAGCTCCTTGGCTTTTTTGGAGAGCGATACGGAGTCGGCCCTGCTGGGCTTATCCGTCTTCTCTGGGCCTTTCCCGCTACCGGAGACCTTTTGCAGGTCCATTCCGAATATCTGGGTGATTCTGTCGATTTTCATTCGATCTTCCTCTATCCATTATTATCGGAAAACCAAAGCCCGAACTTAAGCGCCGAAGTAGGAAAGTTAAACCGAAATTTGAATAGATCGCAAACTTCTCAACGTAACGCCAGTTCCTCTTCGGTATCGACAATTTCAAACAGGCGATCTATCGATGTCATTTCAAATAAATCGTAGATGTCGTCCGAAAGGCGCATCAATACGAGCCTACCTCCGGCTGCCTTCAAATCCTGGTGGCAGGTGATGAGCATGCCCACGCCGGAACTGTCGATGAAACCGACATCATGCATATTGGCTACCAGGTAAAGCTTTTTTTCCTGGATGGCTTTTTGGATCGCCAAACGAAAATGGGAAACTTCACTTCCTTTGATATGCCCGCTGATATCGAGCACATTCCACTTGCCGGTTTTTCGGAACTTAATGTCCATTATTCCTCGTTAAGCTCCCGCGGGGTTCGGCGGGCAGCGTGATGATGACGCTGGTGCCTTCGCTGGTTTGGGACTTCAAAATAATATTTCCCTCGAGTGCTTGCACATAGTGAAGGCAAGTGGGCAATCCCAGGCCTGAACCGGCCGGCTTGGTGGTAAAGAAGGGTTCGAAGGCGCGTGCGCTTTCCACCTGGGACATCCCTACACCGTTATCTTTGATGGTTAAAAGCACATTGTCTCCAACACGCCGTCCGGACAGCTCGAGGATTCCCTTTCCGCCCGGCAGTGACTGAAATGAATTCAACGCCAGATTGAGCAAAACCTGGACTAAAATGTCCTGGTCGCTTTTAAAACGGATATCGCCATTTTCCACTATTTGTTTGACAATGGCAAGGTCCTTGTTGAATCCCGTGATCTTTTCCAACATCAGCGTGATTTTTTTGAAAATATCGACAACCGACACCTCCCGGTAAGCGGGCTGCCTATCGCGCGCATAGTCCAAAAGCCCCGAAAGGATCCGGTTTAGTCGGGTCGATTCGGTAACGATCAGACCCAGCAATTTTCGGTCGGATTCCGTATTAAACTCGGTATCGCGTAACATTTGGGCCGAGCCGCTGATACTGGCAAGGGGATTCCGGATTTCATGGGCGATACGCGCGGACATGGCGCCCAAAGTGGCCATGCGTTCGGCCCTTAGCAGAGCTCGGGCCATGCGTTTTTCCTCCGTAAAGTCAATGAGTAAAAGAACGCAGCCCAAATATTCCGTTTCCCGCGTGACGGACTTGATTTGGATATGCAAAGGTCGGTTTCCCCGCGCTTCGGCGTCGATTTCACGGAAACGGAAATTTTCCTTCCGAGCTTCGATGTCCTCCACCACGGATACCGGAATCGTGTCCTGAAGGACTTCCCGCATAGGCATCCCCGGCGTTAAAATTCGCCCTAACCATTCTTCGGTAATATGATTTTTGAATTTTAAAAGTCCGTCCGCGTCGAAAAAGAGCAGGCCGGTGGGCAAGCCATCCATTACGGTTTCCGCGCTGAATTGGTAGAGGTCCATCTCCTCGTCCTTGCCGGCCAACTCCCGGCGCGCGGCGTGAAGCCGCCCGGACAAAAGACTGGAAAGCAACGCCACCATGAAAAACAGGGTGGCATAGAGGAGGAACCTAACTTGTACCGTTTCCACCAGCAGCCGGGGTAGAACGAATTCCGCCGAACCGGTGATTCCCAGGTGCGCCAATCCGGCGTAACCGAATAAGGCCGTGGCCGTGGCCGCAATGGTCAACGAACCTAAATACCGAAAAAAGAATCCGGCGCTGAGAATGGTGAGGATGAACAGCAGTCCATAATCCGAGAGATATCCGTCGTTGGAATAAAAGACCGCCGCTTCCACCAGCACTTCCACCAGGAATTGGAAGAATAACAGGAGCCCGACGGGAGAGATTTGGGCGGCCCGATAGGCGGAAACCCATGTGGCGAGGTAGAGGACCGTGGAGAGGCCGTAAATCAGCACCAGGCCACGCGCCAAGGAATCTTTATCGAAAGTCAAAGCGGTCCAAAACAGGACCACGAACATCGCGACGCGGGACCCGACTACGGAAAGAATGTCGAGGCCGGCTTCACCGGTCTCGCGGGGTTTGCGTTTTGAAGCGTCAACCGCCAACGGTTCCAGCCATCTCGAACATGGGAAGGTACATGGCCACGAGTACGCCGCCGATGATGCCGCCGAGCACCACGATGACCAAAGGCTCGATCATGGAGGTCAGGGACTCCACCGCCGCGTCCACTTCGTCGTCATAAAAATCGGAGATCTTGACCAACATTTCCGACAACCCGCCGGTGCGTTCGCCGACGGCAATCATCTGAATCACCATGGGCGGAAAAACGCCGGTGGCCTTGAGGGGATCGGCAATGGTCTGACCGCCGGAAATGCTTTCCAGAGTTTTATAGATTCCGATTTCCAAAACCTTATTACCCGCGGTTTTGCCCGTAACCTGCAACGCGTCGATAATCGACACGCCGGAATTCAACAACGTTCCGAGGGTTCGCGTGAACCTGGATATGCAGGACTTGCGTTCCAAATCGCCTACGACGGGGGTATTCAGAAGGAGCCGATCGATGGCGAGCATGCCCTTTTCCGTCTTGTAATAGCGATAAAACGAGAACGCCCCCAAGCCGGCGGCGGCGACGATGGCGAGAATCCAATGGCGAACGAAATCGCTGATGCCCATCACGATACGCGTCGGCAAGGGAAGCTTGGCCCCGCCTTCGGAAAACATATTCGCGAAAATCGGGACGACGAAAACCATCAAGATCGTGACCGCCGCGACCGCCACCACCGCGACGATGACGGGATAGGTCATGGCGCCTTTTATTTTTCGGCGCAGGGCATCGGCCTTTTCCATGTATTCGGCCAAGCGCAGGAGGATGGTATCCAAAATGCCGCCCGCCTCGCCCGCCGCGATCATTTGGCAATACAATTCGGAAAAGATTTTTTTGTGTTTGGAAAGCGAATCCGCCAAAGTGCCGCCGCCCTGGATATCCGCCGCGACTTGCATGATGGCGGCTTTCAAGGTCGCGTGTTCCGTTTGCTCTTGAAGAATGTCCAGACACTGAATCAGGGGAAGACCTGCCGATGTCATGGCGGAAAATTGGCGCGTGAACCGCGCCATGATCTTCAAAGGAACCCCGCTGCCGAAGGATAGGTTCAACGCCATCGGTTTCTTTTTGACCAAAGTCGCGCGGATGCGTTTCTTGCGCAACAGGTTCTCGACGTCGCTTTTGTTCGCAGCCTCGACTTCCCCCGCCACTTCCTTGCCGGCGGACGTTCTACCCTTATACTGCCACTTGCCCATCGTCTCTCCGCTATCCCCCGCCTAAGGGCGGTAATTTCCGGCCAGGAGGCGCTCGAAATGTTCCTGATCGTTGGATCGAGCCAGCGCGTCGGTGCGCTCGACCTTGCGCTGCTGCACCAGCTCGACCAGCTTGGCGTTCATGGTATTCATTCCGAATTTCGTGCCGGATTCGATGGCACTTTGGATTTGATGCACCTTGTCGTCGCGGATCATGGCGCGAATGCCGGTAGTCATGGTCATGACCTCGTAAGCCAGAATGCGTCCGCCCCCGATTTTCGGCATCAAGGTTTGGCTCACCACGCCTTGCAGCACGAAAGACAATTGCGTCCGGATTTGCGACTTCTCGCCGGCCGGAAACGCGTCCACGATACGGTTGATGGTTTGCGCGGCCGAATTGGTATGCAAGGTCGCCAAGGTCAGATGGCCCGTTTCGGCGATGGACAGCGCCGCCTCCATGGTTTCCGTATCGCGCATCTCTCCGATGAGGACCACGTCCGGATCCTGCCGCAGCGCCACGCGCAGGGCGGAGGCGAAGGTATCCGTGTCGGCCCGCACTTCACGTTGGTTCACGATGCATTTCTTGTGCTTGTGCACGAATTCGATGGGGTCTTCGACGGTGAGGATATGGCCTTCCAATTCGCTGTTGATCCGATCCAACATCGCGGCCAGCGTCGTCGACTTTCCCGATCCCGTGGGCCCGGTCACGAGAATCAATCCCGAAGGCCTGTCAATTAAATCCGAAAAGATCTTGGGAAGACCCAATTGTTCCAAGGTTTGGATTTCAAACGGGATGAGGCGAATGGCCAATGCGACGCAGCCGCGTTGCAGGAAAACGTTGGCGCGGAAGCGGGCCAGGTTCGAGACACCGAAGGAAAAATCATATTCTTTCCTTTGCTCAAACCCCTTGCGTTGGCCTTCGTTCATGACGCCATAGGCCAGGCGCATGCAATCTTCCGGGCTCAACGGGTCGGACATCATGGGTCGCAAATACCCGTGCACGCGGAAAAGCGGAGGTTTTCCCGTGGTGAGATGCAGGTCCGAAGCTCCCAGCTCCACCATTTTGGAGAGCAACTCTTGTATGCTTACCATGCGCGAATCTTTCTTCGAATCCTAATGGAAAACAACCATCATCTCAAGTTTCCCAAAATAGATAATATCATATCTTGGTCGATTTGATCACCTCATCCGCCGTGGTCAGCCCGAGTTTCAACTTTTCCAGGGCCGCCATGCGCAAATTCAACACGCCTTCGGCGATGGACGCCTTCTCGATTTCGTCGGGCGTAGCGCGATCCACGATGAGCTTGCGGACAGAATCCGTGATGGGAAGCACCTGATGGATGGCCATACGGCCTTTAAAGCCCGTATTCGAGCAGATCTGGCAACCGGCGCCTTTGTAGAAGGTAATCCCTTTCGCCTCCTGGTCGCTGATTTCGAGCAATCGCAATTGTTCGGAGGTGACCTTGTCTTCCGTTTTGCAATTGAGGCACACCTTGCGGACCAGCCGCTGGGCGATGACCAGGCGGACCGAAGAGGCTATCAAAAAAGGTTCGATACCCATATCAGCCAAACGCGTGATGGTGCTAGGCGCATCGTTGGTGTGCAAAGTGGACAATACCAGATGCCCGGTCAACGCCGCCTTGGTCGCGATTTGGGCCGTCTCCAGGTCGCGCACCTCGCCGACCATGATGACGTCGGGATCCTGGCGCAGGAAAGATTTGAGCGCCGCCGCGAAAGTAAGGCCGATTTCACTGTTGACGTTGACCTGGTTGATGCCTTCCAGGTTGTACTCCACCGGGTCTTCGGCGGTCATGATATTGGTGTCCGCGTTGTTGATGCTGGACAATGCGGAATACAAAGTGGTCGACTTTCCCGAACCCGTCGGGCCGGTAACCAGAATCATCCCGAAGGGCGCGCCCAAAGCCTCCGAAAAATCGCGCAGGGCTTTTTCCGAAAAGCCCATCTTGGTCAGGTCCAGATTCAGGTTTTCCTGATCCAGAATACGCATCACCACCTTCTCGCCGTAAATGGTGGGAAGCACGCTGACGCGCAAATCGATTTTCTTGCGCGCGATGGACAGCTTGATGCGGCCGTCCTGCGGAAGCCGCCGTTCCGCGATATCCAAATTGGCCATGATCTTGATGCGCGATACGATGGCGCCTTTCAACTTGTAAGGCAAAGTGGTCTGTTCCACCAAAGTCCCGTCCATGCGGTAGCGGACGCGCATGGTTTTTTCGTAGACTTCGATATGAATGTCGGAAGCTTTCAACTTGACGGCATCGGTAAGCACGCGATCCACCAATCGCACCAGCGGCGCCTCCATGGCGCCGAAATCCGAAGTGCCGTCTTCACTGGGTTCCGAGACCACTTCCAGCGCGCTGTCGGCTACATCCTGGAGGATGTTTTCGAAGTCGGCGGTATTGGTCATGGCCAGATAATATTTCTCGATGGCCTTGCGGACCTGGGATTCGGGCGCCATCCAAACCCGGACATTACAGCCGGTTAGGAATTTGATGGCGTCGATGACGAAAACGTTTTTCGGATCCGCGATGACCACGTGAATCACCCGGTCTTCTTTTTGAACCGGAACGACCCCGTATTTGACGGCCATTTCTTCCGGGACCAAGGCGATGATGGGAGTCGGAATTTCCATTTCCGAAAGATTGACCACTTGGGTGTTGATCTGCGCGGCCAATTGCCAAACGATATCGTCGACGGAATTGATGGCGCCGAGAGTCACCAGGATCTCGCCGAGGCTCCCACTCGTTTCGCCTTGCTTTTTTAATGCGGCCTGAAGTTGCTCCAACGTGACAATGCCGTCCCGTAGAAGGATTTCACCCAGTTTTTCCGTCAACGAATCCGCGCCTTTCCGTGCGAAGGAAGACCTTTCCCCAAAAGCCTTAAATGCCGTTTTTTGTGTATATTGTAAGACACATCCCACCGAGAATCCACCTCAGGACCCCATTTCCATGCGCAAAATTTCCGTAAACTCCATCATGGGAACGGCTCTATTGGCCGGCGGGTTACTCCTGCTCGGGTGCCAGGATAAACATCCCATCAGCGGTAAGGTTCCCACCATCGCTTTTAAATCCTACTCGGGCGAGTCGCTCACCCTTGCCGGTGACGATCAATTTGTGACTTTATTGGTTTTTTGGGCCACTTGGTGCCAGCCCTGCCTGATGGAAATTCCCGGTTTGATCAAATTGCATCAGAAATACCAAGGGCAAAAGTTCCGGGTACTGGGCGTCAACGTGGACGATGCCGAAGGCGGCAAGGTTAAAACCATCAGCCGGGATCTGGGTGTGAATTACCCCCTGCTCATCGGCAATGACGACATCATGAAGCAATTCGGCGGCGTGCAGGCGTTACCCACGGCCTTTCTGATAGGCAAAGATGGGCGCATTCTGGAAAAGTTCCAGGGATTGCAGCGCGAGGAAGATTTGGAGCGGAAGGTTACCGCGGCCCTGGCCGGCCCGACCTAGCGCCTTTAGCGACTTGAGCGCCAATTCAGATACTCCGGGCAAGTTTTTAATAAATTGGAAAACGCGAGCCGCCGCTCGGATACCGTCGGCGCAATTCGCGGACTCCACAACCCTTGGAAACCAAGTTATGGGCACAAACCTCTATCATAAGGTCTTCGACAAGCATGCCGTCGGGCGCTTGTCATCGGGCCAGTATCAACTCTTCGTCGGCTTGCATTTGATCCACGAGGTCACCTCGCCGCAAGCCTTTTCCATGCTGCGCGATCGGGGCCTCAAGGTGAAATACCCCGGCCGCACCTTTGCGACTGTCGACCATATCATTCCCACCGACGCACCGGAGCGCCAACGCCCGTTGAAGGATTCCCTGGCCGAGGAAATGCTCGTCGCCATCGAGAACAACACCCGGGAATACGGCGTCAAATTTTTCGGCGAGGAAAGCGGCAAGCAAGGCATTGTCCACGTGATCGGGCCGGAAATGGGATTGACCCAACCGGGCCAGACCATCGCCTGCGGAGACAGCCACACCAGCACCCATGGGGCCTTCGGGTCTTTGGCTTTCGGCATCGGCACCAGCCAGGTGGCGGAAATCTTGGCCACGCAAACCATGAGCATGTCCAAACTCAAAGTACGCCGCATCAACGTCACCGGCAAGCTGCGTCCGGGACTGTATGCCAAGGACGTCATCCTGGCCATCATCAACAAGCTAGGGGCCAACGGCGGCGTGGGCTATGCCTACGAATACGGCGGATCCGTGGTGGACGCCATGACCATGGAAGAGCGCATGACCTTGTGCAACATGTCCATCGAGGGCGGCGCGCGCATCGGCTATGTGAATCCGGACGAAACCACTTTCGCCTACCTGAAAGGCCGCCAATACTCCCCCATCGCAACTGATTGGGACAAGGCCGTGCAATACTGGAAGAGCATCGCTTCGGATAAGGACGCGCAATACGATGAGGTCGTGGAATTGGATGGTTCGGCTTTGGAGCCGTTCGTCACCTGGGGAATTACCCCGGGGCAATCCATCCCCGTAACACGCACGATACCCTCGATCGCCTCCTTCCCGAGTGACGAACGCCCGCTGGTCGCCGAAGCTTTGGAATACATGTCCTTGCAGGAAGGCCAGGCCATCGCCGGCGTGCCCGTGGACGTGGTTTTCATCGGATCCTGCACCAACGGCAGGCTTTCCGACCTCGAGGAAGTCGCCCGCCTGGTGCGTGGCCGTAAGGTTTCCCCCACTGTGAAAGCGCTGATAGTGCCGGGATCCCATGACGTCCAAAAAGCCGCGGAAGCCAAAGGCCTTCATAAAATTTTCACCGACGCGGGTTTCCAATGGCGCGAGCCGGGCTGTTCCATGTGCCTGGCCATGAATCCGGACAAGCTGACCGGCCGCCAAATGTGCGCCTCGACGTCCAACCGCAATTTCAAAGGCCGCCAGGGCTCGGCTTCGGGCCGCACCTTGCTGATGAGCCCCGCCATGGCCGCCGCCGCCGCCATCGAGGGTAAGGTGGCCGATTCCCGCATCGTATTCGCCGTGAAGGAGGCCGCATGACCGCGCAAGCCCTGATTTCCAAAGTGCCAGGCCGCGCCATTCCCGTACGCGGCAACGACATCGACACCGACCGCATCATCCCCGCACGCTTCCTGCGTTGCGTGGTTTTCGACGGGTTGGGCGAACACGCCTTCGAGGATGACCGCCTGGGCTTGAAGGCCAAAGGCCAACAGCATCCTTTCGACATGGCGCAATACCAGGGCGCGGGCATTTTGTTCGTGAATAAAAATTTCGGCTGCGGATCCTCCCGGGAACATGCGCCCCAGGCCATCCTGCGCTGGGGCATTAAGGCCATCGTCGGAGAATCCTTCGCGGAAATTTTCTTCGGCAATTGCGTTTCCTTGGGCATTCCCTGTTTTACCGGCGGCGAGGAAGTCCTTTCCCGTTTGCAGGCCGCGGCGGAAAAATCCCCCCAGGCCGCATGGACCTTGGATGTCGAAGCCGGCCGCATCGACGGGCCGATTTCGGAATCCGTCGCCTTGCCCGCCGGGCCTAAATCCCAGTTCCTGAGCGGCGGTTGGAACTCCCTGAACGAATTGCTCACCCAAATCCCGGCCATCGAACGCGTGGCGGCTTCCCTACCCTATGTGAGCGGCTGGTAAGGCCGGCACTTATGGTAGTGGCGGTTCAAGGGGTGGGGACGGGTGCGAGCGGACGGGTAACTCCCGAGTTACTGCGAAAATACTCCCAGGTCTTCCCTGTCGGTTCGGCGGGTTTGGAATATCCCCGAATCTTGAAGGCCCGGCGTAAAGCCCATCTCAAAAGGCTGGATAGCTTCGCCGTGTTTTCGGGATTGGGCCGCGAACCCGGCAGCGAGCACCTGTGGATTATGAGCGGACTCCGAATTTTCCAGGAACCGGCCATGATCCATTTGACGGGCATCAATCAGCCCAAGGTCATCCTGGTATTGGATCCTCAGGCCAAATCCAAGGAAGTCTTGTTCATTTCCGGAAAGGATCCGAGCAGGGAATTCTGGGACGGCGTGCGGCTGGGTTATCCCAAAACCATGGACGCCGAAGGCAAACGCGCTTTGGCCGATCTGCGATTGCTTACGGGTATCAAGGACGTGCGCCCGCTGGAATCCTTCCCGGAATTTTTCCAAGCCCTGGTCAAATCCTCCCGCAAACCCTTTGGATACGGGTTTTATCATCATTACCTAGCCCTGGCCGAAGGCAAGAAAAAAACCTTCGCGACCAAGACGGATTATAACTGGGCCTTCAAAACCGATTTGGAAAAAGCGATCCGGAAAACCAAACGCAAGGGCTTCGCTCTGCGCACCTTCGTCGACGAACACTTTCAAATGCGCCTTCCTCTGGAACCGGAACAGGTTCAGGACGTGGGCCTTGCCGTCCGGCACACCGGCGAAGCGTTTCGGGAAACGCTGTCGGTATTGAATACTTTCCGCAATGAGAACCAATTGGCCGTACACCTGGAAGCGGGAATGAAAAGCCGCAGCGCGTTTGGACTCAGCTTTCCCAGCATCGTCGCGGCGGGCCGGAACGCCACGGTCTTGCATTATCTGAAAAACGACGAGCCTATCCAAGCCGGTTCCCTCGTGCTGTTGGATTTCGGCGTTCGCTTCGGAACCATGCATGCGGACATCACGCGTACCGTGCCGGTGTCGGGGAAATACAATCCTTTGCAGGCCTTGCTCTACGACATCGTTCTGAAGGCCGCGGCAGAGAACCAGAAAAACGCAAAGCCGGGTGAGACCATCCGGAATTTGAACCGCAAGGTCTGGCAATTTTTGGAAGACGAATTACGCGAACGGTTCTTCGCTAAGGGCGGTGTGGCGCAGCGGTCCTATGCCCTTCAGCCGCATGGTGTCTCGCATTTGATGGGCGAGCAGGAACATGATGGCGACCCGCATCGCTTATACCAGGATTATCCGCTCCAACCCAATTGGCAAATCTCGAATGAGCCAGGACTCTATGGCCATTTCTCCATGACCATCGACGGCAAGCGGTATTCCGAGTGGATCGGAATCCGCATCGAGGACGATTTATTAATCACGGATTCCGGATGCCGGAATTTATCGCAGGAAATACCCAGGGAAATAGCGGATTTAGAGGCGTTAATCAACCGGAAGGCCCGGCGTTAGCCTTTATCATCTATATTTTACGCGCCCTGGAATAAACCGACCGGGACCAATGATTTTGCACGATTTTGAACGGGAAGGTGTATGAGCGAGGACAAGAGCAAGGATAAAGACTCCAAACCCAAGGCGTCTCTGCCACCCATCCCCCAGGCCCCGAAAAAGCCCATCAAGAGCGCGGAAGAATTCCCGCCGGATGATTTGGACGAGGACGAAATCGACGAAGAGGAAGAAGAAGAAGACGACGCGCCCGCCGCCGCCGCATTATTCTCCGACGAAGGCGATGCGGATGATGCCGACGATATCGCCATCGACCCGTCCCTGGCCGTCACCGATACCTCGGAACGCATCATACTCGTCGTGGACGAAGAGGGTCAGCGCCGCAATGAAACGGTCGCCATCATCACCCAAATTCTGCCCAACGCCGTGATTGAAGTCGCGAATGATCCGGAAGAAGCCTTGAGCATGATGGAAGAAGGCGATTTCGACACCTATGTCGTTAATTTCCTGATGCCGGGGTACAGCTCGTCTCCCTTCGTTAAAGCCGTCGCCAATCACCTGGAGCATCCGCTGCTGATTGGTTTCGCCGCCGATAAAATGTCCGATGCCGTGGACCCCAAAAAGGGGTTGAAAATTATTCCGCTGAAACGCTTGTTTGATTTGGATGCAGGAAACGTTACGGATACCCCGGAAGGCGAACCGGCCGAGGATTAACCTGACCGCCAGATTCCGGCATCAAGGTCATGCCGTCATGGAGCAGAACCGCCAGCTTAGGAAAATCTGCGCTGCCGGCGAAAGCCTCACGGGCCAACGCATACACTTTCAAGTTGTAAGGGTTCTCCCGTTTGGCGGCCAAGACCTGGCCTTGCGCCGCAGCCTTGTCGCCCTCCAGCAATGCCAACTTCGCCTTCATTAAATGCGCCTCGGCACGGTGATGGTTGGGCGCCATGAGATTGTCCAAAGCCTTGTTGCAATCTCCGAGTTTACCGGACGCATAATCCAATTGAGCCTCTTCCCATTGGGCATCCCAGGCCATAGCTCCAGTGGCCTGCCTCTTCAATCGTGCGAGGGATTTTCCCGCCGCCGCGTAAGCACCGAGCTTCCGCCCCAGGCGGGCTCGCATCAAAAGGTTACCGGGCGCTTCCGGGTTATGGGATTCGGCGAAATGCACCACTCGCCAAGCTTTTTCCGGCCGGGCGATGCCGATATAATAATCCACCATTCGCGATAACAATTCATAAGCGTTCGGAAATAAATCCACGCCCTCCAACCAAGCCGATTCCGCCTCTTCCCAACGCCGATCTTGAAACAAGGCCTCGCCTAATTGCAGGAAAAGATTTGGCTCGCTGCGGACTTGACCGCGGGACGCCTCTAACATGCCCACCGCCTCGGCGTAACGATTATTTCCGAGCAGGCAGTAGCCTAATATTTGCATGTAGCCGGCATTACGGGGTTCGGCAAGATGGGCCATTTGGGCAAAGGCCAATCCTTCCCGCATTTTTCCCGCTTGCAACAGGCACCGCGCGTACGCATAATCCAACTCGGCATCGCCGAAATCCACTCCACCACGCGTCTTGAGCAAATAATCCAAATGAACTCGGGCATGATCGGTTTGACCTGCGTCCAAATAGATCAGGGACAAGCGCGTGCGTAAATCATCCTGTTCCGGCGTGATGCGGAGCGAGTGCTCCATGTACAGCGCGCCTTCCAGGGGCTTGCCCACCGACGAGTAGAATTGTCCCAACAGGCTATTGATGTCATCGTCCTCGGGATTTTGATTCTTGGCCGCCAACAAAGCCTTTTCGCCTTCTCCCCATCGCCCTGCCATCGAATAGCAAGATCCAATTAATGCCAACAAGGACGCGTCACTGGGAAGGACTTGACGGATTTTTTCGAACTCCTGCACGGCCGGTCCATATTCCTGGATTTGAAAGAGGTAATACCCCAAATCCCAACGTGCATTGAGACGAACTTTTTCCTCGCCGTTCAATTCCGAAAGGGTCTTTCCTTTTTCGACTGCCGAGGCCGAAAACGCCATGCAGAGGCTGAGCCCTAGGGCAAAACGCGTAGCGGGAAATATTGTCGACAGGCGCATCAAGTCTGATTCTAGGCACCGGACGGGATGAATGTCGAGGGGGATTTGGTCGTGAGATTCGGGTGAACGGTCCAAGGTCAAAATAAGGTTATGAAACCTATTTTTTCACCCTTAACACATCCTTAACGTTAATTCAAAAATACACTTATCTCCATATAAATCATCTACTTACAGAATTCAAAGAAGATTCTGGTTTGATGAAACCCGGAAACCTTCTAGGGGAGAAGGGGGTACTGTTGAAAAGGAATTGTGACAGGGTTGGCAGGACTCGCTTTTACCCGGGCTAAGTCCATGATTTTATGGGAAATATGTGCTCAGGAACCCTTTTGGACGGATGCCTGTGAAGACTGGGCGGTCACGGAAGAGCCCATGGTCTTTTCCACCGAGGTCCACAGTTCGGCCAGATGCGTCGATTCCGCTTTCATGGTCGTTTTGAGCGATGCCAGGTTCTCTCCCGGATAGGGACGCATTTCCACCAAAGTATTGTAGTACTCCATCCCAAGCATCAGATTGGTTTTAAAAACCTGGAGATACTCGTAGGCCTTGGTATCGCCGGGCGTCAGCTTCGCGACCAATTTACCGAAATAGTCCACCGACATGACCAAGTCTTTGCTGAACATGTGGGGACGATCCGCAGGCACCAAAGAACGGCCCCGACCGTAAATGTGATTGACCATTTCTCGTAAGGTATACAGGCGGTCGAAATACGCGATGTTCGGACCTGGGCAAATGGAAACCGGAGCCGAAGCGGCAACGAGGCCCAGGTTGATTAAAGCCCCGTTTCCGAGTTGATCGCAGATGCAGGATTTGACGTACACCTGCTGTAATTTCGAATCGGGAGTATCCGAGGGAGGCACGTTCTCGATGCCCATCGCCTTGAGCTTCATCCCCTGGTATTCCTTGGAGGCCGTGCAAATGGGCATTTCCGTGAACTCGGTGTTGGATACCAGATATCCCTTCGGGCAAGGCGAACCGGGTTTGCCGTTGTCGATTTGCTTTTTGGTCCATTGCTCGGAGCTGGAATTGCGCAGGTTATTGAACACGACGCCCAAGGGCGAAACATCACTGAGGTAAAGATCTTTTTCCTTCGCCTCCGCCAAGGCCTGACGGGTGGCGGAATCCAAAGCCGTCGCCTCCGGAACCAGCAGGAACGGGCTGGCCCATCCGGTCGCGTCGATGCCGTAATCATCCATCAAGCGCAGCACTTCGGCATGGTTCCCGATGCCGCCTTGTGCCGTAACCGGTATGTTACGTCCGCGCGCGGATTCGGGATAGGTTTTCCCGCGCTTCTGGTAATGGGACACGATCATGCCTTCGAAGATTTCCGGGAAGCGATGTCGGTTATCCTTGAACTCTTGTAGGATCGGACCCATCAGAAAACCATCGGAAGCAAAGGCGTGGCCACCGCAATTCAGGCCGGATTCGATGCGGAATTCGCGGATTTCAATGCCTTTTTTGGCGATGAATTTACCCTGGATTATGCTGGAACGATAATCGGAAACCTTGAGGATAACACCCTTCTTGGCCGGCGCTGATGTCGGTTGGCCGTCTTCCCCGTTCGGACGATAAAAGTCCGGGAAATTTTCCATGTACCCATATAACGTGGGGTTGATTCCGGCGGAAAAAACAATATTGGCGGTGATTTTGGACTGGGCAAACCCGCGCAAAGCGGCCTTGGCGTCGGAATGTTCCATGCTCATGACGTGGCCTTCCCGATCGTAAGTGATTCGATCGAGTTTGGTCATGATATTACAGTCGATATTGCCTGGAAGGATGGCGGCATTCAGCTCCGCCTCCAATTGCCGCTTTTCATCCCCGTCCATCATGGACACGTAGCTCAGATACATTTGCTTGACCGGCGAGGTATCCGGAAGCAATTCGAAATATTTGGCTTTGTCATTGCCCGCCTCGAAATGCAAGGCCTTGACGTCGGCGATTTGCTTTTGCACGACATCATCAATCAAATTCAGGTAGGCCGTGATCCGGTTGGCCCGGGCATCCGGTTGGGAAGCTGTAATCGCTTGGTAAGGGAACCCATAGACGTTGCAATAATGCTTGCGGATACGCTCAATGAGCAGGTCGTCCACGAGGGAAATAACCGACGAGATGCCGAAGCGAGCGACGCGTATGGGCGTATCGATGGTAAATCCGGTTCCCATGATGGGGATATGCAAGTAATGGTGGGTTTTGTACATGCTTACCTGTTCGGAAGTGTGTCAGATAGTTTATTAAAATATCCGCCTGTCATACTTCTGAAACATGTAAAATGATGTCACGAAACCGAATCTGCGCGAATTTCCAAAGGGAATTCGAGATCCTAAAGCCCGGATTTGGGTTGCCTTTGGACCGGTGGACCGGCCTAATCCTCAGTGTGGAATTTTGCGAATTGGATTTTAGGAAAGTTTTTTTCCATGAGGCTCATGCGATACTCGTTGGGACAGAGGTAAACCAGGTTCCCGCCCTTATCCTGCGCCATATCATGGTTGTTTTGAATTTTGAATTCCTGAATCTGGACGGCATCGCCCTCCAGCCAACGCGCCGCGTAAACCGGAGCGCCTTCCAGGCGGCAACGGGCGTTGTATTCCTCTTCCAGGCGGAACTTGATGACATCGAATTGGAGCACGCCGACCACACCGAGCACGGGAATGGGACTCGCCAAGGGGCTGAATAACTGGGTGGCGCCTTCTTCGGAAAGCTGCTTCAGTCCTTGCGTCAGTTGTTTGCTCTTCAAAGGGTCTTCCAGGTAAACCCGCGAGAAATG
>JADGQO010000153.1 GCA_017881725.1 Fibrobacteria bacterium
AAGTTACTGCGCCGCCCGGCCCAACCCGTCCACCGGAAACAGAGCCGGACCCATAAACCAAAATCCAAATCCCGTCCAGGCCATGCGCGTGGCATCCCTGCCATTGTTGGGAGCCGATATCGGTGCTTCGCCCCGCCTTCCCCGGACGCCCGACCCCGCATTGTACTCGAAGGCTCCCGCGTCCGGAGCGCCCACGTAGACGCGCGTCGTCACGAGATCGGGCGGGCGGAATTCCTGCGTCGGCAAGAGCGAGACGCCGTCTTGCTGGCCCGGATCCTTGCCTTTGTCCACCGCCGGGGACGCGGCCGTCAGTCGGTAGTCGAAACCGGCTTTGTCCAAGAAACCCGGAGCCAGGGTCGCCACATTGCCCAGGGTGTCGGCCTTGCCGTTGACCCAGTTTCCCGCGCCCACGAAAAGGTTATTCGCTACGGTCACACTCGCGCCCGCAGCCAAGGAGCCCGGCACGTTGATAAATGTACCGCCGCTCGGGCGGTCGTTCACGAAAGTGTTGTTGATGATTTGCACGGGGCCGGCGGGATTCTTTACGCTTTCCTCGCCGAAGGTCAGGATGGCTGGATTTTCCGTGGCAGGTCCCTGTTGGAAAACGTTCCCGGCGATCAGCGCGCTGCCGCCGTCCGGCAGGTCCAGCTCATAACTGGCGGTGCCGTCCGTCCCGTCGAAGGAGCGGTTACACACGATGACGTTCCTGGCCGCGCGGCTTTTGATGTTATGCCCCACCTTGGCGTGATGCGTGTAGCAATACCGCAATGTAAAACTCGTCACGTTTCCGATGTACATGTTATGCGAATACCCGTCCCCGAACCCGTTGTCGGCGAATTCGCTGTGCTCGATAAGGATGACGCTGGTTCCCGCGCCGGTCAGAATGCCGTCTTCATTGTCGTGGAAATAGCAATGGTGGACAGTCAGGTTGGCCCCTTCCTGGCGGATGCCCGCCCCGTTCTGATCCGGTACCGTGGCCCCCGAGAACTCGATGTTTTCGATGGTCGTATTTTTTCCCTGGACTACCCAAATGGCTTTTCCCTGGGACGCGGCGCCGTCGGCTTGCAAATGCGCGTAGGGCGTTGCGGCGCGCAAAGTCAGATTCGACGCCGTCCAAGTACACGCGTCCCCGGAATAAACGCCCGCCGCGATCGACACCGTATCTCCGTCCTGTACCATCGCCGCCGCCTGGCTGGGCTTGGTCAAGGCTTTGCCGGGCCCGACCTCCAAGGTCCTCGCCGGTAACAGCCCCGCGAAAATCAACAGCACGGAACCCGCGATTTTTACCTGAACCTTTACCTGAACCTTTATCTGAATCATTTCCGCCTCCGCGAGTGATCGAATTCCGTTTTCCGTTCTCAGCATCATAACATGCATTCACCGAATCATTTATTGCATCCTGGAAGGCGCCCAAGTATCCGGTGAACCCGCCGGATGCCTAAGAATTTGAAAACAAAGGACCTGCGAATTGATCGGCGTTCAGTCTCCGCAACTTTTTTGAGGTCAGACTGGCACTTTTCCCAATATTTGCATTGGGTGGCCTCTAAAAATGTACGAGCAATGGCCAAAGTGCGGATTCCGTACAAATCCAGAGCGGGAAGTTACCAGTTAAGACGGGGGGGCGAGCCTATATTAGGGCCATCTACTCAAGGAAGGAGAGCTTGACCATGGCCATGCGATGGAGTGGGATTTTCGTATTGATGGGTCTGGCTGCGACCGGGGTCAAGGCCGTTGACTTGGGAACCGTTGCCGGTTGCAATGCGACCGATGCGCAATTTAGCGGGAGCGTGCTTTGGACCGGGCCGGCGCCGGTATCGGCGCAGGACCCAGGGGGCAATACCATCCTGAGAATGTCCTTCGTGAAACAAGCGGATGCTTCCGTGGACGTGTACTTCGTGCAGAAGCGAGGTCCCGTCAACCGCTATAACGGGAAAACGAAAACGACGGATGTCCTGGGCTCGATCAACGCCGATTTTTCCCAGAACGAATATGGGCTGTTGGGGATTGCGACCAAAAAGGATTTCCTCACCAACCCCTATGTGTATCTCTACTACTCTTTCAAGGAATCGGACAACTCGCTGACTTGCCGGCTGACCCGCATCAAGATGACGTCGGATATGACTAAGCTGGACATGGCCACGGAGAAGGTCCTCATTAAATTCGTACGGGAAAGCGTGACCTGGCATACCGGCGGCGACATGTCTTTCGACGATTACGGCGATTTGTGGGTGACCATCGGCGACAACCAACAAACCGATAAAGGCCCGGCCAACACCGCCGACCTGCGCGGCAGCATCCTGCGCATCCATCCCGATGAATCGGTCGCGGGTTATTCCATCCCTGTCGGCAACTTCGGAGCCTACTGGCAAAATTATTTCACCACCAAGGGAAACACCGCCCTGGCCGCCAAATACGCGGATACCAATGTCGTCAAGCCGCAGATTTACGTGAAAGGCACGCGCAACGCTTACAGCATGTACGTCGACCCGGTACGCCGTTGGGTCACTTGGGGCGATGTGGGCCCCGATCAGCAAAAATCCTCCGAGGAATACAACCTGGTTCAGGCGCCGGTGTATGCCGGTTGGCCTTACTATGCCGGTCAAGAGGATATGGGAACCATCCAAATCTACGGGAACACCACGGCCATCAAAACGGGTGAAACCAAGGCCGCGCCGACCAATCAGGCCGGTCTGGGCGCCGTGACCTTGCCTCCGGTTACCGATCCCATTTATGATAAAATCGAAGATTGCGCCATGAGCGGCCCGATTTTCCGCTATGACGGCGCCAATACCAATGCCGGGCAATTCCCGCCGCAAATGAACCGCAAATGGCTCCTTGGCGATTGCAGCGGCAGTTACGGCTGGCATCTCATCACCCTGAATGATTCCGGAACGCAAATCGTGACCAACACCAAGATTTGGGCCACCTTGACGCCCAAAATCACCACCTTGGTGGACGCCAAGCAGGGGCCCGACGGGTCCATGTACGTGGCCGATTACGGCAAAGGCACACTGAACAAATACGATTACACCGGCACTTGCAAGGATCCCACCTTAGCGCTTGAGCAGATTCCGCCCAGCGTGGTCGGTAAACTGCCTTCCCGCGCCGCGTGGCTGGCGTTCGATTCCCATTCCATTTCCATCTCGGCGCAAGGGGAGCATCATATCGATATCCTCAACCTGCAAGGCCGCGTGGTGGCGTCCCTGGAAGGCAGCGGCCCCGAGTCGCATGCCCTGCCGAAATTGCCGGCTGCGGGTATTTACCATCTCCATGTCCGCACGGCTGCGGGAGAGGTCTTCGCGGCCTTGCCCTATATCGGACGGTAAGACATAACGGATAGCCCTAACCGGGTGTTGAAAAAGTCCGCGTAGGCGTCGGCTGCGCGGGCGGAGAATCTTCCGCGACTCTTTCTAAGCAGCGTCCGCCGATTCGGCGGGCGCTTTTTTTATGGGCGTGGGGAAAACCGCGTGGTGAACGGTGGGGCAAAACCGTCCGCATGAGCGCGTGACCGCGTGAGTTCTTTCAGACCCGGAAGTGAGCCTGCCCGTTGCCGACCGGGAACCCGTGATCAAATTCCTAAATTTCCGGATTATTTTCACCAATCGTTACGTTGATCATATTGCCATCCGGATAGGCGGGCTTGAGCTTCCGCCACAAGGAGGCTTCGGGAGCGACGGGCCCGGTGGCCAACTGCCGGCGATTTTCCGCAGCGTCGGGGAATGCCAAAACACAAGGTTTTGCGCGCAACGCGCCATCGGGGCGGCCCGCATATCTTAATATTGGAACATGAAATACAGAACCATCGGCAGTACGGGTTTACGGACTTCGGTTATCGGCTTGGGCACTTGGCAATTCGGCGGCGAGTGGGGGCGGGCCTTCGATGCTTCCGAGGCGGGGGCAATTCTGAAGCGCGCGCATGAGCTGGGCATCAATTTATTGGATACGGCGGAATGCTATGGTCCGGATCATTTGTCGGAAGCGTTGATCGGCAAATCCTTGCCCGGGAAGCGCGAAGATTGGATTCTCGCCACCAAGTTCGGGCATCGTTTTACGGGCCATGGCTTGCGGGATACGGAGTGGACGGTGGCCCAGGTGACGGCGCAATTGGATGCGTCCCTGCGCGCCCTGCGCACGGACTACGTGGACTTGTACCAGTTCCATTCGGGGACGGACGCGGAATATTTCCGCGAGGATTTGTGGGAGGCTTTGCGCGCCCAGGTGCGGGCGGGGAAGATTCGGCATCTCGGCGTTTCCCTCAGTTCTCAAGCCGAGAATCTGGGTCAGGTGGAAGCGGCGCAGCGCTTTGGTGTGGAAGCCGTACAATTGGTGTACAATCGTTTGGACCAAGCCCCGGAAGCCCGGGTGCTGCCGGCATGCGGACGCTTGAATCTCGGAGTGTTGGCGCGTGTGCCGTTGGCGAGCGGATACTTGTCCGGAAAGTATCGGCCGGGGCATGCGTTTCCCGCCGACGATGTGCGGGCTTCGCACGATGCCGTCAAGGCCGCCGCGCGTATCGCCAAGGCTTTGGAAATCGGGCAAACGGAAGTGCCTGCGGGCATGGACATGGCGAAGTGGGCCCTGGCCTGGTGCCTGCGCCGACCCGAGGTAACCGCCGTGATACCTGGGGCGAAGGATCCATCCCAAGTCGAACGCAACGCCGCGGCCGCGGACGTGGAATGGCCCGCCTGATTCAGGAATTTTTCGACTAGTTGATGGGATTATTCAAAAATTTTCCATTCTCGATATTTTCCCGGTTTGAATTAATAATGCGGTAGAAATACAGCGCGGTCCTGGAAAAGCCGGGTTGCGCGCGTAAATTCAAATTATACGATTGTGCTCCCCTGAAAAAATCCTTGCGCCACACTTCTTTTCCCAACATATTCGAGATGCTGATTTCCGATCCGGGTTCCAGGTTGAAAAACTGTATGCTTCCGGAATACGGACGCACCCTGGGCAGGGGAATGACTTTCTTGCTGTTCCACGGAATGGATTTGATTCCATCGGCTAAATTGTCGGACATATATTTTATAGCCGGATGAATTCGGGTAAAGAATTCCGCCTGTTCCTTATCCCAACACAGATTTTTTCTGGGGTTATAACCGCTGAAAGCGGAATTGAATAACTCAAACCCGTGCTTCTCGAAATCCGTCTCTTTCGGGTTTAAGGCAAAAGCGCGGAAAGACAGCGTCGTGAGCAGGCCTTTTCCCGAGGGAAAAAGATTCGGTTCCTGCGCGGGATGCAAGGTGACGGAACCGATTTTTCCGCCAATTTTTATCCCGGACCAAGTCACGTCTAATGAGTTTGCCCAGTTGCCGTTAACCGTGCCGTCCGCCCCGGCTCCGACTTTTGCGGTGAATTCCCATATCGTGCGCTCAGTCGAGGCGAATATCCGACTAATCTTGACGTTGTCCTTTCCAAGGGATACGTCGCCATACTCGGTGTAAATCCTCCAGAGGTCATTCATGGGATACATTCCCAACATCCAATTTTGTTCGGTAGCCGTGGATGTATTCGTATCAGTAATTTCCGTGCCCGATAAAAAGGCGTATTCCTGCGTATCTTTTTTTGCCAGGATAAGATTTCTATTTACGAGCCTTTCGCATTGATTGCGATAGTCATCGGAAAAACTAAAGTCCGTGGAAGCGTGGCTGAGAAACCAAAAAATGCTTAGGTGTTGGGAGTTCATCCTCCCTTCCGCGGTATTCCATGGCACCGGGCAGGGGTTGGTGGCGGGCAGCAATTTTCCATTTGAATCCCGCGTGTACGATTTCCTTAATGTATTTCCGGCCTTTTGCAGGATTTCTATGACTTCCCTGTCACCGGTCAGGTAGTAATAGAGATAAAGATTTTCGAAGTACGAATGAGAGCTGTTCGCATCCTTCCGGAACCCCCCGTATCCCGTTGGCGCCCATCCGCTGAAATACGCGCTATCCTTGGGATCGGATTGGACGATTTGAGTCCGCAAAGTTCTTCTCGCCGCGGGAAAAGAGAGATTGTAGAGGAGCTCCGTCTCGCCGGAAAGCGCAAACAGCATGGTCGCATTCGACATCGCATTATGATAATCGGTAAACGATCCGTTCCAAAAAAACCCGTCCCAAGTAGTGTTATCACCACCCTCGGGACCATAAGACATGTAACGCGCCGGTAACCCGTACGTCATAAAGCCATACATCCCGGAATCAATGAATGTATTCAAGGTGGTGTTCGAAATCGCCTCCAGGTTATTCAAGTAACTTGTGGCGACAAAATTCGGTTTTCCATCCCACAGTTCACCCAAGGCTTTTGAATTGGATACGTCACCGACGGACGGCCAAGCGATTAATTTATGATCGATAGAGGCCAAAACCCGGCTTTGAAATTGGGTGAGATCGGCATCCGAGGTAATCAAGCTGATGCCAATCTTTCCAAAACCGCCCGAGAAAGGCGTCACATATTGGGGCTCCGCGACCAAATCGATTTCCAGGGATTTTGATCCGGCCACGATCGCTTGGGGCTCATAAAATTTCATTTTTTGGATGGTGGCGCCGACTCCTCCCGTGGCGCCATTGACCATGACGAAAGGCATATCGGCGAATCTTCCGCTGTCGGATTGCGCGGCCATTTTCACCCTATATCTGGGATTGCTCATCTGCGAGTTTCTCCGGTACTGGGAGATCGAAACGGTCTCTTCGCTCGCAAGATTTCCGGTAAACGGCGCCTTGGACTTTTCCGATTTGGCGAATCCGACGAAAGGACCGGTCAAAGCCAGCGGCACATTGATTTTCACTTTGTTCAAGAGAAGGGATTTCGCTATTTGTTCTTCGGTTACAATGCCGATGGGGGCCAGAGTCTCCGCAGCGCTTCCCGATGTGCTGCCGGGCCAAAAGAAATGAAAGTCCAATTCCATTGTGGGCGATCCTGCGTAAAAGGTGAATCGCGCGACATAACAGAGGGATTTACCCCCGGCAACCGAGGAACTATAATGCCCGGCCATTTTCACCGTGACGCAAATCGGACCTTGGTGTTCGATGGCCACTTCTTCCGGAGCATTCGCAACCATATCGCCCACTTCCTGCACGTTTATGGTGCTGGAGCCGTTTGTTGACGATCCGATCAAGGGAGTCTCTTTCCCGGACGTATCAAGGATCGAAGCGCTTTTAAGGATCGAAAAAACGGTTTTATCCAATACAAATTTTGCTACTCCGGTCGAAATGGTGACGTCCGTCGCGGTGTTGGAAACCGAAATCGGTTTTATCGGTGCAATATTCGATCCCGCTGAAAGGGTGAAGGTTTTTTTATCGCCGGCCTTTACATCCACGGGAAAATTCACCAGCAGCCATTGGATGGCGGAGTCGCTTTGCAGGGGCCCTCCCCATCGGGATAAAACCTCGAACTGGGCGGGTATCTGTTTGCCGGAATTATCCGTGACCTGCAAACTTCCGATACTTTTTAGGTTCATGATCTTAGCGATGGGGATTCCGTTACCTACCACCTCGCCTTGGCGCTCAACGCCTTCGGTTTCCCGGATCGTTAGATTCATGGTCGATTGGGAGTGGGCATTTAAGACCGCCAAACCGGCGAGGCGGAACGCGAAGAGGATGGAAGCCTTTCTTAACGGATTAGAAAACTGATGGACTTGCAGAGAATTTGTTTTCATGGATGGTTTCATTTTTTTTTAAAGCCAAAAGCATGCGGACTCCGCGCGGAACCCAATCGTAGCAATGGAAATAATCTACTCCATTTTATCCAGAACCGGATGTCCACTTCCCCGGACAATGGCGACAGTCATTATTACCCGGCCGGTTTAAATAACGGTCAAATCCATGTCGGAGCTTTCGAAGGGTCCGTGTTGCGCAAGCATTGGGAACGCTTCGAATCCCGGCTGGAAGACAATATCGGCAAGGGGTTGCAGGGCACGCATCCGGAAGAGCTGCGCGCCGACATGCGCCGATCCAAGGCGGCGTTGGAAGCGGCGGGTGCGAATCGCATTGTGGGTTACCGCGCGGGCCGCAATTGGCTGAAGCCCAAGGACCTGTGGGTCTTGGACACGCTGGCCGAAGAAGGCTATCTGCACCCTGGAGCGCCCGTTCCATATCCTCAATGCATCCATGCTACGCTGCGCGACGTTGAACAACAACAACAACAACAACAACAACGAGGTGGTGGGCCTGGTGGACAAGTTTTTGAAAATATATCCTTGCAATATCATAGATAGTCTTTAGATTTACAAGGATGTACGCAAGGGATTTAGGTCAATCGATTCAAAAAAGCCTCAAGCAGTTTCCAGTTTGCGCCATAATCGGATCCAGGCAAGTGGGGAAGACAACCTTGGCCAAGGAAATCGCCAAGACGACTTTTCCCGATAACTTCCTGCATTTGGATTTGGAAAACCCACAGGATTTGAATCGGCTTTCCGAGCCGCAACTTTATTTGGAAAAGCATCAGGGAAAGCTGGTCATTATCGATGAGATCCAGCGAAGGCCGGAATTATTTCCTCTGTTACGCTACCTGGTGGATCAAGGAAACTTTCATTTCCTGATCCTGGGATCGGCTTCGCCGGAATTGATGAAACAAAGTTCCGAATCTTTGGCCGGCCGTATCGAGTACCTGGAATTGCCTCCTTTGACCTTGCATGAAATCGATGCGGGTCGCGCCGTGATGGCCGTGGACGCCGGGCGTACCAAAATGGACGCCGGGCGTGACGAAATGCACGCCTTGTGGCTGCGGGGAGGGTATCCGCGCAGTTACCTGGCAGATGGGGACGAAGAAAGCTTCCGGTGGCGAAACGCCTTTGTCCAGACCTTCCTGGAAAGGGATTTGCCGCAGTTCGGGATTAGAATTCCAGCTCCGACCCTGAGACGGTTTTGGCAAATGCTGGCGCACTTTCACGGCCAAGTTTGGAATGCCCAGAAAATCGCGCAGAGCATGGATGTCAGTTCGCCGACAGCCAAGCACTATCTGGATATCCTGGAAAATACCTTTATCCTCCGAGTTCTCCAGCCTTATGCTCCCAATGTGAAAAAGCGTCTCGTGAAATCCCCCAAGGTTTATTTTCGCGATTCGGGACTCCTCCACCATTCGCTGGATATCCAAAGCGTCGAAGGTCTGATGGGGAATGCCGCCCTCGGGGCATCGTGGGAAGGGTTCGCGTCCGAGCAAATCATTCGCCGAGCCCCATCCTTTTCAAAATTTTATTTCTATCGCACCTCTGGCGGCGCCGAAGTGGATCTGGTAGAAATCCGGCCCGATCACCGCCCTATTCTTTATGAAATGAAATATTCGCTGGCGCCGAAACCGAGCCGAGGTTTGCATTCCGCGATGGAAGACCTGAATCCTGAAGCCGTCCATATCGTTTATCCGGGAGTGGAGTCCTACGCCTTGGATAAATCCATCCAGGCTATGGCATTACTGGGGGGTTAAGCTGCGGCTGTCATTAGAAAACTAAACCGTTAAGGTGTCATTGACACCTATGTGTTATTGACGTATGATTAATAAATGACCCCGGAAATAAAGGCTCCTGAAGATGGCTTGACGGAGGCCTACCCATGAAGGCCAAGAAATTCCCAAGCATCGCCGAACAGGTTCGCGAAGGCGCGGCAGATCTGGATGGATGGATTCGCGGGGATACCCGTTTCCGCGTCACGATTGCCGGCAAAGATGGAAGCCGGTCCACATTCAATGCCACCCATGCTGAACTGGAAGAAATAAAAACCCACCGTGCCGTAGCCCTGAAAAAAATCCGCAGCGCCATGCATATGAGCCAGTCCGGGTTTGCGCGTCTGCTTCATGTCGCAACGGGAACCCTGAAAGGTTGGGAAATTGCCCGTCGGGCAGTCCCGGAACATGTGTATCGCTTGGCCGAACTGGCCAGGGATATTCCTGCAGCGAGAAAATATTTGGAAGCAACAGCATCTGATGGGACGGAAAAACGCAAACCTATCGGTACCAAACAGATCAAATCTTCACCCAGAGGGTTGGGCCCCAAAGCCCGCTCCGCGACATCCAAAAAACGTGCGGCGCACGCTTGATTTCCCCGCCGGCGCCGAACCCGAGCCGAGGTTTGCATTCGGCCATGGAAGACCTGAATCCTGAAGTCAGCCGTCACTGCGTCTCAACAAACCGCAGCGCATCCTTCAATAGCAAAATCAACTGGCCTTCCCGGATGGGTGATTTCAGGAAGCCGAAACGGACATAAAATTCTTCCGCCGTGGGGCTCAGAGGATGGGTCAGCAATGCGCGAATTCCCGCCTGTTCGGAAACCAATAACGTCCTCCGGATGGCGTCTTGCAGCATGCCTCGCCCGATGCCCTGGCCTTGCGAAATCAAGGAAACGGCCATTCGAGCCAAGATGACGACGGGAATCGGATAACGGCCCATTCCTTTACGGACGCGTTCCGGAGCCTCCATGGAATCGATTTGGCCTACCGTGAGGCTGAAATATCCCAGCACCGTCAAACCTTTGGTAACCACGAAGGTCTTTGCCGAACCGCTGGATTGGGATTGCAGGGCATGACGGATAAGCCAATCGTTCAGGGACGGTTCGTCGCAATCAAATCCAGCCAAGACATGCTTGGCGGCCAAGGCCATGGGAGCCTTCACGCTCAAGGCTTATTCCAGGGCGCCGGTTTGGAGAAAAGTTTTTTCAAGCCGGGATTTTTATGCGCGGGCTGATCCAGTAGATTGATCAGTTCCACGTAGCTTTGGCCCGACACCATGAAAAGCCTTTGGTCAAGCAAGGTTTGCTCGGCGGCCGAACATGCGCTGTCCAGAATGAATTCCGTAAGCGATTTATGGCTGGCTTCC
>JADGQO010000154.1 GCA_017881725.1 Fibrobacteria bacterium
TGGGTCAACCCGGAGGTTTCGATTTTCAAGGCCTTCATGGCCGTCTGCACCTTGGTGCGCTCCACGAGTTTAACGTCGCCGCCAGACATCAGCTCCGTGATCAGCATGTCGGGCATGCCGTCCACGAAGGAGTTGAATTCGCCGGTGTTGTTGATGATGTCCATCACGGCCAACAGACGGTCCTTCTTGGGCTCCGGAGCGGCGGTGGCCAGGCCGGCGGAAGGCCGGCCGCAGTAGGCGTTGATAAGGAGTAGCATGATTAGATTGCGCATGGTTGTTCCTCGCGTGATGGAATCGCGGCCGATCATTTCTTGAAGTAATTTCCGACGCGGTCGTACACGGTCGCCAGCGGCACGACGCCCACGAAGTTGGCGTGGATGCGCATATCGTCGTCATGCTTTTCGAAGTCGTAATAATGGCGGATGCCGGAATCGATGCACAGCCAGTTGCGGAGATAATAGCGGATGCCCAGGTTGTTCTCCATGGCCTGATGGGTTTTGATGCCGCCGGCGGCGAGCTGGGACACGTCCGTGGGGGATAGCAACTTGAATTCGTACATGAACAAGGTTTTGGGACGGGTCTGCCAGGAAAGCCCGAGCCAGGGATTGGCCTTGGTGGTTTTGAGCGGCGCGGACAAGGCCGGTTGGCCTTCGATGGAATTCACCTGATCGCGCAACACCTGTACGCCGGGATGGACGCTGATCATGTTGCCGCCGATTTGGAAGGCCTTGGATAAGACCACTTCGTACATGTCCTCGTCCATGTCGTAGCGGATGGAGGATGCGACTGAGGGGGTGGGCAAAGTATGAAAACCGGATCTCAGGTTTTTGCTGGCGGAGATGGACATGGCGGGCATATATTGCGACTCGCGCAAAAGGCCCAGCTTGAAATACCCCATCAGGATTTTATCGGAAATGTCCTGGACGGTGTAGTATTCGTCCAGTTGGTAACCCAGTTCCATGATGCCGCCGAGGCCGATGGAAACGCTTCCCTTGATGCCGTCGGTGTTCATGTTCGCCAGGGTAGTCTGCAGGTTACCCTGCCCGCCGAAGCGCAGTTCGTAGGATTGCAAGGAGTACGCCGTGGGCATGGTGAACAGGCGCGGCAGCAGATAGGGATGCGAGGTTTCGATCATAGCCTCTTCCCCGCGGGCATCGGCCTCTTGGGACGCCGAGTTCAGATCCTTTTCGGCTCCTTCGTAATCGGGCTTGGCGGCGTGGTGGGACAGGGCGGACGGCTCCTCGCGGACGGACTGGGAATCCGTCATGGCATGGGAAGCGGGCGCGCTCTGCGTAGACGCGGTTTGCGCGGACGTGACAGCGGCTGCGGCCAGCAAGGCGGCGGCCAGGGTCAAATAACTTTTAATATGCGATTGCTTATCCATTTTTTTCTCCTCGGTTGGATGGCACAGGTATGCTGATGGAATCGCAAGCCCTGTGCCAGGACGATATCCTTCTGATTCGTCAGGATTCGCCGCAGAGACGGGATCTTCGCAGCCGGTCTGCGCAATGGTTTGCGCGGAATGCGCAGGTAACGTGTGAGTTACTCGCGAAAAATCCAAGAGAAAGATCGGAACCAGAAATTTGTGTGATTAATAAAATTTTCGGATCCGGTTACCGAATGGATCAAGGCGAGCGTCTGAGGAAGATTCGGCTCCGGGAACCGGCCGATCCGGGATCCGCTCCCGACGCGGCCTACAGATTGGTGGCGAGCTGATTCAGTTATTTCTTAACGGGCTCTAAGGCGGGAGAAATTTTTATTTTTCTAATTGCCCCGACATCGCTTTATAGAGTGGAAGAAAAACATGGTAAGAGAATCCATCAGAATATTTTGCATTTGCGCCGCTTCCTTTTGGGTGGGATGCACCAAAAACCTCATCGAAAAGGACGAGGGAAAGCGCTCGGTCTTAGTCGAAAAAGGTGTCTATGAATATCATTTAGGCACTGAGTTTTCCGGACCGGGTTCCGGAGTTTATACAATTCCTATCGACGGATTTACGCCGCGCCATCGCATTTCCGAGGATTGGGAGTGGGTCAATGTGCCCTTGCCGGTTTTTCGATATCGCTTCTTGAACAAACCTTCGTGTGAATTAGCGGCTGATTTCGGGAGCTTTTTCGTGCCGTTTCTGTTCGCGGGCATCCAACAAAATAACGGCAGTCACGCGGTTTTGTATTTGCCCGATAATATCCTCGCCGGTTTGCACGGCATTTACCGGATGCCATACGCCTATCTCAAATTGATCCATAAAAGCGCCTTTCTTTTTTCGGATCATTCCGGCTATCTGACGAACACGGAATTGAGATTCGGCTTGCCTATGCCCGGCTTCTTCAGTTTGGAAGCGGGAATTAAATCGCAAGGAACGCATACCGATGATATCGCGTCGAAACAAGAATTAGCCGGCACGCTGAACTTGCATGTTAACGGGATGAAAATCGTTAACGGCACGAACGGTTTCCGAAAGTCAAAAAACACCCCGGCGTAAAATCAGCGCGGATAGAGGCGCGGATCGACGCGGGCTCCGCGTTCTCGCACATCGGCCCTCCCGAGACGATTTCCGAAAGAGATCAAACCCAGATTTCGGTCCCCTCGACCCTTACCGTATGCCTTTAGAAACTATGGACTTAACCAGCCTCCGCGAACCCTGGCCCGGCCTTTTGCCACCAACCCAGCGGGGGGTTCCACATGCGCACACGAGAGGCGCGTTGTTTAAGGACATATTCAAAACAATATGTCGGTAAACAGCGCATCCTAACCGGGCTGATATTATCAGCCTTTTTGTCTGTTTTTCCCGGAAAAACCCCCGCCCAAACCGGCGGACCCCTGCCTTATGCCCCCATCGCCAATCCGCTGCCGGACACGATGGACCAGCTCTTCCGCGATTCCCTCAACATCAAGTTCTCAAAAATCCGCGTCAACCAGGCCGGATACCTGACCGGGGATCACAAATTTTTTTACACCGTCGGAACCACGGCCACGACTTTCCAAGTCATTAATGAAAGCAAAACCTCGGTCGCCACGGGAACTTTGACGGCCACGGGAAAATCCACTTCCGGACAACTTTCCATCCGCGCCAACTGGAACGCTTTCAAGGCGATGAATACGCGCTATACCATGACGAGCCCCGTTTTTGCCGGCGCCGTTTCCGAAGGCGAAATTCCCATCGCCATCGCGCCGGGAAAATACCGCATCGTGGTCGGCGTCGACACCTCCTCGCCTTTCGTTGTCGATGATCGCGTGTATACCTGGGTCAAGGACGCCTTGCTGAAATTCTTCGGCGTGAACCGCGACGGCAATACGGACTCGTGGTTCCATCCCGCCTCGCATATGAAGGACGGACCCAACGGCGACGGCACTTTGACGGGCGGCTGGTTCGATTGCGGCGATCATCTCCGGGAGTCCATGACGCAAAGCTACGCCACGGCCATGCTCGGCTTGATGGCCGCGGCCATGCCCGATCGGGATGACGACGTGTACGGCAAAAACCAAAACGATACTTACCGGACGGACGGCGTGCCGGACATGCTCTATGAGTCCAAAATGGGCGTGGACTTTTTCATGAAGTCCTATGATCTGGCCAAAGGCGATATCAGCAAGATGGTGACTTCCGTCGGCTATTTCGGGTGGGACCATGGCTGGTGGGGGCAACCGCAATTCCAGGACAACTTGCCGACCGAGCGCGGCGGTCCGGTGCGCGAGCTGCGCATCGAAGTCGGCGCGAACATCATGGGTCGCCTAGCCACGGGACTCGCTTGCTTCGCGAAGCAATATGCGTCCTTCGATAAAGCCTACGCAGATCGATGCTTGGCTGCGGCCAAAAACATGTACGCCTACGGCAAGGCCAATTTCAAGGCCTCCGGCTCCAGCGGCGCCTATCCCACCGAAACCAATATCAACGACGACATGGCCCTGGCCTCGGTCGCCCTTCTCTGGGCCACCCATGATACGACCTACAAGTTCGATCTGATCGAGAACCCCGCGCTGGGAAACAAAGGCAATCCCTACTTCACCTACGGAACCTTTCCCGGCGGCTGGGTGGTGAACTCCAACAGCACCTTGCAAAAGGGCGGCACCAACACCTCCTATGCCAACGTGCATACCATCACTTTGTGGGCGTTTTATAAAATGATTCTGAAGGATCCGGCGGTAGCCTTGGCCTGCGGCTTCGACGCGAAACAACGCCTGGACGCCATCGAAGACGTGATCTTCATGGTCATCGACAACGTCAGTTGGCTGCAAGGCGGCACCGCCACCATCGACTTGCCGGGTACGACGCCGCAATTGTCCGGCGGACATACCTTGGCCTATGACCCCTTGTGGAAAATCAACACCAAGGCCGACGTGATTTGGGTTTGGAACCGGTATGTGGCCGGGAATACCGCCGAGCAATTCTGCTACTACGACATCGCCAAGGATTTGCAAGGCGTGGCGCTTTCCAATACTCCCGCCACCACGGATTGGAAGGCCGATCAAGTGCGTCAATTGCTCGTGCGCCAATTGGACTATATGCTGGGCGTCAATCCCTGGGACATCAGCATGATTTACGGCGTGGGATCGAAAAACTTCAACCATCCCCACCATCGCGGCGCCAATCCCGAAGGCACCAACGTGCCGGGAGCGTTTTATAAATATCGGCCGCCGGTCGGTGCCCTGCAAGGCGGGTACCCTCCCGAAGGATCGAATGGCTCCGGACTCTATCCAGAGGACTGGGAGGTTTTCCAAAATTCCGAATCCTGCCTGGATGGAACCACCACCATGTTGTTCCCGGTGGTGGGCCTGTCGAAGCCGGACACAGTGCAGCATCTGGACGTGCAGGTGCGCATCGAATATGTGGGCACGGATCACGCTATTATCGTGGTGCGGCAAAGCCGTTATGGAACCGCCACCATCCGCTACGGCACCGCTGCCACGGCGCTCAACTCCACCCAAGCCGGCGACTCGGCCGGTGTGGAACATCGCATCGTCCTCAAAGGCCTGACTCCCGGCACCATTTATTATTTCCAATCCGAGGCGGTGGACTTGAAAGGCCGCGCGGGCCTCAACGACAACGGCGGCAACAAATTCATTTTCACCACGTTGGCCCAGCCTCCGGGCGCGGCGCAAATCGGACAGGTGAAAGTTTGCAACGTCACCGACAAGACCGCGGAAATCCTCTGGTACACACCCAACGGCGCGTACGACAGTAAGGTCGTCTATGGCACGGGCAAACCGCCCACCACGATCCATGACGGCGACGTCACCGGGCATCCCGTCAAATTCCATTATGTGATCCTCGACAGCCTGAAGGAAAAAACCCAATACTGGTTCTACGTCGAGTCCAACGGCACTCGCGATGATAACCAAGGACAGTACTACACCTTCACGACCAAGATCATGCATGTGGATTTCGACATCCGCGCCTTGACGTATAAAATCGATACGAAAACCTACTTGGGTTTCAACATCGTCAACCAGGACATCAAAAGTTATGACTCCCTCGACGTGCGCTTGTACATGCGCGCGACCGACTCGCAAATGGCCGACTTCGGCGTGCGCGCGGATATCGGACAGGCCTATTTGTCTACGGGCTACCTGGATCCGACCAACGCCTTCAAGACCGCGCTGGATACTTTAATCCAAAGGCAAAAGCCCGTGCGCATGGACGAAACCTTCCAGGCCTCGGACAACACCTATATCTGGTACGTTTCCCTGCCCATGGGCAACGCGCTGATGCAATCGGGCGCGCGCTTCCGCGTGGACGTGACCTTCGTGAAGCGCAATGAACACAATGATTTGCTCGACATGCCGTCCACCTATGTCCCGACTTCCAAGGATTGGAGCTGGGCCAAGCATTCGCGTGCTGCGGGCGATCCGGTGGATTTCGGCGGCGTGCAACCGGGGACCAAGGAGGATGTGGACGATAAGTACGTGACCACCGAAGTGGATCAATACATCACTGTTTACCGCAAGGGCCAATTCGTCTGGGGCTATTCGCCTTCCTCCAAGGAGCAGGCCACCAAGGTCACGAATTTCAAGATGACGACGCAAATCACTTCGCCGCTCAATAACCCGCCCGAGGATTACAAGAAGTTGGATCAGGCCGCCTCCACCGTGCAGATCAAGGGCACGGTATCGATCACGGATGCCGGCAAGCTGACGGATATCTGGGTCAACGGCGAGCGCCTCGCCAGCATCGCCCCGGTAACCGCCTACGACGCGAAAAACAATATTTATAATCTGAACATTCCCATTAAGCTGAAGCCGGGTCCCAACGAAGTCGACATCACTTTGTTCGCCGGCGCGGATCCTTCCTGCCAAGGCTGCGTGGGCTGCGCGTTCGACGATCGCCATTTCTATTTGGAGTACAACAAAGCCAACGCTTTTCCCTCCGCGCTCCGGCTGTTGACGCCCGACGGCGCCTCCACCGTGCCGCCGCTGGCGGTGATCGGGACGACGCAGTTCCTGGTCGAAGTCACGGATAAAAACGGCGACCTCACGGCCAACCCCGATCAATTGCAAGTGATGGTGGCCAATCCCAATCAGGGGGATAGCCTGTCAGTCACTTTGACCGAGACGGGACCGCACACCGGCGTCTTCCAATCAACCGCGCCCATCCGCGTCCAAGACTTGCCTCCCTCCGCCACGGGCCCGGGGCAAATCGCCATGGCCGAGGGCGACAGCGTGTGGGTGACCTATGTGGATCCCACCGATGGCGAAGACTCCGCGCGCGCTTTCCTGTACACGCCCGCGACGTTCCCGCAAGCCGTATCCGGCTGGTACCTGGACACCGACGGCGACGGCGCGGTGGACAAAGCCGTGGTCAATTATTCCATGCCCCTGAAGGCGCTTCCGGATTCCCTGCATCTCTGGTTCCCCAACGCGGCCGCCCAACAAACCTATGCCTCCGGGGCCGGCGGCTTTACGTTTCAAGGGACCCGCTTGGAGATCAAGCTGAATCCAATCTTCGCTGCAAACGTGACCAGTTTCACAGGAGACAATCGCAATTCCGGCCGATCCTTCCTCACCTACGACGCCAAGCCCCATGTTTCCGCCTTCACCTTGGTCGATAGCGTGGGACCTGTCTTGACCCGCGCCGTCCTCGCGCCCTCGTCGGGACCGGGCCTTCCCGACACGCTGACGGTCACCTTCAGCGAACCGATCAATTATACCCGCGCCGAACCGCACCCGTTCCAAGGCCGTCAGTCAGCCGTTACCCATCCTGCCGCCGACATCACAGTGTTGGGCGCGCCGGACATCCAACCCTCACGTCTGACGCTATTGCTGGACGCGGGCTCCAAGCTCCTCCTCAATCCCGGTGACAGCCTTCGCATCGCTACAGGCATCGCCGATTTATCGGGGAACCGACCCTCCGCGGCCAATCGCTGGGTAATTGTGGAAGGCGACAAGCGCAAGCCGCCTGCGGTATTGAACGTGGAGTGGAGCCCACGCATTTGGGATTCGCAACTTATGGGACTGGACGATAAGCCATTCGTGATTTCTACCCCTGATGGAGTCGGCAATTGGAGACCGGTACAAGGATCGGTCGGTAGCCTGTCGCGTAATTGCACTGGCGTCGATTGCGGGCAGGCCACCCCGGCAACCCCTGACGGCAGCGTAGCGGCGCCCTCGGTGCTGATTACCTTCGATCGGCCCTTCAAGTATTCCAGCGCCGTCTTCAGCAACCTGGGAGCATTCGTGGCGGGCATGGCCGGCCAGATGGATCCGGCTTTGCTCGACGGGAATGGCAGCGCCTCCGCGCCGATCCATGCGGATCCTAAAACCGGGTATTACCAGGTGCGTTTGATTTGGAATGGAAAATCCGTGACCGGGGCCAGGGCGGGAACGGGCGCTTACATTTGGCGCCTCACCATATTGCCCATCGGCTCAGGACAACAGCCGGGATTTTCGATGGCGAAAAAGATCGGATTGCTGCGGAGGAACTAAACAGCGTTTCCAAAAGCAATGTGATGAAACAATATGTTATTTTTCCGTCACCTCTCCTGAACGACTCCAAATCCCAATTCTTATAAACTCATACTATCAAAAAGGTGGGTTACATCCTGACATTTTTTTACAGATTGGAAATAGGATTGAATTTACCTACTCTCTTGCTCTGCGCATTTTCAATTTTTAAGGGAGTACTATGAAAATTACAGCTATTGCCACGTTAGCCTTGGCCGGATCGGCCTTTTGCTTGGACGAATATCTACCCGTGGAAAAAAGCAAACTCCAGGTGGATGTGGGTTATAATCTCCTCAAGCCCTCCGGAGCTTTTGATTCTTCCGGAAAAAGCCAGGATTTTGTTTCAGGCGAGAGCCGCACTTACCATAGCATACCCTTGCAACTGAAGTACGGAATCATCCCTGGATTGGACGTCGAAGTTCTATGGGCATTTAATATCCAAAGCATGTCCTCACCCGCGATTCCGGGGTTGATGGCCAAGATGGATTCCACCGCCAAGGGATTCGGTCAACCGGACATCGCCCTGAAATATGCGTTGATGGACATCGGCGTCGGCGCTTTCGTCGATTTCACTGTTCCCTTCGCCACCGGTGACTTCTCCGACCCCTATAGCCCGGCGATGGCGCTAAGTTTCGGAGCCGTTTACACCAAGCTCTTTGTTCCCCAGTTCAATCTTACGGCGTCGGCAAGCTACAGGCTGAACTTTGAAGGGGACGCCACCGTTTTTGACACGGCTACGTTCACCGAGGTCAAGGGTAAAGCGAAGGCCGGGAATGTATTCAGCGTTTACGCAAAACCTGAATTCAGATTCAACCAATTCGGCGGCGCGTATCTCGGATTGAAATACGCCATGATCGGGGAATCCCAGGAAAGTGGAAAATCGATTTCCGGAACCGACGGTTATGCGTTTACCCTCGTTCCCGGTTGGAATGCCACCTGGCTACCCAATGTTTCCACCGAAGTGAATGTTCCTTACACCTTGGCTGGAAAGAACACAACTTCGGAATTCACGGCACCGGGTTGGGGCATCAGCGCCAAAGTGCACGTAACCTTGCCCAAGTAATCAACTTTTCGTTCACTTAGAAAAGCCAAGCCCCGCGTCAGCGGGGCTTATTGTTTGCGGACTTTTGATTCCTTTTGATTCCACTCCGAATTCGATTCGGGTTTCGATCGAGAATTCGATCAGGCATCATCAGGCATCATTCAAGGCTTCGCAGGAACGCCGAATAGGACGTGATTATCCTCTGCTTTCGATCCAGCCTCAGGCGCTTGCCCCGTCAAAGGTTCCCACCATCGTCCCAGGCCATCCACCCTCAACGCCTTCGCCTCGATCCCTCGCATGGCTTTCTCCGCCGGCCGCCCGGTCCGAATGCCGATAATTCCCGGTCCCTTGAACTTGGAAGTATCCACCGGCGCCGTCATCGAGATCACATATCCTAAAGTCGCCACCAACCCGGCGTTGTAATCGATGCAGCCTTCCGTGTATTGATAGCTGTCAGTCTTATCCACGAACTCGCTCGGATTCAAAGTTCCGCCCACCAGAATTCCCGCTTGCCTGTTCCGCTCCGGGATCACAAAGGAATTTTTATCCGCGAGAATATCGTCGATCAGGTAGATGTTGCGATGATGCGGATGCTGCGCGGACTTGGCTCCGAAGCCCACGAGGAAACTGAGCTTGGCCGAGTTCGCGCCCAGAATAAAGTCCACGTTTTTGTAAGCGAACGCCTCCACCGTGGTCGCGTTTTTCAGCTTGCCGGCCAAAGCGACCGCGAAGCTTTGGTTCATGGGAAAGCGGAGCCGTCCCCACTGATCGCCGATGGATCCGACTCCGTCGGCCGTGACGCTGCCCTTGTAGCGATCCACGAATTTCTGCAACAGGGAGGCCTTGTCCGTCACGCCGTTCATGGCCAGGTTGTAGGCGGCCAAGTCGTCGTTATTGTTGTAGCACAGCGTGTAATTATGGTCCGTGACGTTTCCGGAATAGCTTTTGGCCTCGTCCAGGAAGGCCGCTTCGCCGGTGGTTTTGAAAAGTTCCGTGGTCAGGATCACAAAATCATCTTGCCATTTCGCGTTGGCGGGATAAAAGCTGCCGTCCTGCGTGCCTTGGGTACCGGCATGGGCCTTGGCGTACGCGTAGGCGTAGCGCGCATGCTGGAGGCAGGTCTCGGCATAGGCGGCGTCGAATTTTTTGTACACCCGCGCCATGATAGCCAGGGCCGCGCCGCAAAAGGAAGGCATGGAGGCATCGTTGGGATTTTTCCAAGCCTTGCGCGGCTGGCCGCCTTCAGTGGCGGGCAACGTGGCCATATGCACGGACGTGACCCAATTCTTATGGTCGAGAGTGCCGTCGCCCACCTGGTTGTAGAATTCGGTTTCGCTGCGCGTGCAACGAATGAAATAATCGGTGGCGTATTTCACTTCGTCCAGCAAATCTGGAATGCCATTGGGCGTGCCTTTGCCGCCTTCCCAAGTGAAGTCCCCGCTTTTGTGGTAACCGTTGTAGGCCGCGTCGTAATGATCGTCGAAGCCAGTGGCGAATTCGGAATATGCCTTGAGTAACATGTACGCGCTGTAGAATTGGGTTTGCCCGTATTTGACATGATCGCCGCAATCGTGCCAGCCGCCCGCCAGGCTATAGTCGCCGTCGGCATCCAAAGTAAAATCCTTGCCGCTTTCATGGTCCATCACCAGCCAATTGGGCCCGGCTCCGGAACGCTGTCCGCCGTAAAAGCGCGTGGCCATCCACAGGGCTTTTTTGTATTCCGCCGTGGTAAAGCTCTGCGCGGAAATCAGGTGGGGCAGTGCCAGGCCGAGGGCCAAACCAAGGCGAAGGGCCAATCCGAGACGGTTGGACGGGGAGCGCAACAAGAAGGAAACCGGCATGCAACCGCCTTTTCAAAAACGAAGTGGTAATGGTTAGTAGCAGTGTACCGGAATCGGGTTGGTCGAGGTGATGGTTTATCCGGGATTTGCCGAAAATTTGTTTTATGGGGCAGCCTGGAATTGGGGAGTTGGGGATTTGGAGGGGTTTCGTTCCTCGCCATCGTGCCTGCCCATGCCGTCAAAGGCGTGAACGCCGACGGCACCTTGGATAAAAAAGTCGTCAGCCAAGCGTATTTCGAAGGGGAATTCTGGACCGTCATCACCGCGCTGGAAACGTTTCGCAAAAGCGGCGTGAAGTGCACGCGCGAGGATTCGGTGTATACCTTCAAATACCTGAGCGTGATTTATGCCGCCGACGCGACGACGCGCAACAAGGCGGAAAGTTACATGTACCAGTTGTTGAAAATGATGCCGACCATTGATCTGCTCGACCTGTACATTTCGGACAACATCGAATCGATTTTCAAAAAAGTGAAAAACGATTACGATCGGATTGAAAAGATCCGACCGGAAGGGATTGCGGCGAATCCTCCCCAAGGTCCGGACAGCTCGAAATCGAGGGCCCAGGCCGCGTCGGCGCCCGCGAAGAATTCTTCACCCCCGGATGAAACGGCCCAGGCCAACTCAGCCACCCCGCAGCCTCAAGAAGGGAAATCCAAATCCGGTATCAAGCCTTGGGTTCCCATCACCATCGCCGGCGTCGGCGTGGTCGCCGCGTCCGTGACCTACTTGGTTTTGTCGCAATCCAATTCCAGCAATCAAAACGCCTCTAAGCCCAGGCCGGTGGCCCTCACGGTGGTGACGCCCAACCAAGGATCACAATGATGAGGACGTTATTGAAGACGGGGCTTTTGAAACGATTCTCTCTCGCGGCTGTATGCGCCTTGGGTTTCATGGCGGCGTGCACGGACTCCTCCACCGGGGGATCCGCCGAGCCCTTCGCCGTCAAATTCATCGTGGCTTCGGTTCCGCGCGGGTTACCGCTCGACAGCATCGAAATCACCATCGCCGTCGGCGACACCGGGAAGGCCCAGAGTTTGACCGTCGATACCAAGCACGGCGTTTCCAAAGGCACGGTGCAATCCTATCCCGGGCAAGCCTACACCCTGGCGTATAAGTTCTTTTCGGGCGGAATCGAAATCGGCAAGGGTGAGTTGAAAGGAACCTTCACTCAGGACATGGCCATTACCCTCAGTCCCGACTGGGACTCGGCGAAAGTGGATCAGGCCTATGCCGTGGTCCATTCCGGCAAGTACCTTCCCGGTTACCTCGACTCATCCTTCAACCTCGCATTGACCGGCAAACCCATCCAAGTGACGCTGGACAGCGCCGCGGGCATGACCTACCGATGGTGGGTGCGGCTCGGCGACAGCGTGTTGGCGGAGGGAACCGGAACCTAAATCTCCTGGACACCGGCCGACTCATTGGGTGGGAAACGGATCAGCATCAAGGTTCAGGTGCTGAGCGGTTCCACGGTCGTGGATGAGAAGGCCTGGAGCGCGCAAGTTTTGGCCGGACGCGCAACCCGGCGATTGCAGGGGATAGTCACCCGCAACGATTTATCCTCGAACCTGGGATCGCTCACCTGGATCAAATACACTTCGTCTGGCAATTTCGATTCGCTGCTCGATTATGATACTACGGTTTTCGTTGCGGCCCGGCCCCCCGTCTCTTCCGTCAACTTCACCTACCTGACCGTAGCAGGCAAAGATCATGTGATGAAGGCTCTGCGCGCCTACCAGAACGAGGCTTCGCTGGATACTGCTTTCGAGTACGATGCCCAAGGCCGCTTGACGGTTTTGACCGTGACCCTGAAAACCGGAACCACCGTGGACAGCCTTTTCTACGACGCGGGCGGCGCGCTGGAAACCCGCAGCTATGCCCGGGGAAAATTGACGCAAGTGCTCAAGCATTCCGTCCCTTCCACGGTTGCCAAGGTTGATTCGACCTTCTCCATGGGCGACTCGGGACTGGTTCTCGCCCGCGTAGTGAAGTCCGTGTGGAACGACACGTTGCTGCTTTCTTCGCGCACCTTCGTGAATAAGGGCGGCCTCACCGCCAATCAATCCGACCGCTACGTGTACAACGGCTTGGGCGTCATCGCCCTGCGGTATGTTTACACGGAAAGCGGAACTCAGGAGCTCGCGAAATCGGAAACCTACAGCTACAACGCCGCGGGGCAATTGGCGCGCGTCGCTTATCTCGACGAGACTTCCGGCGATTTGGAATTCGTCCAGGAGTTCCTCTACGGGACATCGGCTGCGCCGGCTGCCAAGATGACGGCCACGCAAATCGAGAATCGGCAGACGCTGCTGCGCTTATCGGCGAATGCGGCCCCGGCTTATACAAATAACCCAACCAACACAACCACCCGTTTGACCGGCAATCCGGCGGCGGCGATTCGGAATTTCATTCGGAAGGCATGGTGATATGAAAATCGGAACCCGTCAGCGCATCGTCGCAGGCTTACTCATGATCAACGGCGCCGCGTTCGCCGTCGAGACACCTTTCACGCCTTTCAAGGATGGCTATGCCAATCCCTCCCTATACAACGGCACCAGTAAGACTTTGATCGTGCGCGCCGGGGACAGCAAGGGCTGGGTGGCCCATGCCCTGGGTGATGGAGCCGCTACGGGTCTCCAGAAAGCCCGCTTGCAGGTCTACGTCAAGGACGTCATCAAAGACGGCACCCTGCGCGTCTACCTCGCGGCCAACCTGAACTTCCTCGAAAACCAAACCCGTTTCGAGAATCTGAAAAGCGCCGATAGCCTGGGCTCGGTTCACATCGGTGCGGCTAAGGACATCCAAACCATGGTGTCCATCCCGCTGGCTCCGGCGGTGCTGGCCAAAATCGCCGACGGTTCTTTCGGAGGGCTCATCCTCGTGGGCGCGGACGGATTGGACGCGGAAATCGGCGCGTTGGAAGGCGCTCACGGAGCGCTCTTATTCCTCGATTACGCGGCGGGAAGCACAGGGAAAATCGACTCCATGCTGGCGGATACGGTAGCCGGAGTTTTGGCAGCGAAATATGGCTCGGTTCTGATTGGACCGGCGGGCGCGAAGGGAGCGAAAGGCGATGCTGGGGCCGCCGGCGCTGTCGGCCCCGTGGGTGCGAGTGGGTCGGCCGGTGTTAAAGGCGACAAGGGCGACTCCGGCGTGGCGGGCGCAAAAGGAGATAAGGGTGACAAAGGCGATGCCGGCGCTTCTGCCGATCAGGCTCCGATATTCAATTTGATTTTGGATCGGGGCGCGCGTGCTCTTTACAGCTTTGATCGATTCGGAACTGCGGGAGCGAACCGGACGTCTCCCGATAGTTCCGGTAACGGCAACACGCTCGTCCTTTCCACGGATGGAACGAGCCGCATCGAAAACGCTCCCGGCGATTCCGCCGTCCAATTCCTGGGTAACGGCTATGCTACTACGCCCAACTCCGCGTCCTTGAGCCCCTACCAGGCGATCGCGCTTTCGGCCTCGGTAAAGCTTTCCACTGAGGCACCGCCGGACAGCCAAACCTTGGTCGCCAAATCCGGCCAGTATGAAATGGCCGTTATCGGCAGCAAACTCCGCTGCCGCTTCAAGACGGTGTCATCGGATTGGGCCTGGGTCGGAGACGGTACCATAACCGGCGGTGTAACCACCAAGGTCGCGGCCAGCTATGACGGTTCCGCCGTGCGCACCTATATCAACGGCGTACAAGTCTCATACACTCCCTATTCCAAAGGGCCCATCGCCCTCGATACGGCGCCGCTCTTCGTGGGCGCGCGCGATGCCGCGACGGGCACCTTTGGCGCATACGCATGCCATTTCGCAGATTACCAATTTGCAACCGACTTTGGACGGCAAGGCGAATACGGTTTTTACGGATGGCCTTGATTCAAATGGCGTCGCGTTTTCAACCACATCGGCAAGTTTCGTGGATATCCCCTCCTCGGTTAAAACCATTTCATTACCCGCAGGTAAAGCGGTATTCAATTGGAATATGACCTTTTGGGTCTCGGTTGCAGGCACATGGATACAAGTTCGTCCAGTAATAGGAAGCTTAAATGGCGGCTACGTGAATATGTATAGCAATGAGGGCAGTTCGCACCGAAATATATCGGGAAGCTATGTCTTTACCATTCCATCAGCTGGATCCTATACGGTCAAATTACAAGTACTACGCTCTTCCGGAACCGGCGTAATCATGCAAGATCCTGGCGACGGATTGAACTGGTCCCTCATGGTTTTCCCTTAGGTAATTTAGCCCGTGAAGCAGAATTGTTTCCACTGAATGGTTCCGTGTCAGGTTTGGACGTCCAGCCAAGACGGACAATCGCCCAAGTTCATCGCGGTTGACCCCGGTAACGATACGGTTTCCGGGAAGTCAGACCTTCCTTAAAAATCCGGCTCTCGGAAAGTTGCGGCCAACCGCCTTACTTTCTGCTTCCAGCACCACTGGAGTCCCAAATGGTCCGGAAAAAGATTTAAATGTGACTTCCCTTGCATCAACCAATTCATCATCCAACTCCGGATTTGTTACCAAGACTAAAGCGGCCATACCATAACCCTACGGCCTTGTGGGATTGGTGGAGTTGACCCGGGGCAGGCGAATCCGCCGATAGTTGCAGGGTCTGAGTAGAGCCTGGATTCCGGGGAGAATACTTTTTAGAACCATGCTTTGGGTCCTTAACAGGTCGGCTCACTTGTAGGTCAAATTCAACGGGTTCAGAGACGGCTTTTATATCCAATTTTCCAATCCCACCGTAGAAATAGGAAAAGTTGGAAAAAGTCTTGTATTGTCTGGAATGTGCATGAAAAATGGAATTCACGGTGAAGGAACCGGATTGGAAATGAGCCATCAATTACTTAAGCTCTTTCCCTGCGGGAGGACGGCTTGCCTCTCCTTTTCCGGAATTCAATCATGTCTGAAAATCTTGGATTCTTAGCCGGCCGCAAAGGAGTGGAAAACTCCTTGTTCGAGAAGGTCGTCCAAATCGCCAAACGGGAAGGGACGCCCGGCTCCGAACAGATGCGGGAGTTGGCCAAAGAATTTCTTTTCGGCGACGCGACGGTGTACGGAACGGCCTCGTTCTACGATTTCACCCGCGCGGAAAACAAAAACGTTAAAGTCCGCGTCTGCAACGGCAGCGCCTGCCTCACCGCTGGTACCCAAACCGATTTGACGGAAGCCCTGGAAAAAAAGTTTTCGGAACCGGAAATCGGACACATTTGTTGTTTGGGTCGATGCCATGAAAATTCGGCTTTCCAATTCGAAGGCCGAAATTATTCCGGAAAATCCGGCGCGGAAATCGAACGCATTGTGAGCGGCGAATCCGCCCAGTCCGATGATCAGCATTTCGATTCCCATGACCAATATATCGTCGGCACCAATCTCAAAGAGCCGCTGCTGACCGGAAAGGCTTTGCCCGTCGGCGAAATGTATCCCTTACTCGAAGCCGTGATTGCGAAGGGTCGGGATGCGGCCCTGGTGGAAATCAAAGCGGCCAATTTACGCGGGCGCGGCGGAGCGGGCTTTCCCATGGGCATCAAGCTTGAATCGTGTTCACGCACCGAGTCGGATCAAAAATTCGTGGTGTGCAATGCCGATGAAGGCGATCCCGGCGCTTATTCCGATCGCTACTTATTGAAACAACGGCCCCATCTGGTTTTGTTCGGAATGATGGCGGCGGGTTTTGTGGTGGGGGCCGATTGCGGCGTGCTTTATATCCGGGGCGAATATCCCGAGGCTATCCGCATTGTGCGCGAAGCCATCGAAGAATTGACGAGCGGAGGCTGGCTGGGGAAAAACATCCGGGGCACCGGGTTTGATTTCCGCTTCAAGGTCATCGAAGGCGCGGGCGCTTACATTTGCGGCGAAGAGACGGCGCTGCTCTCTTCCATCGAAGGGCAAAGGCCCGAGGTGCGCGTGCGTCCGCCGTATCCGGCCCAAGTCGGATTGTTCAACCAGCCCACCGTGGTCAATAATGTCGAGACCTTGGCCAATCTTTTTTTCGTTCTGAAAAACGGTGGGACCGCCTTTACGAAAATCGGGACGGCGAAATCGTCGGGATCGAAATTGGTTTGCCTCGACAGTTTTTTCAATAAACCCGGGCTGTACGAAGTCGCCATGGGAACGCCCTTCGCCGAAGTGGTGAATGGTCTGGGCGGAGGTTTTAAAAAACCTGTGAAGGCCGTGCACGTGGGCGGTCCGCTCGGAGGCCTGGTGCCGGTGCATAAGATTCCGGATTTGACGGTGGATTTCGAATCCTTCGCGGCTAACGGTTTTCTTATCGGCCACGCGGGAGTCGTTTCGCTGCCGGAGGATTTCCCTGTCATCGCTTACCTGGAACATTTATTCGAATTCACGGCGGCCGAGTCTTGCGGAAAATGTTTTCCATGCAGCCTGGGATCGGTGCGCGGCCGCGAAATGCTGGCCAAAGCGCGCCACGAGGGTTACAAAATCCCGCGCCGTCTTCTGGACGATTTGTTGGAGACATTGGAAATCGGATCCTTATGTGCGTTGGGCGGGGGATTGCCGTTGGGCGTGAAAAACGCGCTCAAGTATTTCGAACCGGAATTGCGCGGGTATTTCGCCTGAGGAAAAAACCATGAGCGCCAATATCGCAAAGGTTGCGGGTATCGCGGATAGCGCCAAAGCCGCGTCCATCGCATATATCGACAATCAGCCCTTCCAAATCGAACCCGGCGAAAGCATGCTGGCCTTTTTACGGCGGCACGGAAAAAACGCGCCCACTCTTTGTGACGCTCCCAACCTGAAGCCTTTCGGATCCTGTCGCGTATGCAGCGTGGACGTGGCGCTCAAGGACGGCGGGCCCTGCAAGGCCATGGCCTCCTGCCATACCCCGGTTTCAGCGGGACAATACCTGTTCCCCGATTCCGAGCGCATCCAACGCCTGCGGCGCAATATCGTGGAATTGGTGCTAACCGATTATCCCGAGGATCGGTGGAACGAAAACCGCAGCGGTCGGAATGAATTGCAAAACGTGGCTGAAGCTTTGGGCATCAGCCATAAGGATATCCGTTACCCGGCGGGCAAGAACCATCACGACCGGGAAAAGGACGTGTCGCATCCTTATATGCGCGCCGACCTTTCCACCTGCATCAATTGTTACCGGTGTGTACGCGCTTGCGACGAGGTACAGGGCGAAATGGTGTTGAGCATGGCGGGCCGCGGCTTCGATCATCGCATCATCATGGGGATGAACGAAAACTACCAGGAGTCCGCCTGCGTCTCTTGTGGCGCCTGCGCCCAGGCCTGTCCGACGCAAGCCATCACGGACATCTACAAATCCAAAAGCACGGTGGCCGACAAGACCACACGCACGGTATGCACCTATTGCGGCGTGGGTTGCAATCTCGAAGTGTCCACGGTGGACGGAACCATAAAGTCCATTCTCGCGCCGTATGACGCGGAAGTGAACCAAGGCCATACCTGTTTGAAGGGCCGTTACGCTTTCGAGTTCTATCGCCATCCGGAAAGAATCCAGACTCCGCTGATCCGAAAAAACGGAAAGCTGGAGCCCGCGACCTGGGACGAGGCTTACGATTTCATCGCCGCGAAGTTGACGGACATCAAGAAAAAGCATGGGCCCAACGCCATCGGCGGCATCGCCTGCGCGCGGGGCACCAATGAGGAAAGCTACCTCATGCAGAAGTTCATCCGTGCGGTGGTGGGCACCAACAACATCGACGGCTGCGCGCGCGTTTGCCATTCGCCCACGGCTTTAGGGCTGCAACGCACCTTCGGAACCGGAGCGGCGACCAACTCCATCAAGGACATCGCCCACACCGAATGCATGCTCGTGATCGGCGCTAATCCCACGGACGCGCATCCGGTCACGGGAGCCAAAATCAAGCAACGGGCGATGAAAGGATTTCCGCTCATCGTCATCGATCCCCGCAAAATCGAATTGACGCGTTACGCGACCCATCACTTGCAAATCCGGCCCGGCACCAATGTCGCGGTGTTGAACATGATGTTGTACTACATCGTAACCGAAGGCAAGGTCGATCAAAAGTTCATCGACACGCGCACCCAGGGGTTCGAGTCGTTTCAGACGGAGCTGCTCAAAATCGATTTGGATGAAATGGAGCGCATCACCGGTGTGGATCGGAATTTGGTCCGAGACGCGGCGCTCACCTATGCCAATGCCAAGGCGGCGATGTCTTTCCACGGCTTGGGCGTCACCGAGCATTCGCAGGGCACTTTCACCGTGATGTTGATCGCGGATTTGGCCATGCTCACGGGCAATATCGGCCGCAGGGGCGTGGGCGTCACGCCGTTGCGCGGGCAGAACAACGTGCAGGGCATGGCCGACATGGGCGCGCAGCCGCATCAGGGCGCGGGCTATCTCGCGGTCAGCGACGAGGCGAATCACCGCATGTACGAGGATTTTTACGGTGTCAAACTGACCCGCGACGCGGGCTGGAAAATCCCGGAAATGTACGAGGCGGCCTTGCGCGGCGAGTTTAAGGCCTTGTGGGTCATCGGCGAGGATTTGGTGCAAACGGATCCCAATACTAAACATGTGAAAGCTGCGTTGGAAAGTTTGGACTTGCTCATCGTGAACGAGCTGTTCATGAACGACACGGCCCGCATGGCCACGGTGGTTTTGCCCGCAGCGTCCTTCTTCGAGAAAAGCGGAACCTTCACCAACGGCGAGCGGCGCATCCAGCGCGTGCATCAGGTGGTGGAGCCGGTGGGCCAGTCCCGATCGGACGGCCAAATCATCGTCGACATCATGAACCGCATGGGCTACCCGCAGCCGGATTACGATCCGAAAACCTTGCTGCAGGAAATTTCGCGCGTGGTGCCTTTTTTCCAAGGCGTGAAATGGGACGAGTTGGGGGACAACGGCAAGCAATGGCCCGTCTATGCGGACGGCCAAGGCACCGAGATCATGCATACCGAATCCTTCAAGCTGGGCAAGGGCCATATTCAATTCAAGGCCTTCAAGGAAAGTCCGGAAATCGTCGATCATGGCGGCCAATTTCCCTTCATCCTGACAACCAATCGGGAGTTGGAACATTACAATTGCGGCACCATGACCCGTCGCACGCCGAACGCGGAAATCCTCGGACGTGACGTACTGCTGATCAACCCCGCCGACGCGGCCGCCAAGGGGATTGCGGAGGGAGACATGGTGTGCATCAGCTCCGCGCGAGGCAAGGTGGACGTCGTGGCCCAGATTTCCGATCAGGTGAAACCCGGAATCCTCAGTTCCACGTTTCACTTTCCTGAGATCATGATGAACGTGCTGACCTCCAGTGTGGCCGACACGGAAACCAAGTGCCCGGAATACAAGGTCGTGGCCGTGGACATCCGCACGGCGCGGAAAGTGGAACAACGGAAGGCTGCTGGGGCCTGTTAAGAAATACGGAGTATCCCATGACGACCTTCAAAACTTCGCGCGAAATCCAGGCCAAGCCCGAATAAATGGGTGATCGAACATGTTGGAGAGCCACGGTTCCACCTGACTCTGGAATTGCGTCCCTCGCCAACGGGAACTTTGCTCACTTGGTCCCAGGCCTTTGCAAACTCCGAAGTCGCCAAGCGCTTGGAATCGATCGTCGTGCCGGCGAATGAGCAAAATCTCGACCGCTTGTCGGCGGAAGTCCTGCGGCAATAAGGCGCCTGCGGTGATTTTTTCAACGCCGTATTGCGGCCTTTAAATCCCCATCAATCATTCAACCCAAATCCATCCAGGATTTTCGGGATCACTTTTTCGATCCGGGCTTCCCGTGTCTGGGATTGCTTCGCGGAGGAAAAGTGGAGCAAGTAGGCCCTTTGTCTCCCGTGCGTCAAGGCTGCGAAGGCGGTTTTAAGCGCGGGCATCTTTTTCAGTGCCTGCTTGAATTCAACCGGCATGGGAAATTCCCCGGTCTTTTTGAATTCCACTTTTTGTCCTGATGATTCCACCTCGATGGCTTGTTGGATGAGGCTCTTTATGGCCGCTTTCTGTTTCTGGATTTCGCCGATGTGGGTGAACCGGATTTGCCGCGCGGCTTGGACGTTCTCCGTTTGTTGGATCAGAATGCCTTTGGGATCCTTCAGCAACGCGCCTTTGAAAAACAGGAGCGCGCAATATTCCTTGAACACATGGATGAGAACGATGTTTCGGCCCGAATGGGAATAACAGGGATTGCCCCACTTGAACTCCTCGTTCAGGGGACATTCCAGGACGATGGCCCGCAACTTTTCGCATTCCTCGCGCCAGGCCGGAAGGCGATCGAGGAAGGCGTCGACTTTGGGATTGGCGTTTTCCATGGGGAGATTTCCAAGGGTTGTGTATTTGTTTGCTAAGACAATAACTAGCGGGCGACCATGCGCCTGGGCAGCCGGCTAAGACAAGGGCTAACGCGCCAGCGACTTGCCGCGCAAATCGAAAAGCGAAATCTCCAGGTCCATGGGACGCGACACTTCCAAGATGATGGAGCGTCCGGACCGCCGCATACGAACAGCGTCTTCGGTTCCATTCCGATTGGGTAACACTCCGGTTACTGCGCTTCCCACCGTTTGGTTGACGAAATCAAGCAGTGCCTTGTTGCGGCCGACGGCGATATTTTCCGGCAGCTTGCGGACGAACCATTGCACTTGCCAACCGATGGAATCGTTGGCCGGGATGGGTCCGTAAGGCCCTTGCAATTCCATTTCCAGCAGCGAGCCGGTGACGTAAATCTCGCATTCGCTTTCGGTGCCCGGCGCTTGCTTGTCCGGCGGCGTGTCGGCGAATTTTTTGATGAAAAGGTTCCGGCTTTTGTCCACGTGGGCCATCCACCCGGGCACACCCGCGTCTCCGAAGATTTTCGTGCGACCCGTCAAGCTGGCGGAGCTGTCATAGGTGAACCACGTTGCGCCCAAGGTGTCGTGTGTTTGCTTGAGCATGCCGTCGTTTCCGAAGGCCTTGATGTTTCCCGAAGGCCAGAAGGTGACGCCGCCGGAGGGGAAGCGCGTGTCCTCCCAGGGAGCCCAGGAAATGGGGCCTCCGGAAGTATTGATCAAATGATACAGATTGGTGAAGGACGAATCCTTGAGACTGGCGGAAAAGGTTTTGCGGAAGCGCAAATGGGTGTAACTGTCCGCCGTCCCGGTAAAGGTCAAAGTCGTATCCGCGGCCTCGATGCCCCCGGTGTAGGCATTGCCATCCAGCGCCGCAGGTGGCGGAAAGCAATCGAGCGTGGAGGCGCTTTTGCACGCGGCTGTCCAATTGGTTTGCGGGCTGACCCACAACGTTGAGCCCCACAACGTGTTCCCGCCGGTAGTCACGGTGTAGAGCATTTCCGTGCCCAGGTATTTGAGGGAAGCCACGCGCGATGAAGTCGCCGCGCCCACTTGCAAGGTGGCGCCGCCGGTGGTCAGCGTGAAGGAAGATGCGCTGGTCACGGGTACGGCCTTTTGCGCCAAGAGGGTGGTGGGTAAGGCCAACAGTGCGGCTGCGGCGGTCCAAGCCGGGGAGGTTCCTGCGATGAGTCGAAACAAGTCGGCCTCCAGGGTAAAGCCCCTCTGCGACGAAGTGCTTGGGGAATAAAGTCCTGTGCTAATATAGCGCCATTGCCTCCAATAATAGCGTCACAGCCCTGAAAAAACCGCTACCGTATCCCACGTCCATTTCCGTTCACTCGTCAAGCGCGCGAGGAAAATCCGGCTCGGTCCAATGACGGCGTCGGATAAAAAATAACCGCCAGCATTTTGATCGGTTAGATACAGCACCATGGGATTTCCATCCTGGCTAAAACGCAGCATGGGATGAAATTCGATTCCAGATTTGGAAGCGGAATCCAGGGGTAACTTCAAGGTATCGCCTCCCACACGGCAAGAAGAAGTATGAACATAGAGGATTCGGGGAATATCGGCGTTGGCCGGTGTGGACGTGTCCACAACCCTATTCAGCCCGTGGAAACATCCGTCGGGTCCGGCGATGGAGTTGGAAAATCCCCATCTGGAATCCGGCAGGGTGGAATCGGAATTCCGATAACTGACATCCTCCAATCGGGTCAAGGCGTTTCCCCGCAAGGCGAATACCGCGGCCGAATCGGCGTTATTGAGGGGCACATATAACCGCGTCTCCCCGAGCACGCGATTGACGCTCAGGGAGTAACCTACCGTGGAATCGAGGAGTATGGTTTTGCTCGTCGCGCCCTTTCCCAATGACTTGTTCCACCGATAGCAAACCAGTTGGTTGTTCCGGTAATAGGTGGAGTGACCGTCAATTATGGGTGTAACCCGGCCCACAACGAGATTCGCATCCGTTCCATTTAAAAAAGCACGCGGAGTGAAATAGACATTGGTATCCAAGGTAATCGTCTCCCCAAAGTTGGAAACAACCTTTGCCTTTGTACTTGGGAACTCTTGCACTGCGGGTTGCCAAACGGTATCGCCGTAAATTAAGAATGGAAGTCTTATTCCCTGTTCAGGAGAATAAGTGGCCTGACCTTGGAGATTGTCGTTTCCGGCCAGGCTTTGGCCCACACGTCGCCAGCCATCTCCGCTGGGGGCATAGAGGAAAAATCGGTTCTGATCCCATACCATAGGTTGAAAATCGCCTTTCTGATTGGCAGCCAAAAAGGAGGCATCCCAGACCTGGAGGTTTCTGAATCCGAAAGAATTCCATACCCCGTTCTTTAAGGTGTAAATCCGGGTTTCCATATTGCGTAACTGGTATTTGGGATCATATTGACGCAACTTGCTCCGGGTACCGTAAAACATGGCCACTTGGGCCATGATGAGCGGGGTCCCGTCCCCGTTGATTTCCAATTGGGCGCTGGTGACTATCAAGCCGGCAAAAACATCGTACTCCGGCCCGTCTTCCGTGCTGCACGCCAATAGGATAAGCGCGGCGATCACCATAAGAAATGGTGATTTTACAAGGTTAGATGGAAATGTTTTTTTCATGGGGCCGGGTTTAGGTAATTTACATCCTGAAATTATTATTTTCCCGCTTCGGCGTAACTATCGGAAAGGTCTGGGTTTGAAAATTATTTCCGCGTGGAAGCGCATGCGCTTTCCGGTGTGGGTAACTTGCGCGTTTCTGATGACGGGATGCCTGTATTCCACCCATCATTTCAATAGCGGCCGTCTTCTGGATCCGGGTATGTCGGATGTTACCGTGGGAGGAGGCTATTCCCAGGCGCCGGGTTTCGGGTGCTCTTCGAATCCCAACGTCATTGAATTCCAGGATTCCACAGGCGCGCGCCATTGCGAAGATGATTCACGTGAAGCTTCCGACGGAAACGGCTCTTCCAATCCACATTTCCTCGTCACCGATCCTAAAAAATTCGCGCTGCCGTTCTACAGCGGAAGCCTGGGGTATCGGCTGGGAATACACGGCAAGTTAGGGCCATTTTCCGGCCTGGAAATGGGTTTGCATTTGGAATCGCCCACCAATCCCGTAAGCGGGGAATTCGATTTGAAGTTGGGGTTGCCCGTACCGAAGGGCTTAGCCTTTCATCATTCGCTTTCGGCAGGATGGAGCATCGGTATGTGGGCCGACAATTCTTCCTTCCTGGAATACGCCGCATCGCGCCCCTTCGGATTGAGTGACCTATTCGTAAATTACCGCGCCACGTATTTGGCCAGTCAATCGGCGGATTTACTCGGCTCCGAGGATGCGCGGCGATTTCTCAGCAAAAGGCGGCTCATCCATCAATCCTCCTTAGGATTCAAATGGGCTTTGCCGGAAATCCTTATCGTTCCGGATTATATCATCCCGGAGGTGGGCTTGACCTATCCTCTGGGGCCCACGGGTAGTGACGCGATCCCGGCCTATGTATTGGATGACAGGGCCTGGAACTTTACTCTGGGTATGGGATGGAATTTCAAATGAGATGCCTCGCCTCCCTGGCGCTGGCATTGTCCTCGCTGGCTTCGCTATCCTTGCCGTCCGCGGCCTTTGGGGAGGGCGCGTCCGACACTTTGGAGATGCGGGAAAAAACCGTCACCAGTCCGTCAACCAAAACCCATTTGGAAAAAGAGGTGAGTCGCACCCGTCTTACCCGTAACGATCTCAAAAAGATTGCGGCCGCCCAAGGGGATCCTTTGAAAGCTTTGAGCACCTTGCCCGGCACCGCCAATCAAAATGACATGAGCGTGCGCCCGTTCGTGCGCGGCGGCAAGGCGGAGGAAACCCAGGTTTTATGGGAAGGCATCCCGCTTTTGCAACCCTTCCATATCGGCAGTGTCTATTCGGTATTCAATATCGAATCCTTACGGGATATGACTTTATACAACGGAGGTTTCCCGACCGATGTCGGCAACGCGCTCTCCGGGGCGCTGTATATGCGTGCGCGGCCCTCACCGTTGGACACCATGGCTTTATCCACCGACATTTCCATGTTACGGGGCAACGCCTATGCGGGCATTCCCCTGAAGAAAGGCAAGGTGGGCCTTTCCTTGGCTTACCAGGCTTTTTGGTATGACTGGGTATTCAATCGGGGCCTGGATTTGATGAGCTTGATGAAGGATGACGCCGCCTTCAGAAGGTCTAGGCATGACATCCAAAACAATTTGGATTTGCCGAACTTTAAGGACCTCCAATTGGGCCTGACCTGGAAAATGTCCGCGTATTTGCAGGGCGAATATACCGGCATCTTGTCCCAGGATATTTTCACCGTCAAGCAACCTGGCGCGCACCGCTATGTCAACGGAGAAGAGGTTTCCCCCAACTATTACGATTGGGATTTGTTCTACGGCAAGGCCGCCGATCACCGGGAAAAACGCATGGAGTCGGACACCTTGGCCGCCGTCAACGTCGGTAATGACGTGCACGCCTTGACCATGCATTGGACGCCGAATCCGGCCTGGCAAGTGGATGAGGCCCTCGCATACCAGTCCCAAGAATGGAACGTGGGATTTTTCGACCAGACGGTGTGGCACGATTCCATCGCTCCGGATGATCGGTTCGCCGGATATAGAACCACCGGCGCCAGCGATTATCTCTTGAAGATCCGCAACCAAACCTATGATTGGAAGGTGGACGCCAAAGGATATGTCGGCCAGGATCTCGTGGTCAAGCTGGGGGCCTCGCAGTCCATCCGCGCATCACGCTTTGAAACCAAGTTGCCCCGGCCCATTTTCGAAACCATAGTGAACGGCAATGTGGACGCTTTGGACGCACTGGGCTATTTCAATCCCAACGGCCTGCTCATCAGGAAAAAGGATTCCACTTCCCAATCCCCGGTTGATTACCTGGATGTTCTGCCCAAATTGATCCGGATGGATGAAAAGGGGGATTTATCCGCGGTATTTTCGGCGGCCTATGTTTCGGGCGAGTACAATTTCGATCCCGCGCATCGGCTCAACTTGGGGCTCCGGGCGGAAACGGACACCTACTCGAACAAACCCTTCTTCAGCCCCCGGGCGGCGTATTTCCAAAGCCTGGGCAGCCATGACGAGTTGACTTTGGCGTCGGGATTGTACTCACAAAGTGATTTTCCCTTTCAGATCCGTAACGCTCATGTTACCCTGGAGATGGAAAAAGCCTTTCATTTCAACGTGGAATGGACGCATGTCTTTTCCCCGCTGTACCGGTTGGAATGCCAATTCTACCAAAAGAATTATTTCGATCTGGTCGTGCCGATCCTGATCAATACCGGACATCTCAATTGGCAGGCCAGCCCCTTGTCGGAAATACCCGGCCTAGACAGCGCGAGCTTCGCCACCTTGCCCAAGGCCGAGAAGGACAGCCTCATCGGTCTCTATGCGGACCGGCGTTTCGATTACCAAAACGGGGGAAGCGGCAAGGCCGTGGGAATGGAATGGTCCTTCTACTACGAACCCTCCGCGTCCTGGGGCGGATGGTTGAGCGCGGAAGTCGGTTCGTCCACGCGTCAAGACGCTCCGGGCGGACGCGTTTACGATTTCCGGTATGCGCGGCCCTGGACCTTTAATTGGATCAATCATTTCAATTTGCCCAACCGTTACAAATTGTCTTTGCGCGCCAAGCTCGCGGCGGGATTGCCCTACACCGACTATGTGGCTTATCGCGCGGCCAATGATAAAATCGGCGGAGGCTTTTCGACCGTCCCGGCCGACCCCAAAAACGACACCCTTTTTTATTCCGGCCCCCAAAATGGAAGCCGCTATTCGCCTTACAGCCGCTGGGATATCCGCCTCTCGCGGGACTTCACGGCTTGGAGCCATAATATGGAAGCGTACTTCGAACTTTGGAATGCGTTCAACGATCCGAACTTCCTGCTCACGGATTCCAAAACCAAGGTCTGGAAGTTCGTGGATTTGAACTACCCGGTCCCGATTCTCTTTTTGGGCCTGTCGGGGCGATGGTAGCCGGGTCCGGTTTCCTTTCGGCAATCGGAACCAAACCGTCCGGTAAGGCGGTCACGCAGCGGTGCCTTCTGGCAATTCAAGGCATAGGGAGGTAGCTTAACAGCAATCACAGAATAAGGAGCGGATATGTACGTCATCTTAGGCGCGACTGGAAAAGTGGGCGGAGCTGCGGCGGCGAAATTATTGGCCCTGGGTAAGCCGGTCCGGGCCGTCGGACGCAATGCGGAAAAGCTGGCGGCGCTGGCCAAGCTGGGCGCGGAAATCGCGGTTGGATCGATGGAGGACAGCGTGTTCCTGGCCAAGAGCATGGTGGGAGCCAAGTCCGTTTTCGCCATGATCCCGCCGGACATGCAAACCCCGGACATCCATGCCCATTACGATAAAATCGGAACGGCCGTCGTCAAGGCCATCGTCGAGGCCAAGGTAACCCACGTGGTACACCTGTCGAGCTTGGGCGCGCATTTGCCGGAAGGCACGGGCCCCATCGCCGGCCTGCACCGCCAGGAACAGCGGCTGAACGCCTTATCGGGGGTCAGTGTCCTGCATTTGCGCCCCGGTTATTTCATGGAGAATTTGTACGGATCCATCCCGATCATCAAAGGCATGGGCATCAACGGATCCGCGCTGCGCGGGGATTTGATCATGTCCGTCATCGCCTCCAAGGACGTGGGGGAAGTCGCGGCCTTGCGGCTTCAAAAGCGGGATTTCACCGGGAAGTCGGCGCAGGAATTGGTCGGCCAGCGGGATTTAAACATGACTCAGATCACCATTGTGATTGGCCGGGCCATCGGAAAACCCGATTTGAAATATGTGCAATTTCCGTACCCGGATGCTTTGCAGGGAATGATAGGCGCGGGCATGTCGCAGAGCATGGCGGAAAACTTCGTCGCGATGAGCCGCGCGCTTAATGAAGGCTTGATTCCTCACACGCCGCGAAATTCGGCAAATACCACAACTTCTTCCATTGAAGAGTTCGCGCAAGCCTTCGCCAAAGTCTATGCGAAAGAAACAGGCGACGCCCGAGCATGGTAAGCAAAAGTAAACATGGGCGAAATCGGCTTGCTTTTCCGGATTTTGGGCTGTAAACTAAGGTAAAGCGCGGTAGTAGGAACCTCCCCACCTTTCCTGCTAATGTGATGGCCCGGTGGCCCATAGTGTCTCGACTCCAAAATTTCGAAACACTTTCGCCGGGCCTTTCTTTTCCCCCTTTTTTCTTTTATCCGCCCATGGCGGTAAGCGATGTCCTCGTCGCGTCCCACCGTAGCTTTGGTGTTACCGGGGTATTCATCCATTGGAAACGCGCGTAACCCGGACTCTTCCAGGGAGATAATCGCTTCCGGGAATTCGGGGAAAATTTCCGGGCCAGGGTCGGGGAAAGCACGTAATTTATGGACCGCTCCGGCAAAGGTGATTGGATAAGGGAATGATGAAGGAAATGATGAATCGCTTCCGCCTCGTCTTCGGCATCGCGGCATTTTTAGTTATGGGAATCTCTTCCCCCCGGGCCGCGGACCTGCATGGTCGGGTCATTGACCGCGGGACTTTACGTCCGGACGGTTCCGCGCGCGGAATTTCCGGCGTCCAAATCAGCGTGTACGATGGAAAACGGAATCTGGGTTCCGCCATTACCGGCGCGCGCGGCCAATACCGTATCCGCAAGGTTACGGCGGGACATTGCCGGGCGACCTATCGGGCGCGCGGCTATTTCCCCGCCACGGTGACGCGCGAATATTCTCCTCTCGATACCCTGGCGCGCGACGTCTACCTGGACGCCGATCGCGAGGAGCCGGCTGCCTCCACCGCCAAGGGGAAAACCAAACCGGATTCAAAGTCCGGCGGCTATTATTCCGGAGTCGCGCATGGGCTGCTGTTCCTGGCGCATTTGCCCGCTTTCTTCCGCGAGAGCGCGGAGGATTCGGTCATCCGCATGTCGGCGTATTTCGACGCGCGGGATTCCTCGGAGGATTACGTGGGTGTGTTCGCCGAGCTATTGTGGGAAGAATTCCAAACCCAGCATCGTCCCCTGGAAACGCGTTACTATCTGGCTGCGGCCCTGGCCCCGCTCCTGGATTCCGTGGGTTGGGGAAAGGCGCGCGGCATGTCCCGTTACTTGGATGTTACCCCGGATGCCGTTCACGAGGCCGTCCAGGCGTTGCAGGACGCGCTTCGCGATCCCAAGCGGATTCCCGGTCCCAAGGAGGCGCGCAAGCTGCGCGTCAGCCCAGCTCTCCTCGCGCAATTGGCCGGTGATAGGCTGGCAGGATCCACCCTTCCGGATCGCTTCCGGAACCGTTTCCTGGCCCAATGGAAAAAAATCTGGGGCCAGGAGTTGGCGCCTCCCGGGGAAGCGATCGAAGACAGTGGGATTTTTTCACCTGGAGCCGTAATCGCGGGATTGGCGGCGGCGAAACCCCGCAACCAGGAGGTGCAATACCTTCTCGGCCGGGGTTTGTACGCTCAGCGGAATTACGATGGAGCCGTCAACGCCTTCAGCATTGCCAATCGCCTGGCGGGCAGCCTGCCTTCGGCGCGTTATCTTGAGGCCATGGCGCTCATCAAGCTGGGACGCGAGCAGGAGGCGCTGGGACGTTTCCAGGCCTTGCGAGAATCGCCCTCCGCGTTTTGGAAAGCCAAGGCATTTATCGGCCTGGCTTTGCTGGAAGAGCGCGAGCAACGGCATGCCGAGGCGGCGGGAGATCTGTGGCATGCGCAGAAATTAATCCCGGAGGCGGAAACGGTTTACCTGTTGGCGGAGGCCTCCCTGAAGTTGACGACCCGCGCCGACGTGGAAAAACTGCTTCAGGCCCAGGCCGACGCGCGCGGGGGCGATGCGCGGGCCCAATACTGGCTGGGCCGGTACGCCGAAGAGAATCAGCAAAGCGGCGTGGCCGAGGACCATTACCGCAAGGCATGGGACGCTTCCCCGGCGCCGGAATTCGCCGAGGCTTTGAGCCGCCTATACCTTTCCCGCGACGAGTTCGCCAATGCCCTGGCGCTTTTGGAGCCCATGCGCGGAAGGCTCACCGACGAGGGCCGCAAATATTTCGCGCAATGCCTTTTCCAAAGCGGACGGGTTTTGGAATCGGTCAAGGAATTCCAAATCGCCTATGCCGGGCGCCCAACGCCGGAATTGCTGGCGCAATACGTGGACGCCCTGGTGCTGGCGGGCCGCTCGGCCGAGGGGTTGGCCCTGGCGTCGGCCTTTCCGGATCAAACCCATCCGCTGGTGCGCTTCGCCGTGGCCAAATCGGCGGCGGCGAGCCATAATCCCGATCGCGCCCAACCGATTTTGGAAGAACTCGTGAAGGCGGATGAGACCAAAGCCGAGTACCATTTTTATTTGGGATTATGTCATTACGAAAATCACGCCTGGGACAAGGCGAAATCCGAATTTCAGGACGCGCTCCAATACCGGCAGGACTATCTGGAGGCCACCTATTTTTCCGGGTTGTGTCTGGTCAAACTGGGCAATGCCCAGGGTGCGCGGAATTTATTCAACGAGCTCAGCTCGCGCAATTCGGCGGACTGGAAAGCCAAGGGATTCCTCGGCGTGGGGCTGGCCTTTGCATCCGAAGGGAAGCCCGATGCGGCGGAAAACTTCCTGCGGAAATCCCTGGACGCGGTGGAAACGGCGGAGGCCGAAGCGGCTTTAGCATTATCCATGCGCCGCAATGGCGGTCCGGAAACCTGGGTGCCTTTGGCCAAGAAAGCTTATGCCTTGGATCCGAACCAACCTCGGGCTGTCCTCGCCATGGCCGAGGTGCTGATCGCGTTAGGCAAAAAAACTCCGGCGCTGTCGCTGCTGAAAAAAGCCGCGGATGTCCGGCCTAAATCCTGCGAATTGTTATTGGGATTGGACAAGGCGCAGTATTTGACCGGCGCCTATCCCGCCGCGCGCGTTACCGGCACGGCGGCCATGGAGGCCTGCCCTCAGGAACCTTCCGCGTTTTTCTATGCCGCGTTATCGGCGGACAAACTGCAATCCCGTAAGGAGGCGGAGGATGCGTTTAAGGGTTATCGCAAGGCGGGCGGCGATATGAGTCAGGTTCCGGAGGCCTACCGCTGAGGCGGTTGACGCGCGCGGATGACGGATGCGCGCGGATCGACGCGGGCCCTGCGGCCTCGGTAGGCGTCCCTGCGGTCCCGGTAGGCTTCCATGGTGGTCCCCACTCCGAATTCAATCGCATCCGGTACGCGAATGCTTTCCGCTTCCGAATCCCCTCCGAAAAAAATATGTTCTCAGCGAGACCAGATCCAATTTCCATAACCCCCGTCTTTATCCCCCGGAGATCCCGATGAAAGCCATCCGAATCCATGCCTACGGCAATGCCGACGTCCTCAAGTACGAAGACGCGCCCGTGCCCATCCTCGCCGCCGACGAAGTCCTCATCCGCGTCGTGGCCGCTTCCGTCAATCCCGTGGACTGGAAAATCCGCGAAGGCTATTTGCAGAAAATGATCACCTATCCCATGCCGTTCATTCCGGGGTGGGACGTATCCGGCGTGGTGGAAGCGGTGGGCGCGAACGCCTCGCGTTTCAAAAAAGGCGATGCCGTCTTTTCCCGGCCCGACCTCAAACGCAACGGCACTTACGCCGAATACGTGGCCGTCCGCGAATCGGAAATCGCGCTTAAGCCCAAAACCCTTTCCCATGTGGAATCCGCCTCCCTGCCTCTGACGGGCATCACCGCCTGGGAAGCCCTGTTTACCGTCGCCAAACTCACAGCCGGGCAAAGGGTCTTGATCCATGCGGCCTCCGGCGGCGTGGGCTCGCTCGCGGTACAATTGGCCAAGGCCCATGGCGCGCATGTCGTAGCCACCACCTCCGCGAAAAATCGCCCCCTGGTGGAATCGCTCGGCGCGGACGAAATCATCGATTATCACGGCCAAAATTTCGCGCAGGAGGCGAAGGACATCGACGTGGTGTTCGATACTTTGGGCGGCGAAGTTCAGAATGCCTCCTGGTCCGTGCTCAAGCCGGGCGGCATCCTCGTGTCCATCGCGAGCCAACCCTCGCAGGAGAAAGCGCAATCCCTGGGCATGCGTGGCGCGTTCCTCTTCATCGAACCCAACCCCAAAGTGCTGGAACAATTGGCGCAGCATATCGACACGGGAAAAATCCGACCCGTGATCGGCGCGGAGTTCGGCCTGAAGGACGCGGCCCAGGCGCAAGCCCTCAGCCAAACGGGACGGGCGGTGGGAAAGATCGTCCTCTACGTGGGACAGCCGTAACGGGCCGTTAGGAACGGAGCGTTGAGAACCGGGCGTTGTCCGTGATGTACGATTTGCAGCGCGGATCGACGCGGGCTCCGTGGTCCCGGTAGGCGCGCCCCTGTAGGCGGCCCGCAGGACTTCGCGGTTTGGCACAATGGCTACGTCACCTGCGAGTTACCTGACCCTCGCCGCCTGCCCCGGAACGCGCAGCCGGCCGACGCCCGCGCGGACTTTTTCAACACCCTGTTAAACGATCAGCCGCGAAAGATCCGGGTTTTCCGGTCCGCCCCCGCGCAGCAAACTGTTGCCCGCGAATTCCTGGGTCAGATCGGGCCGCACCATGTCCAGCCAATCCTTCTCGTTGAATTGCCCGCTTTGCCCGTACGCGAGAATCGCGTTGCCGTAGCAGATGGCGTTCACCGTCGCTTCCGGAATTCCTTCTTCCAGCATCAGGTTGGCCGTCTTGGGCACGGCCAGGGCGTCGCTGATGCCCCAGTCGGCGCTGGAGTCGGCGATGATGCGCTCGGAGCCGTAGCGCCGCGCGATGTCCACCATGCGCTTGTTGCCCATCTTGGTCTTGGGATAGATGGTGAAGGCCGTCCAGAAGCCCCGGTCCAAAACTTCCTTGGCCGTCTCCTCGTTGTTGTGATCGATGACCACGCGCGCGGGAGACAATCCGTGCTCGATGCAAATGTCCATGCTGCGGCTGGTGCCCACTTTTTTATTGCGGTGCGGCGTATGAATCATCACCGGCAAATCCAATTCCTTGGCCATGTCCAATTGGATGCGGAAATATTTTTCCTCCGCCGCGGTCATCTCGTCGAAGCCGATTTCCCCGATGGCGACTACGCCTTCCTTGCCGGCGAAACGCGGGATCAAGTCCATCACCTCTTCGGCCAAGGCCTCGTTGTTGGCTTCCTTGGAGTTGAGCCCGATGGTGCAATAATGCTTGATGCCGAATTGCGAAGCCCTGAATCTTTCGAAGCCGACGATGCTGGAGAAGTAGTCCTTAAAGGTGCCGAGTTCCGTACGCGGCTGGCCCACCCAAAAGGCCGGCTCGATGACGGCCACGATGCCGGCGGCGGCCATGGCGGTGTAATCGTCCGTCGTGCGGGACACCATGTGGATATGCGGGTCGATATAACGTTTCGGATTATTCGCCATCGTAAAGCCTTTCCCAAGTCAATGCGCCGGTTTGCGCGGCCTCGGCCAATTCCGGGTGCGTGTAAATAATGCGCGCCGCTTCCGTGCGGGGGCTCGCATGCAGCGCCAGCGCCGCCGCGCGTTGCTCCAGCGGGGTTCCGGTGTTCAGCACTTTCTTCAAATCCTCCAGCGCGCGCGCGTCGGCGTGAGGACCGACGCAACGCCACAACTCGGGGCTGAACGGACGGTCGGCCGCCCAACGCTCATGCGCCAAATCGTTCAGGATGCGGGCCAAGTCGGGATTGACGCGCCGGTCCAGGCCCACCACCAGATGCAGCGGAACGCCGACGAAAAAAGTTTTGGTCACCATCTGGTTCCATCCCAGAGCGTCGAAATGCATCGCGGGGTAAGGATTGCGCACGGTCACGGCTTCGAACACGGATTGAATATTGGAGCGGATGCCGTCGCGCGCCCGCGCCATATGGCCTTCCGGATGACCCAGCACGGCGATGGCTTTTTGCAAGGCCACGGCTTCGCCCACGTCGGCGGTTTGGTAAACGCGATCCATCAGCTGGGACGATTTCGATCCGGGCGGCAAAGCCAAAAGCAAAGCGACGCGCGCGGCCTGTTCGCAAGTCCAATCGGACGGATCCCATCCGGGCGACGCGGCCTGCGCGGAATCCAAATCCGCCGGGGCCAACTCCAACGGCGCCTTGCCGCTATGCCGCAGCGCGGAACTGTAGGCGGTATAAACATCCTTATCGGCCGCGCCCGTGGCCAAGAGTGTGGACTTTTCTTCCAGCCACGCCAAATCGGCGGCGGACAATCGTCCCTTCAACCAATGCAGAACCAGTTTCTGTGGTGTCAAAAGCAGTCCTTTTCCTTACCAAGAAGATCCCAATAAAGATACAAAGTTGGCTCTCTCGGGTCCGCGCATCGCGGCCACTTCTCCCGATCCATCTCATGTCAATCTCGGGTCAAATTGTCCCCCCTGGAAGCTTCCCACGTCACCGGTAAAATCCGCGTCGGATTTCCCGGGATTTCAGCGTTATAATAGAGAGAGCCAGGCTCACCGGCCTGCGCAGGGAAACACGAGTCATGCCCGAACCCCGCCACCTACTCACCATCCGGGCCTTCCAAATCGCCGAGGCCATCGACATCAAGCGTTGCCGCGCGGGCCGCGAGCAAGGCGCGCGGAGTTCCGGGGCGATCTCATAGCCGCCGCTCCCCAAGAATTATTCTATCGCCGCCGCGTGGCTCCGACCGACGGCGCCGGTGGTGATGGCGAGCGCGACGAAGGCTATTTGTACCTGCTCGATTACGGCGTGGTCATTTTCGCCGGACACGGCGAAGCGGAAATGTTCCCGGTCATTGAAAAACTCAAGGACTTCTGCCGCGAGCCCCTGGACAACCGCGTGGGCGAGGACTTCCGCGTGCACGCGGACATGGCCGAACTCACCTTCGGATACAACGACATCCATGTGCCCGCCTTCAACGCCGACGTGCTCCGCATCGTCATGCTCTACGTGGGCCAATCCGCCGCGCTCGATCATTACGAAGAAGTAGTCACGCGCATGCTGGCCGAAACCGCGGGCTTCAGCCGCGAACTGGAAACCCACGGCAGCCTCAAAACCTCGCGCCGCAACGTCCAGCGTTTCATCGGCCGCACTCTGGGCGTGCGCAATCGCATGGTGGACAACCTCTACATCATGGACGCGCCCGACATGGCCTGGGAAAACGAATACCTCGATCGCATCGATCGCGGCATGAAAAAAACCTTCGACATCATCGAGCGCTTCCGGGCCCTGGATTTCCAATTGCGCGAAATCCAGGAGAACCTGGAACTGTTCGCCGAGCTCCTGCAATTCCGGCAAAGCAACATGCTGGAATGGATCATCATCGCCCTCATCGTCATCGAAGTTTTGAACCTGTTCCGTTGTTCGCGATAACTCAGCCTAAGCATCCTAAGCGCGGATCGACGCGGGCTCCGTAGACGCGGTCGGCGCGACTCCGAAGGCGCTCACTTGAACTTGTAAATTTCGTAACGTTTCAAAAAACCCTCCGCTCCGAAAGAAAACTTGAAAGATTCTTGACAGTGGTTTGGGCCAGCCCCTACTATCGAAACTGAGCCAAATAGTTTTTCTAAAACTGTTGATGACGGAAGGCCGCGCGGATGTTTCTCATTCCAGCCTGGAATCTCTATTGACCGGCGATAACCTGGACCCCGTCGGAGCCCTTTCCGAGGCTCTGGTGCTCGCGGAAGTCAGCGATCTCCAGGCGCTGGGTTTCCTCCACTTGCGTTTCAAGGACATCGGGGAATCCGCCGCCGGCGATTATGCGGGCGATGTCGCCGCGCTCTGCGCAATGGCGCAGGCGGCGTTGGAGCGCATCATCATGGGGGAAGCGAAGGATTCCGCCGCCGAGATGGCGCGCGTCGGAGACTGCGTCGTCTGCTTGCAGGGATTGCTCTGCGAAGGCCGGACTCCCCACGAGCTTCCCATGCCCGCGGATCTCGGCGGCAACGCCCCGGCCGCGAAGCCGGACCTGGACGCGATGCAAGAGGTTGACGTCCCGGACGCGGATCCCGGGCTCACCGCCGACTTCGTGCGCGAATCGGTTGAGCATTTAGAGTACGCCGACGTCCGCTTGCTGGCCTTGGAAACGGAACCGTCCGATTCGGAGTCGATCAACGGGTTGTTCCGGGCGTTCCATACCATCAAGGGCGTGGCCGGATTCCTCGGATTCAAGACCATCCAGACCTTCGCCCACGGCACCGAGAACATGCTCGATCTCGTCCGGCAAGGGACCCTGGCGATGGACACGCACATCATCGACGTGGCTTTCGCGGCCGTGGACGTGCTGCGCCGGCGGATGCAATGGGCCGCTACCCATGGCGGCCAAGCCGCCCCCGACGACCTGGCGGTGGAATTGCGCGCGGTGCTGGATCGCGTGGAAGCGGCGGCGGAAGGCCGTCCGGATGGGGTTCCCGCGCCGGCTTTGCCGACCGCTGAACCCGGAATGCGCCTGGGCGATATCCTGTTGGCGAGCGGCACCGTGCATCGGGACACGCTGGATTGCGCCGTGCGGGCGCAAGACGAGGCCAGGGCGCGCCCGCTGGGCGAAACCCTGGTCAAGGAGTCCGGCATCCCGGCTAAGGAAGTGGGCCTGGCCCTGCGCAGCCAGAAGCTGCTCCGGGATACGCAGGTTGCGCCGGTCGCTCAAGTTGCGGCGGTGAAGGAAACCGTCAAGGTGGAGGCGGATCGCCTGGATCGCCTGCTCGACGCCATCGGTGAACTGGTGATCGCCGAGACCATGATTTTCCAATCGCGGGAGCTCAAAGGGATTAGTAGTCCGTTCCTGGCCAAGCAAATGGTGTCGTTGGACAAAATCACCCGCGACTTGCAGAAGATGGGGACCTCGCTGCGCATGATTCCCATCCGGCCCGTGTTCCAGAAGATGGCCAAGTTGTTGCGGGACCAGGCGAAAAAGTCGGGCAAGCAAGTGGAATTCCAATGCTTCGGCGATGATACCGAGCTGGACAAGACCGTGGTCGACAAAATCGGGGACCCCCTGGTGCACATGGTGCGCAATTCCGTAGACCACGGCATCGAGGCCAAACCCGCCGACCGCATTGCCGCCGGTAAGCCCGCCCAGGCCAAGGTGGTCCTGCGCGCTTTCCAAAAGGGCGGTAGCGTCTGCATCCAGATTCAGGACGATGGCCGCGGCCTCAACCGTGAGGCCATCCTCCGCAAAGCGCGGGAGCGGGGACTCATCGCCGATGACGGCGCCACCCTGCCCGACCACGAAGTCTGGGCCTTCATCTTTGAGGCCGGCTTCTCTACGGCGGAGCAAGTGACCGACGTTTCGGGCCGGGGCGTGGGCATGGACGTGGTGCGCCGCAACATCGAGGAATTGCGCGGGCGCATCGACATCGACAGCCGGGCGGGGGAAGGGACGACCTTCAGCATTTGGCTGCCGCTCACCATGGCCATCATCGACGGCATGATTGTCAAGGTGCGCGGTCAGAGGCTCATCTTCCCGACCCTGTCCATTCTGCGCATCGTGCCGCTCACGCCCGAAGAAACCCGCACCTTCCTCGAGCGCGGCGAGATGGTCCTGATGCAGGGTGAATTGATCCCGCTGTTCAATCTCGCGGAATACGTGCCCGGGGGACAGGCGGACGCGGGCGAGCGGGCGCTGGCCGTGATCGTGGAATGCGGCTCGCGCAAGGCGGGCCTTTTGGTGGATGAGCTGCTGGGGCAGCAACAGGTGGTGATCAAGGGATTGGGCGAATCCCTGAAACATCTTCCGGGCGTTTCGGGAGGCGCCATCCTTTCGGATGGAACCGTGGGGATGATTTTGGACGTGGACGGATTGTTGCAAAGCTTGAAGGCCGTACCCGCCGCGGCGTAATGCGCGGGCAAGGAAAGGAAGAAATTATGGATCCGATGACTGAGATTCAAAACGGAGGCGCGACGGCGGCCCCGATAGCCAAGGCGGGGAAATATCTCACCTTCCAGATGGGGAAGGAGGTCTACGGTATCGAGATCCTCAAGGTGCAGGAAATCATCGGGATGATGCCGGTGACGCGGGTCCCCAAGACTCCGGACTTCGTGCGCGGGGTGATCAATCTGCGCGGCAAGGTGATCCCCGTGATCGAATTGCGCCGAAAATTTTGCATGGAGACCCGCGAGGATACCGAACGGACTTGCATCGTGGTGGTGCAGGTGACCGGAGCCGTCGGCATGGTCACCATGGGCCTTTTGGTGGACGAGGTCTCCGAGGTCCTGAACGTGGGCCGGGAGCAGATCGAAGCGCCCCCTTCTTTTGGGGTCGGTGTGGATACCGATTTCATCCTGGGGATGGGCAAAGTGGGTCAGAAGGTGTTGATGTTGCTGGACGTCGACAAGGTGCTGTCCAACGAGGAACTGGTGTTGACCGTGCAAAGTAAGACCGCAGAAGGAAAAGGGGACTGAAGATGTTCAAAGGGATGAGCTTGAGCGCGAAATTATATGCAGGATTCGGGGCGGTGCTGTTGATCGCCGTGGCGCTGGGGGCGTTTGCCTATACGCGCCTGGTGACGATCAGCACGGAATCCAATTTGATGACGAACGACTGCTGGCCTGGGCTATACATGGCCGAGGAGATCCAGAAGCGGTCGCAGCAGAATATCTTCCTGACCTCAGACCATCTTCTCGCCTCGGATAAGGCGGACCAGGAACGCGTCGAGGGTGAAATGCTCAAACTGAAAGCGGGAATCGACAAGAGCCTGGCGGATTACGAGGGAACCATAACCACGGCCGAGGATAAGGAGTTATTCGGCAAGATTGCCCCGGCGCGGGCGAAGTTTCTCGCTATCCGGAACCAAGCGGTGCTGCCCCCGAGCCGTTTGGGAAAGCTGGCGGAGGCCCAGGCCGCCTTCAAGCACCAGTTGCAGCCGGCTTTCGACGAATATTTGGCGGTGTGCCAGGCCTTGGTGGAATTGAATAAGCGGAACGGAGACGGCATCGGCGTCGAGATCACGCACGCCACTTCGGCGGCGAAGTCTGGCATCCTCTTCGGCCTGCTAGCCGCCGTGGCCATGGGCGCCAGCGTCGGCATCTTCCTGAGCCGGTCCATCTCCTCGGCCTTAAACCAGGTCATCACCAGCTTGTCCTCGGGCAGCGACCAGGTGGCTTCAGCCTCTAACCAGGTGAGCCAATCCAGTCAGCAAATGGCCGAAGGCGCCAGCGAGCAGGCTTCTTCCCTGGAAGAGACTTCGGCCTCCCTGGAGGAAATGTCCTCCATGACCAAGCAGAACAGCGATAATTCCAGACAAGCCAACGCCATGGCCGTGGAGACCCGCAGCGCGGTGGAGAAGAGCCGCGAGGCCATGACGCGCATGGGCCAGGCCATCGGCAAGATCAAGGGTTCATCGGACCAGACGGCCAAGATCATCAAGACCATCGACGAAATCGCTTTCCAGACCAATCTTCTGGCCTTGAACGCTGCGGTAGAGGCTGCGCGGGCCGGTGACGCGGGCAAGGGCTTCGCGGTGGTGGCCGAAGAAGTGCGCAACCTGGCCCAGCGCAGCGCCGAAGCGGCCAAGAACACCGCCGCCCTCATCGAGGAAAGCCAGCAGAACGCCAACAACGGCGTGGCGGTCTCGGGCGAAGTGGGAGGCATCCTGTCCCAGATTGTGGAGAGCGTGCAGAAGCTGACCCAACTTATCGGCGAGGTTTCGGCTGCGAGCGACGAGCAAAGCAAAGGCATCGAGCAAATCGGCACGGCCGTGACGCAGATGGACAAGCTGACCCAGTCAAACGCCGCCAACGCGGAGGAATCGGCCAGTGCCAGCGAGGAGTTGGCCGCGCAAGCCAAGGAGCTGGGCGATATGGTGCAGGTGCTGGTGGGCATCGTGAAGGGCGCGGGCGCACAAAGTGCGGGCGCTCAAGCGCAGGCTTCGGGCTCGTACTCGGCTGCGAGACCCCTGCCGCGAGCCGTCGCACCGATAGCTTCGTCTGCATCCCGCAAAGCCGTAAAAGCCGCACCCAAACCGCGCGCCGATTGGTCTCCGGTCGCGCACGGCAAGGCCGGCCATGTCCAGTCCAATGCGCATCCTTCGCATGAGGTCGCCGTCAATGGGCATGCGTCCCATGTGATCGGCGCCAACGGGCATGCGGTCAATCCGGAACAGGTCATTCCCATGGATGAAGCGGATCTGAAGGAGTTCTGAGGATGCGCCGTTGAGATTCCGAAGGGCGCTTGGAAACACGGTTATCGAAAGGGAGAGACGATGTCGTACGGCAACCTGAGTTTAAGAGGAAAACTGCTACTTGGATTTTCATTTGTCTCAGCCCTCATACTGTTCGTGGGCTGGCGGGGGATTACTGCCGCCGCGACGGCTAGGGACCGCATCGACATTTTGGGCCGGGAAAACTTCGTAAACGTGAAAATGATCCGGCAGATCAAGGAGTTCCAGGATGGTTGGCATCGTGCCGTCCTGAACCACATCCTTTTCGTGGACCAAAAACAAATGGACGAGCAAGCGGCGAAAATGAAGATCCGCAGCGATTCCGCCGCCATCCTGATCCGGGTCTTGGTGGCCGCCATCGGCGAAAATACGCCCGAAGGTGGCCTGCTGAAAGATGCCGAAGCCCAATGGCGGAACCTGGAGGCCACGAAAGAGGAGGCTCTCTCCCTATCCAATGCGCGCAACAAGGACAAGGCCTGGGATTACTGGGTTGAGCATGGCCGCCCCATCATCAACAAGCTCGACAAGGAGATTCAGGAGATCAACAACATCGAGGAAGAACCTATCCGTCTCACGCTGACGGGAGCCCAGTCCGCTTTCCGCGACACCCGCAATCTCCTGTTGGCGGTCATGGCTTTTGCGATATTGGTCAGTCTGGGCATCGGCATCTTCCTCAGCCGATCAATCTCCGCCGCGTTAAATCAAGTCATCATCACCTTGTCCTCGGGCAGCGACCAGGTGGCATCGGCTTCCAACCAAGTGAGCCAGTCCAGCCAGCAAATGGCCGAAGGCGCGAGCGAGCAAGCGTCTTCCCTCGAAGAGACCTCGGCATCTTTGGAGGAGATGTCCTCCATGACTAAGCAGAACAGTGAGAACTCCCGCCAGGCCAACGCCATGGCCGTGGAAACCCGCAGCGCGGTGGAGAAGAGCCGGGAGGCCATGACGCGCATGGGCCAGGCCATCGGCAAGATCAAGGGCTCGTCGGATCAGACGGCGAAGATCATCAAGACCATCGACGAAATCGCTTTCCAGACCAATCTGCTGGCCTTGAACGCTGCGGTAGAGGCTGCGCGGGCTGGTGACGCGGGCAAGGGCTTCGCGGTGGTGGCCGAGGAAGTGCGCAACCTGGCGCAGCGCAGCGCCGAAGCGGCTAAGAACACGGCGGCCCTCATCGAGGAGAGCCAGCAGAACGCCAACCACGGCGTGGCGGTTTCCGGCGAAGTGGGGTCGATCCTGTCGCAGATTGTGGAAAGCGTGCAAAAGCTCACTTCACTCATCGGTGAGGTATCGGCCGCGAGCGATGAGCAAAGCAAGGGCATCGAACAAATCGGCACGGTCGTGACGCAGATGGACAAGCTGACGCAGTCCAACGCGTCAAACGCGGAGGAATCGGCGAGCGCCAGCGAGGAGTTGGCCGCGCAGGCCAGGGAGCTGGGCGATATGGTGCAGGTGCTAGTGGGTATCGTGAAGGGTACGGCCGCACAAGGTGCGGGCGCACGGAGTGCGGGGGCCCAAAGCATGACTTCCGTTTCATACGCGGCGTCCAGGCCCCTGCCGTACGCGTCCCACAAAGGCGGGAAGGTCGCTTCGCCCGCACCCCGTGCGTCCGCACCCCGTGCGTCCGCATCCCACAAAACCAGAAAGGCCGCGCCCAAGCCGCGCGGCGATTGGGCGCCGATCGCGAACGGCGATTCTGGCACTGTCGGGTACAACGCGCAGCCGTCCCATGTGGTCGCTGCCAACGGACAGGCGGTCCCTCCGGAGCAGGTCATTCCCATGGACGATGGGGATCTGAAGGAGTTCTGAGTACGCGCCGTTGATGTTGCTGGACGCCGACAAAGTGTTGCCCAGCGAGGAAATGGTATTGGTTGTGCAAAGTAAGACTGCGGAAGGAAAGGGATCCTGAACATGTTCACGGGAATGAGTTTGAGCGCGAAATTGTACGCCGGGTTCGCTACGGTGCTGCTGATCGCATCGGCGCTGGGGGCGTTCGCCTATATGCGCTTGGTGAAGATTAGCGGCGAAGCCAAAACGATTTCCACGGATTGCCTGCCCGGAGTTTTCCTTGCCGAGGAGATCCAGCAGAAGTCGCAGCAGAATATCAGCCTGACTGCGGCGCATATCCTCGCTTCCGACACAGTGGAGATGGGCCGCGTCGAGGCCGATATGCTCAAACTGAAAGAGGAAATCGACAAGGATCTGAAGGACTACGAGGCTACCATCATTACGGCTCAGGACCGCGAATTGTTCTCCAAAGTCGGATCCGCGCGCGAAAAGTTCCTCGCCATCCGGAATCAAGCCGTGCTGCCGGCGAGCCGCCTGGGCTTGGAAGAGAAGGCCCAAGCAGCCTTCAAGCATCAACTTCTACCGGCCTTCGCGGAATATCTGGCGGCCTGCAAGGCGATTGTTGATCTGAACAAGGAAAACAGCGACAGCTCCAGCAAAGAGATCACCGCCGCAGCCTCGGCCGCCAAGTCCGGCATCCTCTTCGGCTTGCTGGCCGCCGTGGCCATGGGCGCGGGCATCGGCATCTTCCTCAGCCGATCAATCTCCGCCGCGTTGAATCAGGTCATCACCACCTTGTCCTCGGGCAGCGACCAGGTGGCATCGGCTTCCAACCAAGTGAGCCAGTCCAGCCAGCAGATGGCCGAAGGCGCGAGCGAGCAAGCGTCTTCCCTCGAAGAGACCTCGGCGTCCTTGGAAGAGATGTCCTCCATGACCAAGCAGAACAGCGATAACTCCCGCCAGGCCAATGCCATGGCCATGGAAACCCGCAGCGCGGTGGAGAAGAGCCGCGAGGCCATGACGCGCATGGGCGAGGCCATCGGCAAGATCAAGGGATCGTCGGATCAGACCGCGAAGATCATCAAGACCATCGACGAGATCGCTTTCCAGACCAACCTGCTGGCCTTGAACGCCGCCGTGGAAGCGGCGCGGGCCGGCGAAGCGGGTAAGGGCTTCGCGGTGGTGGCCGAAGAAGTACGCAACCTGGCCCAGCGCAGCGCCGAAGCGGCCAAGAACACGGCGGCCCTCATCGAGGAGAGCCAGCAGAACGCCAACCACGGCGTGGCGGTCTCCGGGGAAGTGGGGGGCATCCTCTCGCAGATTGTGGAGAGCGTGCAGAAATTGGCTCACCTCATCGGCGAGGTGTCGACCGCGAGCGAAGAGCAAAGCAAGGGTATCGAGCAAATCGGCACGGCCGTGATGGAGATGGACAAGTTGACCCAGTCCAACGCGGCGAACGCGGAGGAATCGGCCAGTGCCAGCGAAGAGTTGGCCGCGCAGGCCAGGGAGCTGGGCGACATGGTGCAGGTGCTGGTGGGTATCGTGAAAGGTGCGGGCGCAGGGACTGCGGGCGCACGGGGTGCGGTGTCCGCTTCCAAGCCGCGCGGCGATTGGGCTCCGGTCTCGCACGGCAAGGCCGCACAGGGTGCGGGCGGCCAGCTCCGGTCCAATGTCCATCTGTCCCATACAGCCGTCGCTAATCGGCATGCGGTCCATCCAGAGCGGGTCATTTCCGTATCTGAAGCGGATCAAATGGAGGTCTGAGCGTGTACTCTTCCGAATCGAAACGGCGTTGCGTGGTAAGCCGCGCAGCGCGGGCGGTCTTTGTCGCCGCCCTGCTCATCGCTCCGGCCCGTTCCCAAGATATTTCGAAGCTGGAACGTAGCCTGGATGACCTGCAATACCGGATGGGTCAATACGAAGGGGAGATGGGCAAGCTGCGGAAAACGGCCGCGCAACCCGCTCCTGCGCCAAGAGTCGCACGATCCCGTGCGGATTCCCTCTTGCCGGCCCTGACTGCCCGCTTCGATTCGCTGAGCGCCCGCATGGCCGCCCGGTTGGTGGTTTTGGAGGCCGCTGAACGCGCCCGCGCTGTGAAGGCGTCCGCCCCGCCGGAGGGGGGTAACCCGAAAGTTACGGGGGAGACGGCGAGTCTATCCGCCGCAAGTCCTGCGGGCCTGGATTCCGATACGGCCGCACAGGGCGAGCTGCGCGCTCTACGGAAAGAAATGCGGGAACTGACAGCCCTCCTGCAGGCGGCGCGTTCCACCCCCCCGCCCGCTTCCTCCCCGCCCACCTCCATTACCGCCGCCCCTGCGACCGCAGTCTCTGCGACCGTCTCGCCTCCCGACCGCCCGCTCCCGGTTTCCGCAGCGTCCCCGCTGCCGCCGGCGCTGACCCTCATCGGAGACGTCCAAATCCAAGGTGAAAGGCGTTTCGCCACCGGCTCCAAGCAAGACAACCTGGATAATTTCTGGGGACGGGTGAATATCGGGACCGAATACAAAAGCCTGGATTTCCAGTCCAAGGTGAACCTCCGCATTTTCCCGGAAGGCTTCGGGTTCGAACCGCTGACCGGGGCGACTTTCGACACGACGGGCCAGGGCTCCCTCAAGACGCAAACCCAGCCGTCTTCCAAACTGTTGGTGAATCATGCTTGGGTCCGGTTTACGCCCGGCGCCTATGGGCTGCGGCTGGGCCGCTTCGAGACCCAGGAGAGCCAGAGCGCCACGTACGGAAACTATATCGACCTGGGCCCGTCGGGGCTTTTCCTGGCGCGCCCGGCGGTGCATAACGCCACGGAGGGAACCTGGAGTTCCGGGGCTTGGTCCTCGTCCGTCCTCTTGGGCGCATCCGATCGTAAGTTGGACCACGGCTTCCTGCGCGCTTTCCAGAAGTACACGGCCGCGTCCGGCTTGCAGGCCTCCCTTGGATACCGCGCGAACGTATTCGATCGCTGGAAGTATCCGGATGCGGCGCTCCTCCAGCGCTTCGACGCCGGCGTACTGAGCCCGTTGGGCGCGGGTTGGCAGGGTTTCGCCGAAGCCGCCATCCTGCAGGCCGACGGTAAGGCGGACGATACGCCTGTGCTGTTGGGCATCCGCCCGGCGATGGGCCGGTATCTCGACGCCTTGTCGCTGGAGGCCGAATGGCTGCCGAACCGGAAGGTCGCCGGCAAGGACAAAAAAATCCTGTATAACGCCTATGTCCGCAAGACGTGGGGAAGGGCGCGCCTGGAAGCGGGCCTCTATTCGGACGCGACCGATCCGGACGCCAACGCCTTTTCCGCCGGGCTTCGTCTCACCTCTGCCTTGAAGTGACCATGGATATCGACGCACGCTCCTTCGCAGCCTTCCGCGAACTGGTCTATGGCCGCAGCGGAATCGTCCTGGCCGAGGGCAAGCAAGCCCTGGTCGGATCCCGCATCGGAAAGCGCATGCGTCAATTGGGCCTGACGCGTTTTCCGGAATATCTGGACTGGGTGAAGGGCCGGGGCGGCGAGGAAGAAGTCACCCTGATGCTCGATGCCATCTCCACCAATGTCACCAGCTTCTTCCGCGAATCGGTGCACTTCGAGTTTTTACGCGCGCGGCTGAAGGAAATGTTCCGGGCCGGAAAAAACCATTTGCGCATCTGGTGCGCCGCCGCCTCCACGGGCGAGGAGCCGTATACCCTGGCGATAACCGTGCGCGAATGTGATCCTGATCCCGCCTGCGATATCAAGATCCTCGCCACCGACATTTCCACCCGGGTCCTCAAGGCCGCAGTGGAAGGGAGGTATCCCAAGAACCGGATGCAAGGTTTGCCGATGGATTTGGCCCAGCGTTACTTCGATCGCGTCGGCAGCCGGGAAGAGCCCCTCTGGTCCGCCCGCCCCCAGCTCCGCACCCTGCTCCGCTTCGCCCGCCTCAATCTGGCCACGCCGCCTTTTCCCATGCGCGGGCCGATGGATTTCATCTTCTGCCGCAATGTGATGATCTACTTCGACAATCCCGTGCGCCAACGCCTGATCGCCGAGTTCCACCGCCTGCTGGCCCCCGGGGCCTTCCTCATCGTCGGGCATTCCGAAAGCCTGACGGGGCTGACCAACGGCTTCCAGACGGTGCTCCCTTCCGTCTACCGGAGGATCGCGTGAACCATACCGTCGGCATCGCGGAGATGAAGGTGTCGAACGATCCCGGCGACGTGTTGGCCACGTACGCCCTCGGCTCGTGCGTGGGCGTCTCCCTGTACGATCCGGTGGGCCGCGTGGGCGGCCTCATCCATTGCATGCTGCCGCTGTCGCGCATCGATCCCGTCAAGGCGGAACGGAATCCCCTGATGTACGTGGATACGGGCATGTCCGTCCTGTTGCAGACCATGTTCGATCACGGAGCGCAGCGAAAGAGCCTGGTCGCCAAGGTGGCCGGGGCCTCCCGCATCATGGACGCCGGCGGGATCTTCAATATCGGCGAACGTAACTACACCGTGGTGCGCAAGGTGCTTTGGAAGAACGACATCCTGATCGCCGGCGAAGACGTCGGGGGGAGCTTGCCGCGTACGATGTACCTGTATCTGGATTCGGGGCGCACCGTTCTGAAGGTGGCCGGGGAAGAGAAGGAGCTATGAAGCATGGCCTATAACATACTGGTGGTGGACGACTCCGAAACCATGCGCGCCGTGATCGCCAAATCGATTGGGCACGCCGGCGTACCGCTGGGCAGTCTGTTCCAGGCCGCCAACGGCGCCGAGGGGATTGAAGTCCTCCACCGCGAATGGGTCGACTTGGTGCTCGCCGACATCAATATGCCGGTGCTGAGCGGAGTGGAGATGGTCGCGCGGATGAAAGCGGATCCCGCCTTGGTGGATATTCCCGTGATCATCGTATCGACCGAGGGCAGCGCGACCCGGCTGCAAGCCCTCATGGATCAGGGCGTGAAGGGATTCCTGCGCAAGCCTTTCACGCCGGAAGAACTCAAGAAGGCCGTGGAAACGGTACTGGGGGCCCATCATGGATGAGAATACGCGGACGCGGATTGGTAATGTGTTGTTGGAAGTCCTGGAGAAGCAGGCTTTCCTTTTCGTGGATCCGGGGGAAGATCCGGATCTCGCTTCCGTCGACGTATACCTGGCGGCTTCGGTGGGATTCGCCGGGGCCGCCGCGGGCCGGGTTTCCCTCGCCGTGCCCTCGGCCATGGCCGCCGAGCTGGCCTCCAACTTCCTGGGCTGCGAGCCCGATGACCCCGCTGCCGCCGCGCAGGCCGCGGATGCCTGCAAGGAGATTCTCAATATCGTCTGCGGGCACATCCTCACCGAATTATATGGACCCACGCCCGTCTTCGACTTGGGCGACCTGGAGGCTGGCCCGTTGGCGGCGACCGAAGCCGCCGACTGGAGCGCGGCGGAGGGAGGCATGGCCTTCTCCGTTGAAGGCTCGCCCGTGCTCCTGCGCGTGGACATTCCCGGCGGGGTCCCTCCCGGCCCGCAGCCATGCGGCCCGCAGGCATGCGGCCCGCAGGCATGAACGCGCCGGCGCGTCCGATTCGCGTGCTCGTGGTGGATGACTCCGCGGTCGTCCGCGAAATCTTCACGCGCGAGCTGGCCCGCGATCCCGACATCGAAGTGGTGGGCGCGGTTCCCGATCCGTATGTCGCGCGGGACGAAATCGTCCGCCTGGCCCCGGACGTGGTGACGCTGGATGTGGAGATGCCGCGCATGGACGGGCTCACCTTCCTGCGCAAGCTGATGCGTCATTACCCCTTGCCGGTCATCATCGTATCATCCCTCACGAACAAGGGCGGGGCCCTGGCCCTGGAAGCCCTGGACATCGGCGCCGTGGACGTAATGTGCAAGCCCGGCGCGGCCTATGCGGTGGGCGACATGTCCATCCAACTACGTGAAAAGGTGAAGGCCGCGGCCCAGGTGCATGTGCGCAAACGGGACGGGCCGGAAATCCCGACGGCGGCCTCCACGCGCCTGTCCCTTGCCAAAACCACTCATGCGGTCATCGCCATAGGCGCTTCCACCGGCGGCACGCAGGCCTTGCAAGCCGTGCTGTCGGCCCTGCCCGCCAATGCGCCCGGCATCGTCGTCGTCCAGCATATGCCCGAGCATTTCACGCGGTCCTTCGCCGAGCGTCTCAACGGCCTCTGCGCCATGGAAGTCAAGGAGGCGGAGGACGGAGACGCCGTGTCCATGGGCCGGGTCCTGATCGCGCACGGCAACCGCCACATGCTGCTCAACCGCTCGGGCGCCCTGTACCACGTCACCGTAAAAGACGGCCCGTTGGTCTCGCGCCACCGCCCTTCCGTGGACGTGCTTTTCAAATCCGTCGCCCGCTATGCCGGAGCCAACGCCATCGGCGCCATCCTTACGGGCATGGGGGCCGACGGGGCTGCGGGCCTCAAGGAAATGCAGGACATGGGAGCCGAAACCGTGGCCCAAGACGAGGCCTCCTGCGTGGTCTTCGGCATGCCCAAAGAAGCCATCCGCATGGGCGGGGTCTCCCACATCGTCCCCTTGGACAACATCGCCGCGATGTTATTGAATCTGGCCGCGCGCAAGGCAGCATAGCCCTAATTTAAGCGCGGATCGACGCGGGGCCCTGGGGTCTCTATCGGCGCGCCTCGGTAGGCGGCCCGCTGGGGCGCTGCACCACCCCAAGATAAGGCAGATTGCGATGCCAGCCCGCGTGGTCCATCCCATAGCCCACCACGAATTCGTCCCCGATGGTGAACCCCAGATAATCGACGGGCACGGAAACGATTTGCCGTGACGGCTTATACAACAGAGACGCCAATTTCAGGCTCGCGGGTTTGTGCGCGCGCAAAACCTCCAGCAAGCGCGTCGCCGTGCGGCCGGTATCGACGATGTCTTCCACCAGCAAAAGATCGCAGCCGTCCAGCGCCCGATCGGTCACTTCGCGAATCCGTACCTCTCCCGACGAATCCATCGCGTCGCCATAACTTTCCGCGCGGATGAATTCGATGCGCAGCGGAATGCCGATGGCGCGGGCCAAATCCGCGGTGAAGACGAACGCGCCTTTCAGGGAGCAAACCAGGACGAGATCGCGGCCTTGATAATCGTGCGCGATTTCCCGCCCCAATTCACCCACGCGCGCGGCAATGGTCTCTGCGGATAGTAGTGGTTCCATGGGATTATGTATCATAATAATTTTTGCGCGGATCGACGCGGGCTTCGAAGTCGCGGTAGGCGCGGCTCCGCAGTCGCGTCCCTGATTGTGACGCTTTGCGCGCAAAGCTCGGCGCCACGCGGCATGACTTCTGGTTCCAAACCAAACCGATTCTCTCTCCCACCTTTAATCTCTCCGGCGGGATCGATAAGTATTGCCTTTTCGATTTGCGTTTGGACTCCCTGCCTCAGCGGACTTCCAACCGCATGGTCTACCGCATCGGCGTCACCGGCTTCGGGGGCTCCACGCCATGGGTCCACGGCCCTACGCAAGCCTTTCTGCGCTCGGCCTATCTAGAAGAAATTTTGCCGGACTATCGTCGCCGCACGCCGGAAACCTTCCTGACTCTGGAGCCGAAATCCATCCAGGAATTCTGGACCCGTAACCTGTATAGCATGGGCTATGCCGTGGAATACGCGGCTAAGGACAATCCCTTTTCACCCGAACTGATTTCCACCGAGGTGTGGGCCTATCTCTGGGATGCCGTCACCTACGTCATCATCGGCGGCGCTGTCATAAACCGAAGCGGCGAAACGGCCTTGGCGGGCTTGTCCGTGGGAGCTATCGGCCATGTCCTTTGGATTGGCAGCAAGCAGGCGCATCTCGACTACTATAACCGCATCGTCGCATCGGGCTATGGGATTCCGCGCTTCGCCCGGTACGATACCCTGCAAAATCGTTCCCGCGCTTTGGAGGCGCCTCCGACCTCGCCGGCGTCAAAGGTCATGGGGTCAAACCCCTTCCGCGAGGAACAGGTGGCGCAAAAAACGCCGGCGGGCGAAAAGGCGCTCATCATCATGCTCTCGCCCATGGTCGGCGGCTTGGGAGGCTGGGCCTATTATTCCCTCAAGAACGGATACAGGTCCGGCGATGCCGGAGCGTTTGGAAGCCTGCTCGCTGGAATGGTCGTTGGCATGTTATGCGGCATCCAAATCGCAATCGAATTATGAAACCCCTTCTTTGGATGATGGCATCGGCCATAATCTTTTCCGCCAAAAGTTATAGCCAACCCGTTTCTATTTCGATTGAAGCCGGGAAACAAAAATATATCGTCGGCGAGCCGATTTACCTTTCGATTCTAACCGATGTTTTCTTACGCGGGTGGCCTTTTCCTTCTTGACTTGTTGTAGGTTATAGCCTACATTTATTGGGTGTGGAGACAAGCCCCAACCATGTTGAGATTTACCGTGCCTCGAATGGGAAATCTCCGTTTGTGGACTGGTTTGATTCTCTCCAGGATCGGAAAACGATTAACATTCTTCAGAAGCGTCTTGGCTTGTTGCGATCGGGCAACTTGGGAGACTTTAAATTTTTCGAAGGCATTTACGAACTAAGGATTGACTATGGCCCAGGTTACCGGATCTATTGCGGGAAAAAAGACAAGACGTTTGTCCTCCTCCTCTTTGGAGGCTCCAAAGCGACGCAGCGGAAAGACATCGGGAAAGCCGTCCAATACTGGGAAGACTTCAAAAAAAGGAGTCTCCCCTAGCTTTCCTATTGAGGATTTTCTTGATCGCCGCTTGGCGGATCCAGAGGAAGCCATTGGCTATTTAAATACCTGTCTTGACGAAGAAAACCCCGGGCTATTTTTATTGGCTCTTCAAGATGTTATTCGAGCCCAGGGCGGAATAGCCAAGGTTTCCAAAAAGACGCATTTAAACCGCGAGGGGCTTTATGACATGCTTTCGAAAAAAGGAAACCCTCGCCTTAGTAGTCTAGAAGCGATTTTGGAGGCATTGGGTCTTAAGCTGATGGTCGCTTCCCGATAATATTTCTTCTCAACTTTTAATTTTCTTCACCCACCCCGATTAGCACGGAATGCGCTTATCCTTTCTAAGGACGCCTCAATTACCGGATTGCTCCTCCCCACCCGCAAACAAGAAAGGGAGAACGAATGAAACCGTTTCTTTGGATCCTGGCATTTACACTACTCTTTTTTTCCAATAGTTGCGGCCAACCCGTTTCCATCTCGATTGCAGCCGGGAAACAAAAATATGTCGTCGGCGAACCGATTTACCTTTCGATCATAACCGAGGTAAAATCGAACGCGAAGAGACTCGAATCGATCGGAATATCTTTCTGCAGGACGGACACCACCGGTAAAAAATGCAGCAACAACAAATCATTCAACGGTTTCAATCTTTCGTCTTCGGAGGTAGGAATTCCTTTTTGGAAAAACGCACAAACCGAGGCACGAAGGGACATTGTTAGCCTTGGGACATATGCTCTGGAAAATCTGATTGGAAAAAAACCGGGGACCTATTCGTTTCAGGTCGTTGAAAATATGACTCAGAATGGAGAAGAACTGGATATTTCGTCCAATTCCGTGAAGGTGGAAATCGTCCCACAAACGGAGGATGACTCAAAATTATGGGCGGAACTTTCGCAAATCGGTGTTGTAGAATTGATCGATGGCCCAAGCTGCGTAATCCGGTTTTTGAAAAACTCATAGAGCTAGGCTACGGTTCGAATGAGGCTGCGATTTTGGCCGCGGAAAGGCACAAAAATTCGAGTTTGTATCCTTATGTGATGTCCTATACCAGTGATAGATACTGGCCAATCCATGGTAATGGGGAAACGGACAGTATATCCGATTTATTAGCCGATTTTATGGTTAAAAAAAGCATCCCATTTTCAAGTTCCGATCCCTACTTGTATTTAAAGCACTTAACCCGAACATCATTTTATAAATCGACGGATAAAAACACGGAAGTTTTCCCGCACCTAAAAAGATCCGTCTTGACGATGAGTGATATTTCAAAAAACAGCAAGGCCGAACTGAAGTTATTGAAAACCGGCGGGCGGATTTTAAATCTTTCCTTGCCCGCAAAATTTAATTCGAAGAAAATCTTCGATCCCCAAATCGATGTGATTTTAGATCCTTCCATAATTGTCGCCCGTCAAAAGAAATTGCGGGAGATGCGTGAACGCGCCACTTCAGGGAAGTAAAGCGCGGATCGACGCGGGCTCTGCGGCCTCTATCGGCGAACCTCCGAAGACTCGCTTCTGAAGGCGGACCGCTGGGTCGCAGCGAGCTCCTGCGGTTCGAAAAACCGGACTGGATTCTCCTAATCCCAGGTTACATTGAAAATACACCCGGACGCGGATTCCCTGCGTCAAACTTTCATTCACCGCTCGCCTCAGGAGAAACACATGATATTAATTCGTTTTTTCCGGTTCGAAATGTTGGCGATTGGATTCATCTGGTTGGTGCTTCCCGCCCGGGCTGACTATTCCCGGCTCCGCTTTGGCCAAGCAAGCGCGCATCGCTTGCGGCTTATCCTGTCGGGCATCGTTATAACCCCAAATCATGCCTCTTGACCTCTATACGCTTTTAGCGTATATCTAACCTATGAACCTACTCTTCCGGGAAATCGTCGGCTTCATGGAATTCATCATCGATCTTTTGACCGATGATGAATATGCCGACGTGCAAAGAGAGCTGCGAGCCAATCCGGAAAAAGGCGATGTCATACGCGGATCAGGGGGCGCCAGAAGAAACCATTTGGATGCTGACCGCTTACGCAAAGAAGGATAAGCGCGACTTGTCGGATAAGGAAGTGAAGGTTTTAGCTCAGATCGTCGAGAAGATCAAAGGAGGCGGGAGATGAAAAAGACTGTAAAAAAGACGCACCTTGAACAACTGGAAGACGGCCTTCAGAGCGTCAAGAACTGGCAGGCTGGTAAAGTCAAGCTGCGTACCTGGGAGGTGGATGCCGCAGGTAACCGTAAGATGTTCTACCAGTCCTACGAAGAATATCGCGACGAGAAGGACGCCGGCAAAAGGCTTCGTGATATCCGGCATCAACTGGGCATGTCCCAAAGTCAGTTCGCTAA
>JADGQO010000155.1 GCA_017881725.1 Fibrobacteria bacterium
AAAGTGGAAAAATCCGGTCAAACGGATGCGCGCTGGTTCAATGCCATGGGTGAAATCGCCCTGCTTGAGAAACAATTTTCCGTCGGCGCCCGTTATTTTCGGCAGGCCTTAGAAGCAACCGAGGACCCTATTTATGCATTGAATCTGGGAAACGCCTTGTTTTACGCAGGTGAGTTTTCGGCTGCCCAAAAAGTTTTGGCCTCCTATAACGAAAAACATCCCGAAGATATTCACGGACTGGTCAATCTTGTCAATTGCCATTTGCACCTAAGCGAATTGGATGCGGTTAAATCCCTGTGTAATAGCGGTTTAGCCAGTCAGTACACAAAAGCGCCGCTGTGGAATTGCCTGGGACAGCGCGAGTACCTTATGGGTAACCATGCAAATGCATGGGATTATTTTGACAAGGCCTACGGCGATTCGCCCGAATATATTGATGCCTTGTTTAACCGCGGAAACATGGCCTACAAGCTCGGACGAATGGATGAGGCCATGGCGGACTTCACGCTATGTCTTCGCAAGGATGAAAATTTCATCGCCGCGCAATTGAACATCGCCGTCATTCATTTGGAGCGCGGGGAATGGGGGATGGGAAAATCCGCCGCCCAACGGTGCTTGGAGTTGGAACCGGATTCCGTGGAAGCGCGGTACGTTTACGGCCGCTTGCTTTTTGGTTCCAAGGAATTTCGCGGCGCCCGCGACGCCTTTCGCAGCGCATTGAAAGCCGCGCCGGATCATGTGCCAACCCTGCTGGCATTGTCCAAACTGCATATCCAGGAAGCGGAATCCGAAGCAGCCGGATTACTTTTGCGCCGAGTATTATTGGCCCGATCCTTGGAACCTGAGGAACGCCTCGCGGCCCTCACCTTGCTTGTCGAAATGGGTCAACATCAGCAATGCATCCAGGCCTTGACCCGCTGGACCACGCCGGACATGCCTTTGGAGCTGAGGAAAATCTTGATCTTCTGCCAGTGGAAGCTGGGGAAAATCAAAGAAGCGTTGGAACAATTGGATAACCTGGTGAAGCAAGAAGGCGAAACGGGGGAAACCTTGACGTTACTGGGTCGGATGTTGTTCCAAAGCGGCGCGGAGGATTTAGCGGTGGCGCGTTATCAAAAGGCGATGGAATTGGACCCGGGATGCCTCGCCGCCGGTTTTGAGCTGGCCCGCATTCACATGGCCCGCGGTGACGGTCGCAAAGCATTGAAAGTCTTGCAGACCCTTTCCCAACTTCATCCCGACGATGCCGATTGCTTCTACAACTTGGCCTGTTGCCAGGCAAAAAACCACAATTTCGACGACAGCCTCCAGTATCTCAAGTCCGCTATTGACAAGGGGTTCCAGGATTTGGAGAAGATAAACGCTGACGAAGACCTCAGTGGAATAAGACAATTTCCAGCATACAGTCAGTTGGCAAGCCAGACAGGCATGCTGTGATCGGGAGGTCGCATGAAAACGGTTCAGGATTGGGGATTCATCTCCAAGGAGCAAGGCTTGGTCAAGCCCAAGCTCCAAGACAATAAAATTTTCCATGCCCTAACCACGGCATACGAAAACACTCACCAGAATGAAATCTACGGCGCGACCGAAAACATCGTGCGGCGGGAAAAAGAACTGTGCGAATTGGCTTTAGGCGACCTGAGGAAGATGTCCGAAACCAAGGGCGAATCGGACGGAACCCTGAAGTTGATCATGGACCATTATCAGTCGAGGCTGGCCCTGGCCAAGGAGAAGGAAGAAAAAATCAATCATCTCTCCGAAGATTCCCGGAAGATGATGGAAGAATACAAGAAACGCACTCAGGAACTCGCCGAGGTGAAGCGGAACCTAATGGAATCGCAGACTAAACTGCGTGAACTGGCCAAGACCACCGAGCGGCTTTTGAAGAAGGAAGAGGAACTCCGATTCATTGAAACCAATCTGCGCACCGAGCTGGATAAGAACAAGCGGAATATCATCAACGGCCTTTATGAAATCGTAAGCGATCTTTCCGACCAAGCCCCTCAAGGATTGGAATCGATTGCTCCGGCCATGGCGCAAACCCTTCCGGAGTCCGGCACCGTCGGTCTTCCGCAATCTTTGGTTCCCGTCCAGCAAATCCGAACCGCACCGCTACCCGCCATACCGTCTCCATCAATGACTGCGCACGCCAGGGAAGAGGTAAACAACCCGTTCCAGAGTCTCGCGCAAACGCCGGAACCTCCCGAAACGCCCCGCCATTTCACGGAAGGACTATTCCGGAAAACCGAACCGCTGACGCCAAAAGTTGCAGCTCCCAGCATGGTCGAAAATGTGTGGACGCGGGATAAACAGGTTGCGCCAAATCAAAATGCATTCTCCATACCCGTGGGCGTAGTCACCCAAAATATTCCCTTCGCAAGGGAAGGCGGCCTCATTGAGAAAGCCGCGCGCCTAAAAATGTTTGAACCGGGAAGGTCCTTGGTCAGCAAATCGATGGTTAAAACGGCGGAAGGGGAGATTATTTCCGAGTATTTCTATTCGCCCGTACACCCACGCGAAGGCCGCCATTACATTTTCAATTCACTGTACGCGGTCTGGAGCCTGCTTTCCCTGAAAGCCAAGGACCACGAAGCTTTCCAGGACAGGTTGGAAACCGTTATGGCGGATTTATTGAGCCGTTTGGAACATAGTCGGAACATTCACTTGGAAGGATTTCTTTCCCAAGAGATGAATCCTGAAATTATCAGCAAGATATTGGCCACTCCCAGAGACGACAGGCCGACTTTATTCGAAACCATCGCCACCAAACTGGTGAACCGGATAGAATCCGTTGGCCCCGGACGAGCAGGTTTGATTGATCATCAGTTTAAACAATTGCCGAAGCCAGAGTTCCCGCCCAGACCGGGATTGTCCGCATAGTGTGGGAGCGCGGACATATCGATATCGTACGTTTAAAGACCTCTCAAGGGGTCTTTTTCAATTTTTAGCGGAATTTACACATCAATAGACGAATCCAATGGAAGGCGAATAAAGTACGCATAAGATATATTATGTAAACTTAAATTACTTTCAGCCCATTGTTCCAACGGACCAGCTTTCACATCAAACCCAAGTTTAAATAAAAGCGACAAAATGAGAGTGCAGGGTGATTCACCCAGGGGGCCCACAAGTTTCAGGGGTGCGTTTAATTGAGCTTGAAGCCCAATAAAGCCGCCTTTCGATAAATTATGACAAATGAATTTGATTGCAGGGCGTTCCTGAATCTTGGTACTTTTCGATAGCGTATGAGGGATTACATCATGTTAGGGGAAAAGGATTTTTCTCGTTCATTTAAGGGCGGAGGCTGGGACTTGCGTCGGAATGAGCGGCGGCATGCCCAAATCAATATTTCTTTTGACGATCGGCGTAAAATCGAAAGACGTTTGACTGCCAAGGAATCACAGGTTCAATCCGCGCCCAACGTACTGTACTGGGTGGACAAATCCTGGCTGGATGAGTAATTCTTTTTACTCTGAAGCTCCCTTACGCTGAAACCCATTATAAATTCAAACTGCCATGGTCGCCGCTGCATCGTCCATGGCCGGAAATTTTCCTGGATGGACCGAGCATTGCCATCCCGGGTGCTTCGCCTCAGATTTATTTAGTCGTTAAGGACGCGGACTCCTTCCCCATTCGCGTCAAATCCCTGGAATTATTGACTCAATGTGAAGGCGTTCAGCGCAAGACTTCACTCAACCTGGATTTGTCCCTGAACGGGAATCTGGTTTTTCATCCGTTGAATCTCGACTGGTCGGGCTGCTGCGGCGTCACGACGGTACACGCCAAGATCGAGATTGAAAATTTACGCGGCCAGCGCCTCACCTTCGCGAACGCAAATCATCCCGGGCTAACCCCTGCCCCATTGCTGATTCACTTTCTTTCCACTCCGCTCCCCTATCCCGGTGACTGGTACGCGGGTGAATTGCATTGCCACTCGGATTATTCCAACGACCCCGTGGAATTCGGCGCACCGTTGTCGGTTTTGCAAGCGGCGGCGCAATCCTTAGGTCTGGGCTATGTCGTATGCACCGACCACTCCTATGATTTTTATTACTCGAAAATCCGGTATATGGAGCCGATGGATCCGGATGTGAATTTCGGAAACTACCGCGCCGACGCTCTCGCCTTGAACGGCGGAACCGACGCATCGAATCTGCCGATCATGATTCCCGGCGAAGAAGTCTCTTGCGGCAATCACCTTGGCGAGAATGTCCATTTATTGGTGGCCGGATTTCCACGGTTTTTACCCGGCTTGGGAGACGGCGGCCGTCGTTGGCTGAATAACAAACCTGACTTGAGCGTAGGCGAGATTTTGGAGCAAATCGGCGCCACACCGGCGTTTGCAGCGCATCCTCGCGTGCGCGTCGGCGGCCTGGAAAGATTTATTTTCCGGCGCGGGATGTGGCATGAACAGGATGTTGCCCGGCAGGGCGCGCGTGCCGTGGATGGGCTGCAATTTTGGAACGGGACCAGAAGTTCGGATTTTTACGCCGGACGGGAGTTTTGGATCAAGAGGCTGCTGAACGGAGAAAGACTATCCCCCATCGGCGCCAATGACGCGCATGGCGACCTCAATCAGAATGTCGGAGTGAAAACACCCTTGTTTTCCCTGTATAAAAACCGGAACCATATTTTCGGCAATGTCCGCACGGTGGTGCATGCGGCGGAAAAATCCATTGTGGGGATACAGGCCGGCTTAAAATCCGGGCGCGTGGTGTGCACGGATGGGCCTTTTATTTCCCTGGAGAGCTGCATGAAAGGCGTGCGTGTGGAGGCGCGTTCCACCATCGATTGGGGCGGTTTGGAAACGGTCCGGATCTGGGGAGGGCAATTCGGCGCGTCCGGAGAAATCGACCTCAAAAAATGGTCCTGGCGGGAAGGGCCGCCTTTCCATGTTTCCGAAGACCTGCCTCTGCCGGCCAAACTCGACTATGTCCGCGCGGAAACGACGACGTCCGAAAAAAAATTCGCCATGACGTCCCCGCTGTATTTGGATTGACGATGGCGCACGGTTGCGCCGCTCGAAGTCCATTTGAACGCACTAATAGCTCAAGCCCGACTTCCGCGTATGCGCAAGGGGCTTGTCCTCCGGTTGGAGGATTCTTCCATCGACGACCTCGGCAAACATGATTTCATGATCACCGGGGGATACGCTGGATCGAAACTCGCATTCCAGCGCGGCCATGGCAGAATTCAAGATCAAATTTCCGCGGGGTGACACCAGAATGTCCAAGCCGGTGAAGGGATCCACCCCTTCCTTCGGGCTCCAAAAGGGTTTCATCAATCCCCCATTATTCTGCCCGACGATATTGACGCAGAATTTGCCGTGGGTTTTGATCTGGTCATAACAGGGCCGCCCCGGTTTCATCGCCAAGCTCAGCATCAGGGGCGAAAAGGAGGTTTGCTGAATCCAGGAGGCCAAGTATCCCTCCCGATTAGAGCCCTCCGCAGCCGTTACAATAAACAATCCAGAGGTCATTTTCCCGAACGCCGCAGCAACCGAAGAAATGGGTTCCATGTTGAATGCGCTCCTAGTTTGGGGGAACAGGTTCAAAAATGCAATGGAAGCGTAGAAATTTGAAAACCGAAGGTTTACAGGGCAAATCCGGGGTGACCCATTTTTTCCAGGTGCAAAAAATATCAACTACCAGTCAAATTCACCGACAGTGAGGTTTTTTCAGTTCTCCGTTTTGGGTGTTTGGCCTCTGGAGATGCAATTTTCAGGCGAACTGGATTGCCTTTAAGGCAAAGTTTGCGGATTATTTTATTAAATTAACCCCTTCGAAGTTATTCATCGGTAGAATCGGTAGAGCCAAAGAATTTCCAAAAAGAGATATTCTTGAAAGGACATCCGCCTTTCCCTATCATGGTTCACATTTAGTGGAGCAACATGGCAAGCGTCAAAAACGAAGTTCCTACCATCGCCAAGGATAAAATGTTGGAAATGCTCGAAAAAATGCTGAATATCCGGCATTTCGAGGAAGCGAGCATCAAAGCCTACCAACAGAAAAAAATCGCCGGCTTTCTACATACCTATATCGGTCAAGAGGCCGTCGGCGTGGGCACTCTGGCGCATAAACAGCCCCAAGATGCCGTCGTCACCACCTATCGGTGCCACGGTCTATCCCTGGCGCTGGGGTTGCCTCCTAAAGCTGGAATGGCCGAGCTTTTCGGTCGGGTAACCGGTTGTGCCCGAGGTAAGGGCGGTTCGATGCATTTCTTCGATAAGCAGCACAATTTTTTAGGTGGGCATGGCATTGTCGGCGGTCAGTTCGGCGTAGGAATTGGCGCGGCGTTCAAATCCAATTATGACGAAGACAACGCCGTAAGCTTCATCTTTTTCGGCGATGGAGCGACGGTTCAAGGCACCTTTCATGAGTGCTTCAACCTCGCCGCGCTCTGGGACCTCCCCGCCATTTTCATTTGCGAAGACAATCAATACGGCATGGGCACGGCCTGCACGCGCGCCATCGCGAATACGGTTATCGCCTCCAAGGCGGAAGCCTATGGCTGTAAGGGTTACACCTTGAACGGCATGGACTTACACGAAGTTCATGATCGGATGCGTGATATCGTCAAGGAAGTCCGCAGCACGCGCCGCCCGGTGTTGGTGCACATGAAAACCTACCGGTACTTCGGCCACTCCGTATCCGATGCGGGAGCGTACCGCTCCAAGGAAGAGGTTGATTCCTACAAGGCTCGCGATCCCATTCTGGCTATCAGCCGCGAATTAATCGATGGGAAAAGCATCACCGAGGACGAGTTCAAAAATCTCCAGAAAAAAATCAAAAACCAAATCCAAGAGGCTGTGGACTTTGCCGACGAAAGCCCCGAGCCACCCCTGGAAGAACTGACGCAGCACGTCTACATGGATGAAGTGGGGAACGCGTAATGGCCGTGATGGAAATGAAAGAGGCCATTAACCAGGCGCTCAAGGAAGAAATGACCCGCGATGAAAAAGTTTTCATCCTGGGCGAAGAAGTCGCCGAATACAACGGCGCGTATAAAGTGACCAAGGGACTGCTCGATCAATTCGGACCCAAGCGCGTCATCGATACGCCCATTTCCGAAGCCGGATTCGCCGGTTTGGCCGTCGGTGCGGCCATGATGGGCCTGCGTCCCGTCGTGGAATTCATGAGCTTCAACTTTTCGCTCGTGGCCATGGATCAAATCATCTCCAACGCCGCCAAGATGTATTACATGTCCGGCGGCCTTTACAATATTCCCATGGTCATGCGCGGTCCGAACGGAGCCGGTCCTCGCGTATCGTCCCAGCACTCGCATAACATGGAATCGGTATTCGCGCATTTCCCCGGCCTGCATGTCATGAGCCCGTCCAATCCCAAAGACGCCAAAGGCATGCTGAAGTCGGCCATTCGTTGTAACGATCCGGTCGTCTTCCTTGAAAACGAGTTATCGTACGGCATGAAGGACGAGGTTCCTGATGGTGAATTTCTGGTTCCCATTGGCAAAGGTGATATCAAGCGGGAAGGCACGGACGTGACCATCATCGCCTGGGCGCGCATGATGTCGTTAGCGAAAACGGCGGCTGATGAATTGGCCAAGGAAGGTATCCATGCGGAACTGCTTGATCCTCGCACTTTAAAGCCACTCGACATGCCTTTGATCGCGCAATCGGTGCGGAAAACCAATCGCGTGGTCATCGTTGAAGAGGGGCATTTCTTTTGCGGCCTCGGCGCCCAAATCGCCGACAATATCTATACGGAGTTGTTCGATTATTTGGATTCCCCGATTATTCGAATCGCCCAAAGCGAAAACCCCATGCCCTATGCCGCGAACCTAGAAGCCGCTACCTTGCCTTCGGTCGCAAAAATCGTAAATGCAGCGAAACACGTCAGTTACAATGTTTAATCGAAGTGAATTTGGGGCTGCGCCGCAGCCCGTCAACAGCTTTAAGGAGTGAAGCGATGCCCACCAGCATATTGATGCCCAGTTTGAGCCCTACCATGGAAGAGGGTGTGTTGGCGAAGTGGTTGGTCAAGGAAGGTGAATTGATCAAACCCGGAACCATGATATGCAGCGTGGAGACGGATAAAACCACGGTCGATTATGAAAGCATGGACGAAGGCTATCTCAGGAAAACCCTTCTTTCTGCCGGCAGTTCCGCGAAGGTCAATCAATTGATTGCCATCCTTACGGATGCCAAGGACGAGGATTTTTCCGCGTATTTGGAAAAAGCGATTCAGAAGAACGCGGAGCAAATGGCCGGTAAAGGCGCGAAGGCCCCCGTCGGTGTTGCGACGGCAACTCCGGCAATGCCAACAGCAACGGCTTCAGCCGCTCCCACTTCGATCGGAAATGGCGCTGGTCCCACCGCAGCCGTTTACTCTCCCGCATCGGCCCGCGCGGCAGTCGCTACGCAGGCTATCCCAACCTCTGGAGGCCAAACCTCCGAAGGCGGCCGCGTCAAGGCCTCTCCCCTCGCCCGCAAAATCGCCGAGGCCACGGGAGTTCCGCTATCCGAAGTTTCCGGAACCGGCCCGCAAGGACGCATCACGCGCCGGGACGTAGAGAGCTACCAACCGGCTCCAGCCCCGGCCGCTACGGCTTCCAGCGCCACGAAAACTGCCAAGGCCGAAGGTCCGGTACAGCGTCCGCTTTATGGTTCGCTCGCTCCAATCCTTCCCACAACGGATATCCCGGTCAACATGATGCGCAAAACCATCGGTCGTCGATTGTTGGAGTCGCATCAAAATCTCCCGACTTTCTATGTGACCATGAAGGTCGACATGACTGCGCTCAGTGGATTGCGCAATCAGTTGAATCGGAGTCCCGGGTATAAAATCAGCGTGAATGATATCGTGACCAAAGCGTCGGCCTTCGCCCTGCGCCAATTCCCGCAGGTGAACTCGTCCTACTTGGGTGAGGTCATTCGTCAAAACGCCAACATCGACATTTGCGTGGCCGTTTCCATCGAGGGCGGCTTGATTACTCCTATCCTTCGAGACGCGGACATGAAGGGTTTGGGACAATTGTCGCAAGAGGTGAAAGCCTTGGTCGCCAAGGCCAAAGCCGGAAAGCTGGCTCCGGAAGAATATCAAGGCGGAACCTTCACCATTTCCAACCTGGGAATGTATGGCGTGGACGAATTCACCGCCATCATCAATCCGCCGCAATGCGCCATCCTCGCTGTCGGCGGAATCCAATCGGAACTGTACCTGGACGGCGAAACGCCCAAGTCGCGCGAGGTCATGAAACTGACTTTGACCTCCGACCACCGCGCCATCGACGGAGCTTTGGCGGCGCAATTCCTTTCCGGACTGAAATCCTTGTTGGAAAACCCCGTCTGGCTGATGCTCTAAATCTTGATGCCATAAATCAAAAAGCGAGAATACTTTGGAAACGAATTTTGACATCGTCATTATTGGAAGCGGACCGGGCGGTTACGTTGCGGCCATCAAAGGCGCGCAAGCCGGGAAAAAAGTGGCCTTGATCGAAAAGGCGGAACTCGGGGGCATTTGCCTGAATTGGGGCTGCATTCCGACCAAGGCCCTATTGAAAAGCGCCGAAGTTGCGGTCACGTTAAAACATGCGTCCGATTTCGGTTTGACTGCGGAAAACATCACCGTACAGTTTCCAAAAATCATCGACCGGTCACGAGAAGTGGCCAAGCAAAACAGCAACGGCGTGCAATTCTTGATGAAGAAGCACAAAATCGAAGTCATTCGCGGCGCGGCAAAATTGATTGCCAAGGGCATTATTGAAGTCGTGGCCGCTGACGGTGCGAGAACCAATATCAACGCCAAGGACATCCTAATCGCGACGGGAGCGTCACCGCGCTCTTTTCCCCAATATCCCATCGATGGAAAAAATTTCATCACGTATAGAAATGCCTTGGATTCGCGCGAGCAGCCCAAGAAATTGCTGATTATCGGCGCGGGAGCCATCGGCGTCGAGTTCGCCTATTTCTTCAATAGCCTGGGAACCGAAGTGCATTTGGTGGAAATGTTGCCGCAACTGCTTCCCATTGAGGACGAGGAAGTGGCCAAGGCCTTGCTGGCATCCTTTAAAAAGCAGGGTGTCAATTGCTATACCTCCACGCAAGTGCAGGAAGTCAAAGCTACGGGTCCCGGCGTGATTGAAGCCAAATTATTGGACGCGGCGAAAAAGGAAATCGCCTTGACCGTGGATCGCGTTTTGGTGGCCGTGGGCATGGCGCCCAATACCAAGGACTTGGGTCTGGAGCAAGTCGGCGTGAAATTGGACGAACGCGGATTCATCAAGGTGGACGAGTTTCAGGAAACGACCGTCAAAGGCATTTACGCCATCGGCGACGTGGCGGGCAAGCAATTGTTGGCGCACAAAGCTTCTGCGGAAGGTGAAACCGCGATTGCTAAAATTACCGGTTCCGCCAAGCATGGCGTGGACTACGCATTGATTCCCGGCGCCACCTATTGCCAACCGCAGGTCGCTTCGATTGGACTCACGGAAAAAGCCTGTAAGGAAAAAAATGTCGCCGTGAAAATCGGCCGGTTTCCTTTCTCCGCCAGCGGCAAGGCGCGGGCCATCGGGCATACGGAAGGGTTCGTCAAGTTGATTTTCGGAGCGAAGTACGGAGAGCTTCTCGGTGCGCATATTATCGGCAGTGAAGCGACGGAAATGCTGGCGGAGCTGGGTTTAGCCATGAAACTCGAATCCACCTACGAGGAAATCATGCACAGCGTCCACGCCCACCCTACCCTATCCGAAGCCGTGATGGAAGCGGCTGCGGACAGCCATGGAATGGCCGCGCATATTTGATGCCACTCGAGGGCCTGGCATGGAACCCCGAATCCATCCGCTAAGGCACAGCGATGTTTCGCCCGTGGAAATCCCTACGGGCGAAATCCTTCTCGACACATCCCATCCTCCCTACAAAGTTTGGGTCCCGTCTACTCAGGTCATCGTCCTGGGTAACTCCCAGGATCTGGAAAATGAATTGCATATCGAAGCCGTGCAAGCGGATCGCATACCGGTTTTCAAACGCCAAGGCGGCGGCGGTGCGGTGCTGCTTTCCCCCGGATGTCTTTGCGTAGGCCTCAGATTGCGGAAGATGAAGGAAAAATCCATCGCGGACTATTTCTCCATTGGCGCCCAATTGGTTCAAAGCGTGATTCAGCGAGAGCTGGGCTTGGAATTGGTTTCCAGGGGGATTTCCGATCTCGCCTACGGGGATCTAAAAGTCGCCGGCTGTTCGTTGTATCTACCCCGCGATTTCGCGTTGTACTTAGTTTCTGTTTTGGTAAATCCCGACTTCACGGCCATCGATCGATACCTGGCCTATCCGAGCAAGGAGCCGGACTATCGCGCCGGCCGCAACCACCGATCTTTTATCGGAGGGCTTGCGACGTTGGCGGGCCGAAATGTTACTGCGGAAGATTTAATCGGCCCCTTTGAATCCGCGATTCAATCGACACTAAATCCCGTGCTAGACATACAGACACTGTAACTTGTAGCCTCAAGGTGTCCCTTAAAGGCTGAAGTTGGTCAGATTCTATTTCTTGACTGGGGCTTTCACATCCGCGGGTTTCACTGCGGAGGGTAAACCCGGGTGCCCAGTCGGGACAGCTGAGGCCGAACCGGCAGGGGAGGTATTCGGATTTCCGGCATGAGCGGAATCGGGCTTCGGGGCCGGAGGCGCTTCGAACAATTCGAAGGGTTTCTTTTTGAACGCGTCCATGCGCCAACCGGATAGTTTCACCAACTCTGTGCGACTCGGATGTTTGACGTAGATGTATCCTTGCAACGACTGGCTGCCTTTAATCTCCATCGTCTGACCATTTTTTAGGGTCACTTTCAAAGCGACCATAGGGCTGTCCAATTTGAGTTTGGACACGTTGGTATCTTTTGCGGCCACGAATTCATCGATGGTAAGCTCCGAAAACCGCGCGGCCATGTCCTGCAGCAAGCTCTTCTTTACCCAAATGCTATCCACTGGCTCCAGCATTTTCCAGGTCGTGTCGGAAGTAGCTTCCAACTTATAGTGGTAGGCCATGCCCAGGGTATCCTTCCAGGTGGTCTCAATAAACTTCACGTCGGTGGATTTGGCCGTGACCAGCTTGCGATCTTTCCAATCGTCCTCTTTGGAGGCGATTTCCCAGGAAAAATTCCCCGGGGTGCGATACACATCCGGTTTACTTTCCCAACGCCAGTAGGTTGAGCTAAAGTCCACACCGGATGGTTTTCCGATGACGACTTCGGCAATGGATTTGCCCGAACCGTCGCGCAGCGCCATGTGCTTGGCCTCGTTGGAGTCCAAACCGTATTCTGAATAACGCGCGGCGTTCTGAGACACCCGCTCCTTGGCTTGCAGGCCGAACAGGTAATGCAAGGTCTTGTTGACCTTGGCGGTATCGGCGGGCCAGGAATCCCGGGTGACGACCCACTTCCCGTCCTTGAGTTGCAGATTGGTGGTATCGGATTTATGGATGACGAGTACGGATTTCACTTCCGCCTTGCGCGTGCTATCCAACACGGGCGCATCTTTCTGCATGGCCTTGTTGTCGCTGCGGTTTTTGAGCAGGACAATCGCCAATGCGGCCAAGGCCGCGAGCAAAACAATCAACGTTTTTTTCATTGCATGGCCTCCTTATTCCTGCGGCGGATCCCCATATAAATACCGGCTCCCAAGAGCAGCAAGGGCGCCACCAACAAATTCATCAATAGGATCGGGACTTTTCTGGATTTCTTGGCTTCCAGAATTGGCGAATTGGCGATTTCGCGGCTGCGAATGGTGATCAAATCCGGGTCCAAAGCCAATTGGTCGAAACTATTCAGGACCAAATGCAGATTGGCGACCGCCTGGGTATAGCCCACATAAAAATCCGTGGCGAACAAGGCGTTGCCTATGACGAGAACGCGAGCCTTATTGGCCGCGACTTTCAGCACCTTGCTGTCGTCGATTTTCTGCGTCGAATCGCCCATGGGCAGCGGATGGTTTTCATAGAACGAATGCAGCTTGCCGGATTTTAATACCGCGACCGGCGCCGATTTTTGATTGACGGGCAAAAATTCCTTCAAATCACGCGGCAACAGGAAGAAATTATTGGCCTCTTCCCACGAGCCCTTGGTGGATTTGGCAAGCACCTCAATTTCGGACGAGTCTTTGCGGGTCGTGTCGATTTCGATGGACGAAGCCCACGGAAAGCTGATGGATCCCAACTTGGACGTGATGGCGCTGGAATTGTTCAAGCCGTCTCCACCCACGACAATCCAATAGGGATAGGGCGACGGGAAGAAGGAGTTTCCGAAGCGGACGAATTGGAAATTCCGATCCTCGAGTATCACGTTTTTCTTGACGGACAATCCGTAGTTCGCCAGCAAGTCCTCGTAGTTGTTGTGCGAGGCCGTACCGTTAATGCCCATGCCCAGGTTCATGTCCACGCCCGGAGCCATGAACATCACCGATTTCCCTTTCATCAGGAATTGATCGATGCGGAATTTTTCATAATCCGACAATCTGGTGGGAGCCACGACGAGAACCAGATCGATGTCGTCGGCGATAGGCCCGTTCAGCGGATCCAACTTCTGCAACTTGTACAGCTTTTCAGCCTCTTCCTTCAGGGTCGGGAAGTTTTCATCGAAACCGGTGGTGGTTTTCGGTTGCGGTCCCGGTAAAGTCAGCGATAGCTTGCTGCCGATGCCGCCTTCCAGAATACCGATGGTTTTGATCGAACCCGTCAGTTTCTTGAGTTTAACGACCATGTCGTACTCGAAGGACTCGAGGTTTTGCAAAACCGGAATCACTTCTTTCTTGTCGCCATAGGTCATGGCGAGGCCAAAGAAGCCCTTCTTGATTTGCAAGCCTTCGCTGCTTTGCTCCTGTAATTGAACCTCTTGGACGCCCAGGGAGGTCGCTTGCTGGCGCTTGGTTTCGCTTTCGCCCGGATCCTCGAAGACCAAGGTGATTTTGCCGTTGGCCTGGGCTTCGAATTCGCGCAGAAGGTCGACGACGTGGGTGCGAATTTGCAAGAACTGGGTGGGCAAATCCTTGGACATCACGACTTTAATCGTCACCAAATCCGGCAAGGATTTAATGGTATTCAAGGAGGCGCGGCTCAAAGTGAACTGCTTTCCGGCGGTCAAATCCAACCGTCGATGCACGAACAACTCGCTGACTAGGCCCACTACGGCCAGAATCACCACCAAGGTGACGGCTCCCAGGTAGGCATTGGCTCGGCTGCTTATCTTCTTCGAATTCATGTTATTTCCACTTCCTCGCTTCGATGGTCTTTACGTTGAGATAGAGGAACAGAACGATGACCGATACATAGTAGATCACGTCGCGCGAATCGATGACGCCGCGCGTGATATTGTTGAAATGGCTGAGCAGGCTGACGTATTCGCACACGGAGGCGAAGCTGCCGATGGCGTTGAGATACAACGGCGCGATGCCGACCAGCAAGAGCACGAAGATGACCGCCAGCGAAATGATGAAGGCGACCACTTGATTCTCGGACAGCGAACTGATGTAGAGGCCGATGGCCAGGTAGGCGGAGCCCAGGAATAAAGAGCCCACGTAGGATCCCAGGATGACGCCGACATCCGGTGTTCCCAAGTAAAACATGGTGATAGGAACGGTAAGCGAGAACAGCAAGGTGATGGCCAAGAACGCAAAGCTCGCGAGGAACTTGCCGAACACGACTTCCGTTTCCTTGAGCGGCATGGTAAGCAATAATTCAATGGTACCCATCTTCTTTTCTTCCGCCCATAAGCGCATGGTGATGGCCGGAACGAAGAACAGGAAAATCCATGGTAGCACGGCGAAGTACCCACGCATGGTCACCTGGCCTTGGCGGAAAAAGTCCTGGACGAAAAAGAAAAAAGCATTCGAAACCAGGATGAAAAATATGATGAAAACGAAGCCGACCGGAGATGAGAAATAACTCCGCAGCTCCTTCTTGAAGATGCATAAGCAATTGTTCATGATTAACCTCTCGTCAATTTCGCGAAAACGTCTTCCAGGCTGGCGGTTTCAGCCTTAAGCTCCGTCAACTGCCAACCTTTGGTTACGGCCATTTGGAACACATCCAAGGCCACGTCCCTTTGTTCCACGGCTTGCAAGGCCAAGCGCACGAAGCCGTCCTTGCCGTCGCCGATTTTCTCCGCCTTCTTCACGAATTCGGCAGCGGCCAATTGGGCTTGCGCATCCTGCCCTTTCACGGTCAGGAAAACAGTGGTTCCCGAAGAGCGCGCCATCAATTCCCGTGGGGTTCCTTGGGCGACGATATGCCCGTTATTGATGATGAGCACGCGGTCGCTGGTGGCTTCCACCTCGGACAGAATATGCGTCGAATGGATGACGGTTTTTTCCTGTCCCAGGTTCTTGATCAAATCCAGAATGTCGCGGATTTGGTTCGGATCCAAGCCGGAAGTCGGTTCGTCGAGAATCAAGACCTTGGGATCGTGGATGAGCGCTTGGGCCAATCCCACGCGCTGGCGATAGCCTTTGGAAAGGTGGCCAATCATCTTATGCGTCACCTTGCTGAGATCACAATCGGAGATCACCCGGCTCACGGCCCGGCCGCGTTTGTCCGGTGCGATCCCGCGTATTTCGGCCGCGAAGGAGAGATACTGCGACACGTCCATATCATGATACAGCGGGCAACTTTCCGGCAAATATCCGATTTGCTCGCGCACCTGCAACGGCTCGTCAAACGTATCATGCCCGTTAATGCTGGCCTTGCCGGCCGTGGCGGATATGAAACAGGTGAGAATTTTCATGGTGGTGGTTTTACCGGCGCCATTGGGACCCAACAACCCCACCACTTCGCCTTTATTGATGTGGAAAGAGATGTTGTCAATCGCCAGCGATTGGCCATAACGCTTGGTAAGGCCCTCGACATGGATCATAGCTTCAGCCTTTCACGTTTGTTGATCTTCGTGTTCCGAAGACCTTAAAAACGGAAGAAAATTACTTAGCGCACAAGTGAAATTCAAGCGGCCCAGACCCAAACTTTGTAAGGGTTAGGCGCATCGCGCGGCCGCGCAGGGGTATTTTGTGTGTTACCAAGGCCAATCGCTATTCAGAGCGACACGGCCGGAAAATGGTGGGCGGCGTCAATCGAACTATCCGCGTAACCCTTTGATTAAAGGTAGGTTAATAAATTCAAGAAAACGAGATGCCCCCAAAAGTGCCCCCATGTTCGTGGTGCGTCTTTTGTTCAAGCCTTGTCTTCAAGAAAGACCAAGCCGCCACGTTCGATCAGTTGGAAAAGCCGGTTCACGGGAGGCGTCGGTTTATTTACCCCACTCTCCCACTTTTGCAGGGTGGAAAGTTTAGCGTTACACGCCAAAGCAAAAGCCGCCTGACTCATGCGGAGGTTCACCTCGCGGAGCCGGATGATTTCCGCCGGGCTGTATTCCTTGGGAGCCGGATACATGAGCCGATTGAATTCCCGTAGGGTCGTCTTGACGTCCTTAATCTTGCTCAACCCGTGCAGGCTTTCCTCAACCATTTCCAAAAGATTGGGTTGAGACGCGCTTATCTTAGCCGTGGCACCTGGACGGCGGCATTTCTTTTTCTGTGACATCTGGAAATTACCATAGCATTTTATGCCATGTATGGAAAGAGTTGAAACGAGCGCAATCATCAGGGTTAGAAGGAAATTGAAAGCGCATCACCATGGTTGAATACCAAGCCTTTCCGCCATGACACGGAGCGCGTAACTTACCAGTTGATAATGGGTCGTACTTAGGCGTCGAAAAGTTTTCCGCCTCATCCATTTTGGCTTTAACCCTTCCCCATTCAAGATACCGGGCTCCCATCCCAAACGGCTTCGGATCCGATCCGCCCGGCGGACGGCGCGGTCCCCTCGGTTCTCGCGGGTACTAGGATACGCCAACCGATAACAATGTCGGCAAGCGAAATACCTGTCCGATCCGTAGAGCAAGGCCACTCGCTGCCCGCAACCAACCGCCGGGCATAGAAACCAGAACCGAAGACCCCCGTAGGTACCGGGAGTGGATTCAATGGGAATCGGCTCTACAATGCTTTCCCATTCCTCTTCACGCCGACGAAAGCGATACGTCAGGGTAACGCGACCCTCTTCAACCCGTACATCAATATTGGCAACGGCCACCCCGTCGCGCGACCATTGCCAATTGAACCAATTGCCCGGCCTTAGCAAACCATCCCGCCGCCAACGGCGCACGTCAAGGAACCGGCAGTCCTCCACCGTTTCCCGTGAATGGTGCCGCCAATGTCCGCCGCTTCCATATCCACCCATATTTTTTTACCCGAAATCAATTGGTTAACCAATACTTTACGGTGCAATTCCAGACTCAAGAATTTTTTCCAAACGGCGGCGCACTTGAACTCAACTCAATAAAATTTTGTGCAAGAGGCCACTTGGATTACTGCCAATACTGCCATTAGAATTCTTTTGGCAGTTTTGGCAGTAGCCACCCTTCCCCATTTTTGATTTTTACGTGGCATAATCCACACCATCCCCTCCATCATTTTCAGAGTGCATATTTGCCCCTTTAATTGCGGGGTTAATGCTGTATCGCAAGGTTTGGCGACCAGACCCGGGACCCGTTCCTCCCCTGCTTTCGCTACGTAACCAACCATCCGCTTCCAACCAATCCAACGCAGCATGGACGGCGCTTTCAGTGTTTAAGGAGCGCCACTGTTTCCGCCGTACTTCTCTGGACGTAAACCCGTTTTCCAGGTCTCCCCTTTTCAACCTTTTTGCCAATGCCTGGGCGGCGCGTTGCCCCTCATCGAGAAGTAATCCGTAGCACCGCCTAGCATGGAGTTCCAGGTATTCGCACCAATCCCAAGCACGCTGGGCGGACGCTTGAGTGACGGAACCGGGTTTCCCATTCGCCGCACAATCGACCAGGTGGAAGATCAATGCCAAGGCGGGAAAGAGTTTATCGAACTTGGCAAGATGTTGGTGGATGATGGGCTCTTCTTCCCGGGGCATCCGTTCACGGTGTAGAATCGTGGACCATTCTATGAAAACTTCTTGCGCTTCCTCATCAAAACGGAAAAATGGAAATCGTCCGGTTTCATCGGCTGGTAAGGCACCCCACGCAATGGGATCAAAATTCGCGATGCGTTCGAAAACCCGATCAGCGGCATCTCTGGCGGGCTTGTTCGGCGCACGGTCGCACCACTGCCAAACCGGTTTATCAGGATAGACCAGCAATTGAAAGCGTTGGAGCATGCCGTCATTTGCCAAGGAGTAAGCGGCCTGTTCCAAGTACCCGGTCAACTTGTCCGGCTGGATACCTCCGAAAATGGAAATGCACAAATTGGGGATACTGATATGGCCTCGCCCAATCCGGTCGGTGTCATATTGTTGATTGCCATTCCAGCCTTCCAGGAAAAAAGCCCGGTCTCCTTCGTGTCCCTCGCGGTCCCATGAGGAAAGCAGGCCCACCAATTCATCCCGGAGAACCAGGATTCCTGTGGGATTCTCGCGGAGCAATTCCCCCAACTTTTCCACGGTGGAATCGTTCGTTTTGAAGCGGCGCAAAGTTGGCGCTTCCGGCGCACCGTCCTCATGGGCCCGTAAATTCATGGCAAAGGTTTTTGGATCGCCTTGGCTGGGTTTTCTGGCCGCCTTTTTTATCTGGTCTTCAATGGCATTTCGCTCGGCTTCAAAAACGATTTTTTGAGTCTCAAAGTCTTTTTGTTCGGTAAGGAAAACTTCGCGCGCGGCTTTGGTTAGAGCATCCATGGGTCGGAGCGCGGCACCCCATGCGGGAGATTTCTTCGCGGATGGGTCCCCGACAATCCCGCCCCACAAGTTTGGAATCACAAACCAGGAATCCCGGGCCTTCGGCTTGATCGCGCAACGTGCGCCAATGATGGAGCCCAAAGCTACAAGGGCCGAAACGGCGATAAAGTCAGGCGGGCAAGACATGCGCTCGGCTTCGTCCATAACCCAATTTCGAAGGACGCACGGCAAAAGCTTTTCCGCGTCAAACGCCGGGACCGTCTTCAACTCCGATTTGATCGGCTTGGGCGTGGGCCAAGCATCATCCAAAGAAGTCTTTTCCCCGCTCATGGCTTTTTCCAGGCATGTGGACACGCTCTCCAATCCTTTCAGTTGATGTAAGTCGTTAAAGTCCGTCGCCCAGTCCGGCCTACCCTCTCCGAATTCAGGCACGGCAAGAAATCCGCCGACGGCTTCGGCAGCGGCACGCGCCTTTGTCAGCCCCGGATTTTGCACCGTCATAAAATCATCGTCTCCACAAATGATCAGCCGTACAAAGGGATAGCATTTTTTCAAACCCTGAGAGGCGGCAAGGAGGTTTCCAGCATTGAAGGCAACGGCCACGGCGTAGCCTGTGGCTTGGTGAATGCTTGCGGCAGTGGCGTAGCCCTCGGCAATGCAAAGCATGTCCAGCGGGCTCCCTATCAGGAAATAACACCCTGCCACTCGACCGGCGGTTAGGAATCGTTTTTCTCCATTTGGGTGAATGTATTGAAGGCTTTGAAGGTTTTCCCCATCGAATAACGGAACAAGCAAAGCCCCATCCTGTTCACGAAGCCCATGGGACGCGACGCCTTTTTTATTCAGGTATTCATGCACATTTCCTGTAACTTCCGCCCCGTCCCAAATAGCCTTTGCCTGTACCTTGGCCGCCGCCCGCCTCTTGGCTTCTTCCGCTTCTCTCTCCCGCTTAACCGCCGCCATGCGGGCCGTGTGATGGGCTTCTTCCTGTGGCGAAAGCCTGCGCCCAATGTCCGTCCGCCAGTTCTGAGAAATTCCCATGCGCCAATCCCCAAACGCCCCGGCGGGTATCCCATCGCCATGAAGGACAAACCAGGCCGCGTCATCGTTCGCCTTCCCGTTGCTTGGAAACCTGTGGAGCCGCCCGTCGGCGGTAATGACCGGCGGAGGATTCAAGCCCGCCACGTGTAGGGCCTCCCGGAATTGGTCAATCACATTTTGCATGTTATCCCCTCTAACCAACCATCTTGCGGCTGGCCTGAATGCAATGCGTCAGCCAGTCCTGTACTTCCGTGGCCAGCCAGCCCACGGCGCGGCCGCCCAATCCCACCGGCTTAGGAAAGGTGCCTAAGGCGATGCGGGCGTAGATGGTGCTGCGCGATAAACCCGTGCAGGATTTCACTTCCGGAAGGCGGAGGATGGTTTGCGATACTTTTCCGTCCAGCATGGCTACCCCTCCCCATTTTCAATGAGTTGTTTGCGGGATTCTTCAACGCGCAACCGTTCCAGGATGGCGCGGCGCTGGTTGAAGGAAATTGGGATGTATCCGTTGAGCCGATTGCCGATGGTTCCCGGCGGCTCATGGAGCATGTTGGCCAAGTCACGAACCGTGAGCCCAACCGCCTTCATTCTGCTTTTGATTTCGTCTTCGACTTTGTATTGCATCGCCTAACCTCTTCGTGGTCTTCGTGATTACCAAACGCGGTGTTGCGCTTGGTCTAGAGAGGAAAGTAGTGGGGCGATTGGGGCGAAATTTTTTTCATCCCAAAGCCTGATTCGGGAACAAGGCCGTCAAATCAACGATAAGCCCGATGTAGGGACAGGATTGGATTTTTGTTAAGGACTGAGGCGGCCTGGATATCGGCCAATTCGAGGTAATCTCGCCGGATTAGTGGCGCGAAAAAATTTCAACCAACTTTTTTAAATGCCGTCGGATTGTGTCCGAACTCTTTCCTTTTCCTTGGGGCAAGCGGGAAATATATTGGGCGGTTTCGCGACCCGACGCACTCGGATGCTTCGCTTGATAGGCTTTTGCCAACTTCCGCCACTCCGCATATTTTCGGAGAGTGTCCACCTTCCGCGATTCCCGTTTTGCCTTGCTCGGTTTGTACCCCCTTGCTTCACTTGACCCTACCGGATGATCCACAAGCCAAACCAATTCTTCGCGATCCACTTGAAGACCGCTTTCCGTGAAGGTCACCAACTCACGGACCGGTTTTTGATGGCCGAGGATTTCAAAGTATGGATTCTGATCAAGATGAAGATTCAAATCCCCCCGATTCGTTCCCCCTCGGATCATGCCAAGGTTCCATTGCCTAACTTGCCCCTCCCCTATCAGTTTGGGAACGGATGAAATGCCAAGAGCCCGGCCAATCGCGGAAGCGAACAATTGCCCCGAAAACTTCCACTGTGTCAGCTTTTCCAACGGCACACGGACGCGGCCGATATTGATAGGCTTGTCGCAAGAAATGAAAGCTCTAGTCGGTCGCCCCTCTTCCCCTGGTATGACGTGAACCGGCATGAAGCAATTCATTTCGCACCCGTCGCAATCCAAGGAGTTGGCGGGCTTTGCCGGTTTAATGACGCGGTCTTTAAGAAGCGCGTCAAATATTCCTTTTGGCCATTCCAAGACTTGGGATTTCCGAAAAACCAATTCTCCGGATTTTGACGTGGCAAGACCGCTTAAAAGGGTATCCAGTAAGTTACCTGGATTCATGCGGCCTCAGTGAGTGCTACCGCCTGGCTCATAGGCTCTATTCCGGATTGGGAAAGCATTTTCCGGATTTCCAAATCCCTTTTATCGTGCTTGAGGGAACAGGAATTAGGCCAACTGATTTCAAAGGACCTTGTGGGCACGCGTTTGGAATTCGGATTTGTCGTGAAGGTGACCAGGAACCCAATTTGCGTAATGGACATTTGATCCACCGGTAGCACGGTTTTGATCGTATCCAGTAGATCAAAAATGGCCATGTCGTCGTTAGCGGGATTCACTTCCAGGGTAATCCGTTCCTCCTTGCCAAAGGCTTTCAACCGAATCTTTCTAACGGCCACGGATTCAATCCCGGAAGCGGTGTCAAACACAAAATCAAAACCGAGGGAAAGGACAGGCTTAAGATCGTAAATCCGATCATCCTTTTCATCCGGTCCAAGTTTATCATGCAGGATGATTTCCGCGAATATCTCTTGTAGGTCCGGAACCGGTTTCCGATCCCCGGATAAGAAAAGATCCAAAGTCCCCTCTTCCTGGGAGTAGACGAAAATGATTTCAAAGGCCGGATTCCGGGGACGGCGCTGAAAATCCTTGCCCACCCATTCGACAGACGCCTGGGCGTAGTCTTCCGGATAGGCGAAAAAATAATCGAGGTTGTTTCGCCGATACGGTTCAACCCTGCAATTCTTGCCCCGGCCCTGCATGGTATGGAAGTAATCCCCAATCGCCGTTTCAAATCTTTTTAGGTCGGCCGGTTCCACGCGCGCGGGCTTGCGGGGAAGGTTTTTTCTCTTCCTCCAATATGACCCGGGTAAGGTATCTGCATGATGGAAGGCCAAAGCGCCACGCCAAAACTTGGGTCTTTCCAAAAAAGTCCAGAAGGCATGCTCATGGAAACCGACTAAGGAGGAGAATTGGATCGCAAGGTCTTCTTCATGGAAATTGGCTTCGTCGATAATCGCCTTGGATCCTTTTTCCGAAGCCAGATCAT
>JADGQO010000156.1 GCA_017881725.1 Fibrobacteria bacterium
GCGGCGGCGGCGCGTTCCTGCTTGGTCTTGCAATCGATGCACATCTTGGCCGTGGGTACGGCTTCCAGGCGCGGCTTGGGAATCAGCTTATTGCATTTCTTGCAGACACCGAAGGTGCCGGCGCGCACGCGATCCAAAGCCTCTTCGATATAAAACAGGAATTTGCCTTCACGGCTGGCCATGTGAAAAGCCTGCTCCCTGTCCTGCGTCTCCGTGGCATGGTCGGCCAAATGATAGGCGTGACTGGACAAATCGCCGGCGCCTTCCTTGGAAGACAAGCGCATGCTATTGTCTTCCAAATAACCGAGCTCTTGGATCAAGGTTTCCTTCTTCTCATTCAGAAGGTTCTCGAAGAGCTTCAGTTCGGGCTTGGACATGCGCGCGCGCGGGGCGGGCGTTTCGTCGTCGGCTTCGGGTTTAGCGGATTTCGGTTTCTCTTTCATGACTGCCTCTTTGGCCGGGGACTCTTTTACCATGCCCGACGGAGTCGTGGCTGACTTCGTCGGATGCGACTTCGCGGGATTTGAATTTACTGTTTCCGATTTCGTCGGCGCCGATTTGCCTTCCGGAGCGGATTTGCTCGCGGTTATGATTTTACCGGCTGGCGCGGTTGGGGTCGAGGCCGACTTGGGGCTGGGCGCGGAGGCTTTGGCTGGCTTTGCCGGGACCGACTTAGACGGGGCCGATTTTGTAGGGGCCACCTTAGTTAGGGCGGATTTAACCGGGGCTTTGGACGCAGGCGCGGCTACCTTGGCCGGGGCCTTCAGGTCCGACTTCGTCGGAATCGACTTCGTCGGGGCCGTGGCGGATGCGTTCGGCTTCGCGGCCGACTTTGTCGGAATCGACTTTGCCGGGGCGGATTTCCCACCAGACGAGCCTGACTTTGTCGGGGTGGATTTGGCCGGAGACGCCTTGCCTGCTGGTTTTTTCATAAAAAGAGATCCTTTCCCGTTCTTAGCCTTTTCAACCAAGGGACGGATTAATCTAGACTTTTTTTGCCACAGAAAATACCGCTATTTCGCCGCCGACGTCCAGGGAGTTGCTTTCGTCCTCCGATATCGCATCGGAAAAATCCAAGGAGCTGGCTAAAACTTCGGCGCTAATATATGAAATATGAGTTTCCACCGCCTCTCGAAAAGCGGGGGAAACGGTTTTCACGCGCACCTCGACCTGGTCGCTCACCTCTAAACCACCGTCTTTGCGCAGATTCTGGATTTTGCTGACGGTTTCCCGGGCCAACATTTCCAGGCGCAGGGCATGGTCGATGCTCGTATCCAAAGCCACGGTCAAATTGGGGCTGGCCTCCACGACCAAGCCTTGGCGCACATCGCGCACCACCAGGACGTCCTCGGCCGTCAAAACGCCTTCCTCCAACTGCAAGGTCTGGCCTGCAAGGAGTGATTTTATGTCCTCATGGGAGAGCCGGCCAACCTTTTCCGCCACCGCTTTCATGGCCTTGCCCAGACGCGCGCCCAGGCTCTTGAAGTTGGCCTTGCCTTTATAGGTGACCAGGGACGATTCGTCCAGCGACACCTTCACGGCCTTGACGTTCAGCTCCTCGCGGAGCAAGTCTTCCATCGATTCCATCTCGGACTTTTGCGCCTGGCTACGCACCACGACCACCATCTCGCGCAGCGGCTGGCGGTTCTTGATATTGTGCAGCGAACGGAGCGAGCGGCCCAGGTTCACGGCCTCGCGCACGCGGGCCATCTTGGCGTTGAGCTCCGCGTCGAATGCCTTTGGATCAAAGGTCGGGAAGTCGCATAAATGAACGGACACATGTTTCCGTTCATCGTGGACGGATACGGGGACATCCACCTGGCCGATCGGGCTTCCCGCGAAGCCGGATGCGCCGGGCTCGCGCGCGAAGGATTCGCGGGCGAAAAATTCGCGGACCAGGATTTGATACAACTCTTCCGCGAGAAAGGGGAGGAACGGCGCCAGCACCTTGGAGAAATCGACCAGCACTTGATACAGCGTCGCGTAGGCGAAGTTCTTGTCCTGATCGTCCTCGCTTTTCCAGAAGCGGCGGCGCGAGCGGCGGATGTACCAGTTGGTCAAATCGTCGATGAATTCCACCACGGCCGGGACCACGTTGTACAGGCGATAGGCGTCCATCTCCGTCTCGACCTTGCGCAGCAGGCCTTGCAGGTCCGACAAAATCCAGCGGTCCAATTCGTTTTTGGATTGCACGGCATCGCCCGGGCGCCAGGTGAGCTGGCCCTTGCCCGCGTCGGCGTTGGCGTAGGTGACGAACAAGGACAGGGAGTTCCACAGCGGCAGCAGCACTGCGCGCGTGATGTTTTTCACGCCCGTTTCGGAAAACTTCAGCTCTTCGGCTTTCACGGCGGCGGAGTCGATCATGAACAAACGAATTGCGTCAGCGGAGGTCCGATTGATGAGCTCGTTGGGATCGGGATAATTGCGCAAGCGCTTGGACATTTTCTGGCCGTCTTCCGCCAGGATGATGCCGTTGACGATTACGTTTTTGAAAGCGGGCTTTTGAAACAGCGCCGCGCCCAAAACGGTCAGCGTATAGAACCAGCCGCGCGTTTGATCGAGCCCTTCCGCGATGAAGTCGGCGGGGAAGTTGTTCGTGAACCACTCTTTGTTCTCGAAGGGATAATGCGGCTGCGCATACGGCATGGATCCGGATTCGAACCAGCAGTCCAACACTTCGGGAGTGCGGCGATACTCCTTGCCGTCGGCGGCGAAGGTTTTTTTGTCGTGGGTTTTGATCACCAATTCATCGACGATGTGTTTGTGGAGATCGTCCACGCGCTTGCCGGATAAGGCTTCCAGCTCCGCGACCCCACCGACGCACAGCATATCGCCGTCATCGGCGATCCACACGGGAATGCATGTGCCCCAGAAACGATTACGCGAGAGATTCCAATCCCGCGCGCCTTCCAGCCATTTCCCGAAACGACCGCCCTTAATATGATCGGGCACCCAATTGATTTGCTGGTTGCAATCGATCATCCATTGCTTGAGCGTTTTGGTTTGCGGCGCGGAGCCGTCGTCGGGCTTGTTCGTGATCTCCTTTTCCAGATTCAGGAACCAGTTCTTCTGGGCCCGATATAGAAGCGGCACGTCCGTGCGCCAGCAATGCGGATAGCTGTGCACGAAGGTTTCATGTTTGAATACGCGGCCCTGGGCCTTGAGATGATGCAGAATGCCCTTGTCCGCATCTTTCGCACCCACGCCTTGCCATTCCGGAACCAGATGGGTGAATTTCCCTTCCGCGTCCAGAGGATCGAAAAGCCCCAATCCTTCTTTCTGGCCGAGCTGAAAATCTTCTTCACCAAATGACGGGGCGATATGCACCGCGCCCGCGCCATCATCGGCGCTGACGAAATCGGCCATCAGTATCGTGTACTGCTTGTCGGTCATGTAGGGCATGTACTGGAATAACGGCTTGTAACGGCGGCCCGCCAGGTCTTTGCCTTTTTTGGTGTCGATCAATTCGAATTCGCCGTCCTTGAAATACGCGGCGCGGCGCGCCTCGGCGATCCAATATTTTTTCCCATCGTGACGGATGAGGACATAATCCAAATCCGGATGCAGGGCGATGGCCATGTTGCCGGGCAAGGTCCAGGGCGTGGTGGTCCATACCATGAGTAGTTCGTCGCCGTCGGCGGAGGATCCGCTGTGGGTCGCCGAACCGGAGCCGTGGGTCTCTGCGCTGTGTTGCGACCCTGCGGTCGACGGGCCGGACCCTTGGGTCGCTGCGCCACCGTCGACGGCAGGGGAAGTCTTTGTCCCCGTGGCCGCACCCGGTGCGACCGCATGCGAGGCAACGGGCTCCAACGGAAACGTCAGCGTTACACTCGGATCCTGCCTGTCTTTATAACCCTGGTTCACCTCGAAATTCGAAAGCGACGTCGCCAACGCTGGGCTGTAGGGCTGGATGCGATAGCCCTGGTAAATCAGGCCCTTGTCGAAGCATTGCTGGAACACCCACCACACCGATTCCATGAAGGACAGGTCCATGGTTTTGTATTCGTTATCGAAATCCACCCAGCGGCCCATGCGGCTGACCGTCTTGCGCCATTCGCGCGTGTATGTGAGCACGCCCGCGCGGCAGGCCTCGTTGAATTTGCCCACGCCGTATTCATTAATATCACGAACGGTATGGAGTCCCAACTTATCCTGGATCAGGTTTTCGATGGGGAGGCCGTGGCAATCCCAACCGAAGCGCCGCTCCACGCGGAAGCCCTTCATGGTCCAATATCGCGGGACGATGTCCTTGATGGTGCCGGCCAAAAGATGGCCGTAATGCGGTAGGCCGGTGGCGAAAGGCGGGCCGTCGTTGAACACGAACCCTTTATCGGCCGGACGCGCGGTCACGCTTTTGCGGAAACTTTGATCCTTTTCCCAGAGGTTAAGGATGCGTTCTTCCATCTCTGGGAAGGATTGGCTTTTATCGAGATTGCGAAACATACGTACCTGAAACTTTCACGCCCATGGCTCGGGGAAAAGCCCCGGAATAAGGCCTGCGGAGGGGGGAAATTAGCAAAAAACGGGGGCCGTTGCGTCCGCCATCCCCTGGGTTTGACATCGTTTCACAATGGTTTTGAAACCGGCCGCCCCTCGGTTAGATCGCCAATTTCCAGGAAAATCTTGCCGACTTGCTCATCCGCGAGCATTGACCGCATCCTGAAAGGCGATGAAGGACATTCTCGACACGCTTTCCGGGAACGATTCGGAGCGGCTCCTGGCCAACGGGTTTTTCCTGGAAGAAAAATTCCGGAAGGACGAACTGGCGCTGTAATCCGAAACCGTATGCACGGGTTGGCTGTACGCCTGCACGACCTATCCCCATGTCATCCGTTAGGATCCGTCGCAGCGGTTTGGGTCGACGGTACGGACGGCGCCTCAGCCGGTTTGGCCTGCAATAGGTAATCCAACTCGTCTTTCGGCAAAGGGTTTTTGGCGATGCGGAAAGCGCCGCTGTAAGCCAACGCATAGACACCGCCGATGATGCCATAGGTGCGGCCGGAACCGCGCCCGTATTTTTTCACCGCGATGCCTACGAAAAACCCCACGGCCACGGCGAAGTATCCGATGGTGAAGTTGGTAAAATAGGTGATCAGCCCCCATACCAAGGCCGCGATCAAGCCTGCGACGGCTCCCGCGATTTAGGCCAAACCGATATTGCCCTTCTGCGTGTGCATCGCAAGATCGCGATCATGTTGCTCAATGGGGTTAAGATGGGTTGAGGGTTCCATGTGGATCCTTTCGGCTGAAGCGTAGGCACGGGATTACAAAGGTCGGACGGCGCGAAAGAAATTTAATTCCCCGTTAACGGCAGATCTGATTTCCGATGTCCACCTTTCGCCCATGCAAAGAGGCGGTTGCCTGAGCTACCCGGCCGGCATCGCAGATGCGATTCCCCTGTAGGCGGAGCTCTTTCAGTCCGTCCCATTTCCCGATATCTTTCGGCAAGCCCTCGATAAGATTGTTCTCCGCGTTCACCATCCACAGGTTTCGGCACACGATTAAGTTGGCCGGCAGCTCGGACAAGGCATTGTCCGAAATGTTCAGGACTTCCAAGGCGGGAACGCGGTTTCCCAGGTCGGGTAGCGTGGACAGATTGTTACGCGAGAGATCGAGGTTGCGGAGTCCCGGCATGGCAACGGAGAACGGCGGGAGGGATTTCAGACGGCTCATGTAGGGTTCGCGATAGGATGGCAGCGTGACGGTGAGCGAATGCAAGTTGGGCGGCCATGCGAACGGACGATTGAAGGTCGTTTCCTCCGCGCCGATTACCGTGAGGCTTTCCAGGGCCGCGAGGCCGGACAAATCCGGGAGTTTGCAACCGTCGGCCAAATCCAGAACCAGGTTTTTCAGGGTCCGCAGGCTCTCCAACCCCGCAGGAATCGCGACGGAATCCGCTAAGCTCAAACCGAGGAATTCCAGTTTGGGGAGATCGAACACTTCGCGCGGGAAACTGGATAGGCGGGTGTGCGTCAGATCGAGGACCAGCAGGGACTTCAGGGACGTAACGGACGCGGGCAGGACTTTGAACGCGTGTCCGGGCAGGCGCAGGATTTCCAGGAAATGCAACCGCCCGATATCGTCGGGCAACTGGTGCAGGCGATGATCCTTGGACGAGCTGAAAAGATTCCGGGCGATCTTACCCGGGTCCAGGGAGTAGACCTTTTCGGTTTTTCCCGGACGTGTTTCCCCTTCGATGGACAGGGCAACGGCGCGACCGTCGCGAAAGGTCACGAACTTCGCCGCATCATCCGGGGAGTGCCCTGCGGCCTTGCTCAGCGATCGTACGATGGCCAGGTCTTGTTTATCCGGATTGGGCATACGGTCCTCCGCGCGGGCGTTCATTCCGAGAAAAAGGGATGCGGTCGCAACGGCGATTTGCCCGGCGCGAACGGCCCTCATGCGGACTTCCAGAGAAAGTGGAGGTCCTTCAACTTGAATTTACCCGATAGCTTAACCGTGTTGCCCAGGAAGAACCAAGTATCCTGCGGGGCCGGGTGCCGATTGAGGCAAATCGTGCAGCGAACAAACAGGATCGTCTCGGAGTTTACCCCGCGGCGTATGGCATCCATGAAGCGGTCCAGCAGAAATACCTCGGATACCGCAGTGAAACCGTTCTCCCGATCGCCTATCATGGTATTCCGCCGCGTGGTGGCATCGCTGGGGCTCAAGTCGTATTCCGAATCATCCCAGAGTTCGAACTCCCACGCGAACCATGGTTTGTGATTTTCCAGCGCGGGTGGTTGGACGCGGAAACCGATTTCCTGTTGCGTGAAGGAAACCCCGTCATCGTCCTTGACGACCCATTTCTTTACGGGCGAAATCCCCAGCGTCTTCAGCTTTTCCAAAAGCGAAGTATCGACCTCGCCCACTTCCTTCAGATGCAGGCAGAATTCGTCGGAGAAGCGCGTAAGGCCCTTCTTGCCGGAAAATTCCTGCATCACGGCGCTGAGCTCGGTATCCGGGCGGTCCTGCCTGAGCATACCGGTCAAGGAGATGCCTCCGGCATTGGCGGATCCTACCATGATCCAGCGATCGTCGACGATCAGCATTTTGGAGTGGACGTAAATCTGGTTCTCCCAGATGGAGTCCTCGTGAAGCTTCCAGCGATCCTGGTCTTCCCGATCGGCGCTCGTCGAGTCCGGGACGATCCAATCGGCTTTGAGGCAAAACATCCCGAACAGGCGCTCCTGGTTGATGTCTTCGAGGGCCAGGGCGGACTTCCCGGTGATTTTCGCCCGGACAGCCGCGTACTTCTTGGAGGCCAGATCCTGCTTGAAGTCGTGGAAGATCTCGCGCAGGTTCTTGATGTGGCTCCCCAAGAGAATGCTTTTCACGGCGGCCTTGGCCGCCTGTTTCAGGGCGGCCCAAATCTTCTCATCGGCCACCCACTGGTTTTCCAGGTAGATGTAATTGCGGCTGGCGGCTATGCCGTTCAGGTAGGATTCCCGGGTAATCATCGTCCCGGTAGGGATTGTCGACGGGACCGGAAAACATCGGGAAGCCGTCACTCTGCTTGTTGACCTTCTCGGCGACAATTGCGTACCCGTCTTCGCCCGGAATGCCTTCTTCGCGCAGACTGTAGAGGCTATCGCCGTTCCAGCGCGCGTGGAAATTATTCACCATCAACGGCAAGAAGCGCTCGCCTTCCACCCGCATGTGGATATCGTGCCAGTACTTTTCCGTGAGGAGCCTCCCGTTTCTGTCCACGAAATTGCGATAGCCTTGATTGTGCGCACGGGTTTTCTTTTCGTTGAAGAAATTGTCCCACCTGTCCCCATCGATGAAGGTGAGATCGATGCCGCCCAGATACGCGAATCAGCAGGTAGATGTTTATCCCGGGATTTTCCTTGGCCAAATCGGTGAGCACCGTGGCCAGCCGCGACCGCTTGTTGCCCCGGACGAGCTCGAAGTCCCACATGAAATGCAGCCCGGTAAGGAAGACGGATTTTTTGGCCGCCTGCAAATCGGCATACAGGTTTGGACAATAGGTTCCGCCGTTACTGAAAAACTTGACCTGGTTGCCATGGGTGACCGGCAGATACGGCACGAACCACCGTTTAGGCCGCACCACCATCCCCCCGTTCGAAGGGACGAGAGGTTTGGCGAGCGCCTGGTAATCCGGAAATGCACTGACGGGCCGCTCGGCCCAATTGGTATGCGCGCTCACCGTCGCATCCTCCCTTGATTAAACCTTATCCAAGTCGTTCCATTTTCCAAGCCGTTTCAATACCTGGTTTCCCGGGGAAGAGCCCTGCGAACCGCCGCCTACCTCGTTCACCTCGCCTAAGGGCACGGTACGGCATTCATGGCGATAATCCCCAGAGGGATTTTGAAATAATAATAGGTTTTGCAAAAGCGCCTGATGATGATAGGGATCACAACCCTTGCAAGCGCAGGACGTTTTCAACACCCGAATCAGTGACGATGGCGCGTTGCCTGCGCGCCTAACACGTCCACGGAGAGGCTGTCGAGGAGGACGTCGCCCACCGAAGCGTCCACGGTCAAATGCAGATGGCCATCGGCCCAGGCTGCCGGGATCGGGAAGCATCGCGTAAACGGGGATATCGGTGTAAATGGGTTCTCTCACATAGTCAACCCACGTGCTGTGTCCGGTGCCAATCCTTCGGAAAAATTGCGTCATGAATACCTCCAGAGTGAGTGCGCGTGGGGACAATGGGGCGGAGGAATATTTTCCGAGTGAGGCCGAAAAGGCTGGAGCGGAGACGGACATGGTTTTGCGATCACGGCAAAGGCGATCAAAATGCGCCCGCCGGCGCGACAGGGGATAGGTCCAATCAGCCCGGAAGACCGTCCCTGCGGCCATCGCGAAGCGCGCCTTCCCTTTGGCTACCTCCGGGTTTTCCGCGAAATTGGGACCGGTTCGGACAATTCGCGTTGGCCGCAGGAGCCGCCCCCTGAATTTTTCCGCCCCCGGAATTATCTTAGTCCGATGCCTACCTCCCCTCGCCCATCTGTTTCCTCCCAGGCCCCGGTGCCGGCCCGGGTGTCAGCCGAACCTTCCTCCGAACGCGCGGCCGAAGCCACGAACAATTCTTTGCGCAATGCCGCGAACAAAAATGCCAAGTCAAGTCCGCCGAAAGGACAGGCTGTCTTGGTTCTGGATTTGTTTGGAGAGCCCCAAGGCGGAACGCCCGAGCAGGGCAAAAGCCTGCAATCCAAAAGTCTGAAAACCTTGTCCGCCCTGATGCGCGACATCGAAATCGCCCGGACGGAAATCGCGCGGCGGGAAAAAGTCCTCGCCTCCGTCGACGAACGGATGCAGCGCGAAGTGGTCCCGGAAGAGCGGAAGTTGAGCGACGTGCGTCTGGAAGCCTTGCGGGTATTGGGCGGTCACTTGCAGGCCCGTTGGCTCAAGAAGCGCGCGGCGCGCGTTCTGTACGAGGCGCTATGCGAACTTGCCGATGAATTGGAAGACGATTGCGGCTACGATTTGAGCAAGGAGCGCGTGGAATTACTGGGGCAGAAATTGATCTCTGAGCGGGATGCCGAAGCCTTTCTGGACCAGGAGGACAAAATGTTTTCCAACCCGGAGGAATTCATGCGGGCGTTCGAAGAACTCATGGCGGGCAAAGGCGCCCGGCCGGATTCCAAATCCGGATCCGACCGTAGCATGGGTGATACGGGGGAAAAAGGTAGGACGGGCGAAGGCGAACGCGAAAGCGGTTCCGAGGAGGATCCCTTCGCTTGGGAAGAAGAGTTTTTAAAGGAAAAAAAACCGCGCAAGCCGAAAACCGGCAAATCGGCGTTGAAGCGCGCGGAAGCGGAACAGACTTTGGCCGGCGACATACGCGCCTTGTATCTGCTGTTGGCCCGGGCGTTGCATCCGGACAAGGAGGCCGACCCCGCGCGCCGCGACGCCAAGACGGGATGGATGAAACAGGTGACCACCGCCTACGGGGAGCGCAACTTGGCGCGCCTGTTGGATATCCTGGCGCAAAACCCCATGGACGCCGTGGGACCTTATTTATCGCAAGCGCCCGTCAAAACCGTGCAAGGCTTCGTGAAGAGGCTCCGCCGCGAATTAGCCACGCTGCGCAGCCAGGCGGAGGCCGTTTTCAATCGCGTGCCGGACCATTTCCGCGACATCCTGGGGCCCAACGGGGTCAACGATGCCTGGTTTCGAAGCCATCTGGGCGCTTTGAAAAGGGAGATCAAGTTCCACAAGCAGCGGCTCGAATCCTACCGCACCCGGGAAGGCTGCCTGGAATTCGTGAAGCTATTGGGCCGGTACGAGTGGTGGGAGCTGGTGTGACGCTGCGCCCGGTGTGACACGCCGGTGAAGCGTCGGCCCGGGCCGACTACCGGGACCGCACAGCCCGCGTCGATCCGCGCGTAAAATCAGGAATCAAACGTTACCGGCATCACAATATTACCTTATCGGCACAGGGTCCACTTCCCGTTGATGCGGGCCAGAAATAATTTCAAGGAGAATGTGCCTTCATCCTTCAGTTCGCCGGTATGGACGGGGCTCCCGCCTTTCGCGTCCACCACTTCGACCAAGCGTCCGCCCGCGTGCAAATTAAAAACGAGGGATTTTCCTTTCAGCGGAACCATGCTCCATTTCGGATCGCTGAAAAGTTCCGACTTGAAAAACTGCTCTTGGTCGGTCAGCCCTTCCTGCAAAGGCACATGTTGGGCCAGGGACAGTTCCTCCGTCTTCACCCTCAGATAAGGGGCAAGGCCGGCGAAGTCTTTCTTATTCAATAATGCGATCAACTCCCGGACATATCCGTAAATGGCTTCCTTAGGCAGATTCGCGTTTGTGAAAACATCGCCTTTTTCCCAAGCCCAAGCCGGCAGCGGATTCTTGATTTCGAACTGGGTCTTGAGCACCAAGGGGAAGGTTTCCTTGCCTTTCTGTTCCCATGCGAAGTCCAGGAGGGATGTTTCCGGTCCGGCCTTTTCGCCGTCTTTATCCACCTGCTTTACGGTCAACTTCACCGATGCCGCGCCCGCCTCCTTGGGTTGGCTGGATTCCAGGATGATGATCTCGACGGGATTGGATCCGGTCCGGGCCCACATCCCCAACGCGCCGCTGGAGCCGTTCATGGCGGATGCCTTGGCCTGTCTGTCCAAGACGATATCGTTGATCTTCAGGAGGGCGCGCACGCCCTTGGTTTCCAGGTTGTAGCCGTAATAGGATTGCACGGATCCGTTTTCAGACGCGCCCGCCGGCGTCAAAGTGAAAGCCGCTAAGCAAAAATAAAACGCAAGGCATGTTCGCCGCATGATGGACTCCTGTTGATTAGGGATGGATTATTTTCTCACTAATGGCTTGTACTTGATGCGCGTGGGGGTGTCGGCGTCGATGCCCTGGCGCTTCTTGCGGCTCTCTTCGTAAGACGCGTAATTGCCCTCGTGCCATATCACCTGGCTGTCGCCTTCGAAGGCCAGCATGTGGGTGGCGATGCGATCCAAAAACCAGCGATCATGGGAGATGACCACCACACAGCCGGAGAAATTCAGGATGCCCTGCTCCAGCGCTTGCAGCGTTTCCACGTCCAGGTCGTTGGTCGGTTCGTCGAGCAAAAGCACGTTGCCGGCCGTGAGCAGGAGCTTGGCTAAATGCACGCGATTGCGTTGGCCGCCGGAGATTTCCTTTACCTTGGCTTGTTGATCGCTGCCGGAGAAGTTGAATTTGCCGACATAGGCGCGCGAGTTGATTTCCAGATTGCCCACCTTGATGGTCTCGACCTCGGCGGTGATTTCCTTGTACACGGAATTCTCGCCGTTCAGGCTGTCGCGGCTTTGATCCACGTAGCTGAGCTTCACGCTTTCGCCGATTTCCATTTTGCCGGAGTCCGGTTTTTCCTGACCCGTGATCAAACGGAACAATGTGGTCTTACCCGCGCCGTTCGGCCCGATGATGCCGACGATGCCGGCTTTGGGCAGGTCGAAGGCCAGGTTTTCGAACAGCAATTTATCACCATAAGACTTGGTCAAGCCCGCGGCCCGAATCACCAAATCACCCAGGCGGGGCCCGTTGGGGATGGCGATGCTGGTCGATCCCAATTTTTCCGGCGCGCTCATTTCCTGCAATCTCTCGTAGGCGGCCAAACGCGCCTTGCCCTTGGCCTGGCGGGCCTTGGCGCTGGTGCGCACCCATTCCAATTCCTGCTTGAGCTGCTTCTGGCGGCGGCTCTCCTCTTTTTCCTCCTGGCCCATGCGCGTGGTTTTCTGATCCAACCACGAGGAATAATTGCCTTCCCACGGGATGCCGCGGCCGCGATCCAATTCCAAAATCCAGCCCACCACGGTGTCGAGAAAGTAGCGATCATGCGTGACGAGGATCACGGAGCCAGCGTATTCCTTCAGATGGCGTTCGAGCCAAGCCACGCTTTCCGCGTCAAGATGGTTGGTCGGTTCGTCCAGGAGCAAGAGGTCGGGCTTTTCCAGGAGCAGGCGGCACAGGGCCACGCGGCGCTTTTCGCCGCCGGAGAGGGTTTTCACGGCGGCGTCGGAAGGCGGCAGGCGCAGGGCGTCCATGGCGATTTCAATATGGCGATCCAAATTCCATCCGTCCACGGCGTCGATTTTATCCTGGAGCTTGGCTTGCTTCTCCATCAGCTTGTCCATTTCGGCGTCGCTCATGGGCTCGCCGAACTTGAGCGACAGGGTATTGAAATCGTCCATCAAGGTTTTCACTTCCTTGACGGCCAATTCCACGTTGCCGCGCACGTCCAGCGTTTCGTCCAGCTTGGGTTCCTGCGGGAGATAACCCACGGTGCGTCCCGATTCCAGCCAGGCTTCGCCTTGGAAATCCTTGTCGATGCCGGCCATGATGCGCATGAGCGTCGATTTGCCGGAGCCGTTATAACCGATGATGCCGATTTTCGCGCCGTAATAGAAGGACAATGAGACTTGCTTCAAGACTTCCTTTTGGGGAGGGTAAGTCTTGTTGAGCCGGTGCATGTAATAGACGAACTTCTCGGCCATGGTGGAGTCCTTGTGAATGCTGAAGTGAGCGCGGTGAAGGCCGAAAATCCGCCGGCCATTCCGCTGAAGATGGCAAAAGTAGTTATTGGGGCTAAGCGGCGAAAAAATGAAAATTTGATGGGACGATGATGGGTTCCTGCCGAAAAGCCCGGAAGATGGCCGCTCCCTCCGGCTGTCCCGGTGGGGGAATTGGGATAAAAAATCTCATAAATACACTACACTTATAACGATTTAAATCAGCAATATCGATTGTATATTGAATTTATGATGTATACTTTATGATATGTACACTACGTTTTTAGGGTAGGCTGACCTCTGAGGCGACGCTTGGTCCGACCCGTCCCAATAAGTTGGGTAGGTCTTCCAAGCCTGGCGCAGCGGAGGCCGTCTTAAATCTTGACCGAGGAGGATTTCATATGCAACGCAGTAACTTAGGTGTTACGGGGTTTATTTTTTCCCTGGCCCTCGCGGCCTTCACCTTGTCGGCTGAGGCGCAAACCGCCGTGCCGATCATCGCGGCTGTCCCAATCACACAGGTTTATAGCGTTTATCCCAATCCCGGTCCGGCCCACAAATCCTTCACCTTAACCCTGGACGGCGGGAATTGGGGCGCGTGCGCTTTTTTCCTCCGTGAATCCGTGACCGTGACCGGCAAGCGCATCGATTTAACCTATACCGCCGAGACCGGCGGCATTGTGACCCAACCGACGGCATCGCAAGCAACCGGTGTAGGCGCGGGAGCCGCAGCTGCGGGCTCTACAGCCACCGGCTCCACCACCACCAGCCCCGTCGTCTGCGCGATGGCGACTACCGCGAAAACTTCGGCGTCGCCCGTCATCCTTCCCGCCAACCCGTTGCCGACCTTCACCATGCCTGCCTTGGATGCCGGCAGTTACGAGGTCTACGCCACCAGCATGCCCTCCTGCTTGTACTCCACTCCGCGCTGCGCCATTGCCGTCTCGCCCCAATATGCCGGCACCTTGGTCATCGCGCCGCAATCGGCCTTTCCCTACACGTTTACACCGGTCAGCGTGGACGCGGGTAAAACCTTCGACTTGCATTTGCTGAGTTATTCGTTCAACTGCAACACCACTTTCAGTATGATGAACACGGCCGTGATCGGCAACGTGATTTCCCTGACTTACCTGGACCAGGAATCCCCGACCAGCGGCGTATGCCCGGCCATTTACATGCCGTATGGACCGACGTTTTCCATCTCGGCGCTCAAGGCCGGTAGTTACACGATACAGGCCTACCAGCTTCCCGCCTGTGCGGCGCAAGGCTGCAAGAGCGCGGCGATTGCAGTCGAAGTCGGAACCTTGACCGTACGCGATCCGGGGCGCAAGGGTTGGTTCCTGGAAACCAAATCCGTGGTGAGCGGCGTGGATTTCAAACTGCACTTGCTGAACAACGCTTTGGGCAGTTGCGGCACCAGCTTTAACAGTCCAACGGTCACGGTTTCGGGAAACCAGATATTGGCCTCTTTCAACGTGCAAATCGATTCCGCCATCCGCTGCATCCAGAGCGTGATTCCTTACGGCCCGACCTTCGAAATGAAGGGATTGACCCCGGGCAGCTATCCCGTGTTGGTGAGCGAACTGATGAAATGCCAGATTACCCCGCCGTATTGCCCCGTGGCCTACATCATTCCCGCGCCTTCCGATACCCTGGTGGTCACCAAAGGCACTGCCATTTTGAAACACGGCCGCACGACTCTGGACGCGGTTTCGTCCGTGGCTACCGCCGACTTCATCGAAGGTAACCTGAGAGTTACCCTGCCGTCCGGAGCGCGTGGACTGTGGCGCGTGGACCTCCTGGATGCGCGCGGTCGACGCCTGGGTGCCTACGCGGATCAAGCCGATGGCGGCCAGACCCTGAACCTGGGCCCGGTGGCGGGAAACGCGCGCGGCATCTATCTGGTGCGCCTGCAAGGGCCCGCCGGGGAAACCCGCATGTTACCCTTGCTCCGTAAGGATTGAGGCGGAACCTTTTTCGCGGCCCCGCGTTTTTCGCGGACCTGCGGCCCGGATGCCGCGTCGCGCGAGGGGACATTCGCCTACCTGCGGGATGCCAAAGGCCTCCCACCCGTTTCCGTGCGCAACGCTACCCGGGTTGCGCCGGAGCGGGGCCGGGGACCGGCAATCGTGAATAAAAACCGGTGGAAAAGGAAAACCGTATGCGCATCTTCAATGTTTTCGCGGTAGGGCGGTCGGGGCCGCGCGCGCTGACTCTTGCGGTGGCGGCTGCCTTCACGGCGGTCTTTACGACCACGAATCCGCAAGCCCAAGCCACGGGATACATTTCCCCGTCACGCGCTGTAGCGAACCGGGCCTTTCAACTCAATCTATCGGGCTCTACGGGCACAGGATCATGTCTCAGCCTGGGAAACCCCAAAGCCGTGGTCACCGATACTCTGATTGACCTGACCCTGCAGACCCTCATCGTACCAACGGCGCCTGGGGTGCCGCCGGTACCTGGGACCCCGGGCAGCGTCTGTACGACGGGGGATTACCCCATCAATTTCGACTTTCACCTGCCCGCCTTGAAGCCCGGCGTCTATGCCGTGAGGGGTTACATTCTTCCCACCTGCATGTTGGCTAATCCCGCCTGTCTCATCGCCCCCTTGCCTTTCGTCACCAGCCAGTTGGTGGTGAGCGCGCCGGAAGGCCTTTACTACTCCATCTCGCCCAAGCAAGCGCCCGCGGCCAAGGAATTCGATCTCTTCCTGACCAGTAAAAATTATTCTTGCGCGGATGAATTTCTCAATCTGGAGAGTTCCGTGAACGGCCGCACGTTAATGCTGACCTACACCGTGCGTAATGATCCGGCCATCCGCTGCGCCAAACCCATCCAGGACTTGGGTCCGACTTTCAAAATCCCTGCTATGACCGACGGCACCTACCAGGTTTTCGCCTCGCCCAATCCCTATTGCCCGCCGGGAACGATTTGCCCATTGGCAAAAATCGCTCCGCAATTGGCGGGAGCATTGGATATCGGCGACCCGACCGGAATCGGCAAGACCGCGACGCATTCGACCCGGAATGGATCGCAGCCGTTGCACGGCAACGCGTTGCAGGGTAAAGGATACGGCGGAACGTTCAGCCTATGGCAGGGCTTCCGTTGGGACCTGATGGGACGCAGGCCCGCAGCCGACCGTCGCGCGAGTGGACTTTTTCAACACGCGGTTATGGAAATCCAGCCATGAGAAACCTGATTGCGGGCTACAGGTGCGGTTGGATTTACGCGTGGGTATGCGCTTGCGTTTACGCCTCGATAGGCCTGGGGTGTCAGGCTTCCACCAGGGCGGACGGATCGCCCACGGCCATGACCCAAGGCGTCATCATGAACAGTTGCGGCCCTGCCGACGGACCGGAAACTCGCGTGTTACTGTCGGATCATAGTCTGGATTGTTCCGCGCCGAAATTGCCCTATCTCATCGCCCGCGTGGAGGGATTCAACCTGACCGGGATTTCCGTAGGCAAGGGACAACTTTACCTGGACAGCATTCCCCAACGTTGCGATAGCGCCGGCTGCCTGAACGCCGGCCCGATAAAATTCCAATTCCTGGATTCCTCATCCCAAGGGTATCGAATCCAATTCGAAATCGAGAAAGACGGGAAAACCGATTCCCGCGGCACCGTGCTTTTGAAGACCTGTGATATTATGATCAAATGCGGATGAAATTTTTACTTCGGAGGACTCATGATGAAACCCATTCCCGCTAGGCATCAATCGTTCCGTCGCTTGGGGTTTGTCGCCCTCCTAGCCCCCTTGTGGGCAAGCGCCCTGTCGGTCACCTGGCCCACCGCGCCTTTCCATTTGACCCCGGCGCAAACCGACGCGGACAAAGTCTTTACCCTGAGGATATTGAATCCGGATTACTCCTGCAGCCGCATTTTTTATGACCAAACCCTTTCGGTCATCGGCGGTCGCATCGAGGTGTCGTTTCGGGACTCGGCCGTCATCCAGAATTTCATGTGCGTCAACGCGGAGTTCGGACCCAGCTTCGCAGTCCCGGCGCTCGCGGCAGGAGGCTACGAGGTTTATTACATCAGCCGGCCCATTTGCGCCAACGGCATCATGTGCGGGACGGCGGTGGTTCCGCGACTGTTGGGAACCATTACGGTCGTCAGCGGCGGACCTACGGGAATCCGGCACGGGTCGATCCCGGGGAATGACGAACGCAGTAACCTGCATGTTACCCTGTACGACACACGCGGTCGGGCGGTGGAATCCGCAACTTACCCGGGCCGGATCGGGGAAACCTATCGGTTACCCCGGGACCGGTGACGGCCGCCGGGTTTCTACTGGATGCGCCTGGAGTCGCCCTTTGGGGAACCTTGGGCGGTCCACGGTACCGGGAATAACCGGCCCCACTTTCACTTCGCCTTTCCGGCTTTTCCGGCGTTCACGGCGTTAGCGGCCGCGTCTTTTTTTTCCGCCGCCTGGCAATCCCGCAACGCTTTGGAAAGGCTGTCCTTGACCGTCGCGGCGACGCTATCGCGAATCACCGAATACAGGCTGTCCCTCAGGGCAAGATAAGCGTTGTCCTTTTCGGATTTGGGAGCCAGGGCCTTGGCGGGCTTGGCCGGCGGAGTCGGAACCTTGGCGGACAGCGAATCTTTTTTCACCTTCGCTACCGTGTCCGCCTTGACCACAGTGACCACCGCGGCGGCACCCTTTTTGTCCTTGGGCGAATCGTACTTGAGCGCGGCCAGCCAAGCGGAAAGCACCTGAAGGTCGGCATCGGATCCTTTGAACTTCTTCTTATGCTTGCGGCCCTCCTGGTTTGTCTCCTCCTTCTTCAACCACTTGGAAATCCATTCGGCGGTAAGCGATTTGCCGATTCCGGAAAGATCCGGCGGCGACACCTTTTCCTCTTCCGCCCCACTCTCCTCGGGCTCCCCATTTTCCACCTTGGATATTTTCAAGGCGGAGACGCTATGGCATTGCTGGCATTTGCCGTTGATGAAGAGGGTCCGGCCCGGAGAGCTCTCATCCTCCGCCGCGAAGGCCAAGGCCACGCTCATTCCCAGCGCCGCAATCCCAAATCCCGCCATTCGTATTTTCCGCATGAGGATACCCCTTCCTTGGTTCCGACGGCTTGCCACGCATCGGAATTCCGAGCGGTTCAATGATTTTTCCCGTCGAAGGGAAACATAACATCGTAAACTATTTTGGATAGACTCGGCCTGGCGATGAAAACGCCCCCATTGGAAGCGCGTGATAAAAACCACACCCCATCGGATACTTTATCTCTTGGCCTTCGGACTCGCCCACGGCTGGTCGGAGGAATTGCGCGTGGGCCTGTATGCCGTGCTGGCCACGCCGGAAATCACCCTTGCATCCCATGATAAAGGCGAGATCAATTACCAGGCCAATAATAGCGCGGAAATCGGATTCAGCGCGAGCTATCGCGGCTACAACTTGGAAGTGGCCCCTCCGTTGTTCGGCCGATCGCGGCGCGACTCCGATCATCCCAGCAGCGCCTACTTTTCTTTCCTCACGTCGCATTACGCCCCGCGCTGGGGGTTCGACCTTTACTTCCAGCATTTCCGGGGGTTTTTCGCCGACTCGATTTTTTTCGAAAGCATGAACAGGCCCGAACTCAAATCCAACACCTTCATCGCTAATGGGTATTTCCCCATCAGCCCGAAATCCAAAGTGACGGCCATGGATGAAGGCATCGACGAGAACGGCGTCGACATCAATTTCCTGGGCTTGTCGGGTTTATCCTACAAGACCCTGAAAGCCGATACCTCCCTCACCAGGAACAGCATCAACCCGCCCAGCACGCCCATGGACTCGATGCTATCCCTGGATGTCGCGGATGCGTCCTTAGCTGCGGGCTTCTGCTTCAATGGATATTACCACGGCGGATTTCTCGATTATTCGCTTTTCCTGGGTGGAGGCCCGGAGTACCGCACCGCGAATGTGGACATTGATCCGCTAAGCTTGGCCTGGAAACTCCATCTGCAAATCAATGGCGGATACCAGTGGAAGCGCGGCACCGTGGGTTTCAAGGTGGAAGGGGACTTGAACACCGTTAAGGTGGAAAGCGAACTGATGATGTTCGATACGATTTCCAACCGCTTTTACGTTTCCTTAGTCCTGTTCTGAGAAAAACCGGGCATTCGCTGAGGGACTTTGGCCGGCCACAACCTCAGAAGCTATTTTAAAGAGTCATCCAACCTTATGAAAAAAATCCTCATCACCATGGGCGACCCCTCCGGCATCGGACCGGAAGTGACGGTCAAATGCCTCGCGCGCATCGCCGCGGCTGCTACCGGAACAACTACTGGGGCGCTGACTTCCA
>JADGQO010000001.1 GCA_017881725.1 Fibrobacteria bacterium
AACTCCCGGAGAGCTGGGCGGCTACCCAAAAGCGAATTGCAGAGCAGGGGGAGATTTTGGCCTATAGCGCCAGAAACACCAAGATTATGGGAAGCTCTGATCATGTGGCCGTGGAGGATAGTCGGGCGTTCCTTCCCGAATGGAATCTCAGTTCGGAAAGCATGTCTTCGTCATCCTGGTCACGAGGGCCTTCCCAAGCGACCGGGAGCCAACCTGCCGACTCCAACGGAAAAAGCGCGAAAGGGTCTAAGAGCCCATCCATAAAAGCCAAATTGGAAATCACCGGTAAGGTCCGGCTAGGAACCCGAGTGAGTATTTCCGGGATATCCCTGCCCCTGGACGATTCCGGAAGTTTCCGGGCCGAATTCCCTTATGATCGGGAAATCCTGACCATGGAACTGACATCCGCAGTCGGCGCGGTGCGGACCCTGACCTACGACCTGAAGGAGCTTGTTCTCACCTGATGGGTTACTTGAATTTCGTCCTGCACGCCCATCTGCCCTTCGTAAGACATCCCGAACACGCCCGCTTCCTCGAGGAAGATTGGTTTTTCGAGGCCATCACGGAAACGTACATTCCCTTGCTCCAGGTTTTCGAATCCTTGGAACGCGACGGTTTGCCCTTCAAAATCACCATGAGCATCACGCCGCCGCTTTGCGAAATGCTGGCGGATGAATTACTCCAGACTCGTTACGTCAATCACATCAACCGCCTTCGGGAGCTGGCCGAAAAGGAATGCACGCGCACCAAGGATGATGAAAAGTTTTGCTACCTGGCGGCCATGTACCGGAATCTTTTCGAGGAATGCCACCGTATTTTCACGAAATACCAACGCAACCTCCTAAACGGTTTCCGGAAATTCCAGAAGTTGGGCAACCTGGAAATTATCACTTGCGGCGCGACGCACGGATTTCTTCCCAACCTGAGACAAGCGCCCAAGTCGGTGGAAGCGCAGTTGGCCGTTGCCGTATCCAATTATCAGAAACATTTCGGCCAGGATCCGTGGGGTATCTGGCTCGGCGAATGCGGGTACTATCCGGGGTTGGACAAACATATTCGCGCGGCCGGCCTTCGCTATTTTTTCGTCGATACCCACGGCATCCTGCAGGGAAACCCTCCCTCGCCGAAGGGAAATTACGCCCCCATCCTTACGCCGCACGGCACCTACGCGTTCGCGCGGGATCAGGAAAGCTCGAAGGCGGTATGGTCGGCCGAAGAAGGTTATCCCGGCGATTTCCGCTACCGGGAATTTTATCGTGATATCGGTTACGATTTAGATCTAAATTACATCGGCCCCTACATCCATCCGATGGGATTGCGCATCAACACGGGCATCAAGTATTACCGTATCACCGGCAAAGGCAACCACAAGGAACCCTACGTGGAGGCTTGGGCCCAGCAAGCCACCGAAGAACACTCGGAAAATTTCGTTTTCAATCGCGACAAGCAGGCGGAATGGTTGTCCGGCCGCCTGGATACGCGCGCCTGCATCGTGTGCCCCTACGACGCGGAGTTGTTCGGCCATTGGTGGTACGAGGGTCCGCAATTCCTGGGAGCCGTGATGCGAAGGGTTTTGGCCGGGAACCATCAAGTGGAATTATCCACGCCCCGGGATTATATCCTGCGCCACGGCGACGCGCCGAAATCCGACCCGGCTTTTTCCTCCTGGGGCGCCGGCGGGTACGGGGACGTTTGGCTGAACGGGACCAATGATTGGATTTATCCGCATCTGCATAAAATCGGGGAACTGATGCATGAAGTGGCGAAGCGCCCGGAAGCCGGAGACCAGGACAAGCGGGCGCGGAACCAAATGGCCCGGGAACTGCTCCTGGCGCAAGCTTCGGACTGGGCTTTCATCATGAAAACCGGCACCATGGTGGACTATGCGGTCAAGCGGACGCGCGTGCATGTGCACAATTGCCTGGAGTTGTACAGGCAGATTCGTTCCGGAAACATTTACGAACCCTTCCTGCAAAATCTGGAATCCACGAACAATTTGTTCAAGGAAATCGATTACCGTGTCTATGCTTGATGATTTTTGGCGGCTCAGTAAATCCCAGACCTGACGCCTGCCGTAAGAAATTGAAATCATTACTTTCTGAAACCATTTTTCGCCGTTGAATTTTGACATGAATTTCGACAAAAACGGATTCTTTCGGATTAAAAAGTCGAGAATTCGTCAACCCCCATTACCATCGCTGGGTTATCTTTATCCAAGCAGTAAGACTGCACCCGGGGTACTCAAAGTGGAGGCGCATCCATGGGGAATTTCAGCGCAATGTTGCTTATCTTAGTGTTCCTGATTATCGGGATCACGCTCATCATATTGATGCTGGCCGTGCTGCGGGAAACCCTGTTCTGGTATTGGCGCTCAAAGGGCGTAACCCAGGAGCCCCAGGACATTTTGAGCAAAAACCACGAGACCGCCCTGATTATCCGGAAAAGCATCAACAGCCTTAAAGCTGCGGAAGCGGCCACCAAAACGGCGCCCATTCATCCTCGGGCGGCTCAGGACGTTTCTTCGTAGACCGGGGTCGGCCCCGCAGGATTTTTCAGCGGCGTAAAACGCCGCGTACCCGCGTCATTAAATCCATGGCAGTAAACGGCTTAACCAAATAATCGTCCGCGCCCGATTGGAAGCCCACGTCCACCTGGGCGTCTGATCCGGGAGGGACAATCATTAAGGCGGGCATGCGGTTTCCCTGCAGCCGGGATCGGATTTCCCTCAACAAGGCATGGCCGTCAATGGCGCGGCGATTTAAGTCGACGATGACCAAACTGAAGGGTCCGGCGAATGCGGCATTGAGAGCCGTAGCCGTATCGTTACATAACTGGACTTCAAAGCCCTGGCCAAGCAGGCATTCCTGGATTTGCTGGCCCAACACGACGTCGTCTTCCGCCAAGAGTACTCGATTGTTGGATAGAGCGAGGACTTCGCCTTCCAGAACCATCCGGCCTCGACCTGAAGCTTTAGCCATATACAGACATCGATCCGCTTCCGCCATCACGGATTCGATATTGGATTCCGGGTGCACGGTTACGATTCCGGCGGAAAAAGATAAGGGCACCGGCCGACCCTCATGGGTCCGAAAGGGCGCGCCGGCCAAGGTTTGGAACATCTTTTCGACCGCGAAGCGGCCTCCTTGCAGATTGGTATTGGGCAGCAATAAGGAAAACTCGTCGCCTCCCCAGCGAGCCAGCAAATCCGATCGGCGCACGGCGCCGGAAAAGGCGCGCGCCGCATGCCGCAAGGCCGCATCACCCGCCACATGCCCAAGACTGTCGTTGACACGCCGCAGGAGATCGAAGTCCAGCAAGGCCAGGCTCAGCGGCTCACGGCGCCTGCCGGCCAAGGCCGAGGCGCGCGCCAACGCCTCGCAGAAGGAGGCTCGGTTGGGTAATCCGGTCAGCGCGTCCTGTCGGGACTCGCGGCGATAGGCCATGGATTTGTGCAAGCGCGCCGATACGGCGGCCTTCAACACTTCCGGCGCCAGAGGTTTTTCGAAATAGGCGTCGGCTCCCAGCGCGAAGCACTCGGTCTTGGGTTGCGGACCGCCCATGCCGGACAAAACAATCACCGGAACCCCGGAAGTCGATGCCCGCTCGCGCAGCAAGACCAGGAAATTACGGCCGTCCATATCCGGCAAGGCCAAGTCCAGGATAATCAAGGCTACGGAGTTATCCTCCAGAATGATCAGCGCTTCGGACGCGGACCCGGCCGAGTGGACATCCCTATCGGATCCGGCCAATATCGTTTCCAATAACCCGCGCATTTGGGCGTCCTGTTCGATGATGAGGATGCCCGGGATTTCGCCCGTGCTCAAAGCGGATGCGAGCCGCTCCAATTCAATCAGCAAACGATCCAATCCCTGGGACATTTTTTCCGCATGCGCCGCCTCCACGGCCCGCGCCTTTTCGCTCAAGGCCGGAAGTCCGTATTCCTCTGCGGAGATACGCAAGGTATGGGCGATGCGCCGAACCGCATCCAAGTTGCCCGGTGATTTCGCCAGGTTTTTGCGCGCGGTTTTCAACGCGTCAATGCTCGCCGGCAAACTCCCTCGATACCACTTTCTAATTGCATCCACTGCAACCGCCCTTCGCGTCAACCATCTTCACTTCCCGCAGCGAATGCGTCTTCCAAATCCTGGATGCCCAAGTGCCGGAAGGAAAACTCGCACCGCGCGCCGAATCCCGTATATACGCGCGCGTCGAATTGGCCGTAAACGACATCGCCCATCACGTGAATGCGGTGTTGATCCCAAACTTTCAGACCCATGGTGATTCCCGCCTCCGTGACGAATCCGGCTCGATCATTGAAGGTCACAACCGCTTGCGGCACCAGGTGCAGCCGCCAAAGAATGTCGGCGCTGGGAGCCCAGGCGAGGGCGAATTCCCCGTATGCCCTTTGCAGGTTATCATCCGCCGTAGTGGGCTCCAAAACGGACTTTAATTTGAGTTTGCGATTGGCATCGGGCCATTTCGCCGCGAGGCCGCCCCCCAGTTGCCAACCCACCTTGCCGCGGGTTACCAGATAATCGTAGCGAACTTGGTACAGCGAGCCTTCTTGGTGCGCCGGGATCCGGATATCATTCGTCTCGTCGGCGTACAGGGTCGCTTTGAGGTCCCAACGGTGGCGGCCCGGGCCGGTTTCCAGCAATGCTCTGCCGGCAATGTTGAAGAACGGCGCCGGAAAGAACGCGTTCCCCGGTAGGATATCGACGCGCCCAGGTCGCGTGTAGGTTACCCCCAACAGGGTATTCCAGGAAATGAACGCGTAGCGCCCGAATATTCCGGCTTCCAGGGCCTGGGTAGAAATGAAATACGGGTAGGGCAAGGCGCTGAAATCGTTCATGGCCTGGTAAAGCGCCGCAGTGTCGGTTGTTCCCATGGCGCCTGCATAGAGCGGAATGTTTCCGCCGATGGATGCGTAGACGAAATTCCGGATGACCTCGATGGTCGCCGCGAGCTTGATGTCGGACGGCTCTCGATAGGGCTGGGACGCGCCAGGCGCCATCGTCTCGCGCGAGCGTAAGCCCAAATGGAAGGACGCGAAAGACAAGGATTGGATGGTGAACGCCTGATAAGCGGAAATTTGGTAAGGAGCCGGATTGCCCCCCGGCGCGCTGAGGTAATACCCCTCCAATTCGGTATGGGCGACCCAGGGAAATCCCTTGCCCTGGCTGGTGGAAAGGGAATCCAGGGGCGCTTGCGCCCAAAGCGCGGATGCGGATATCAAGATAGCGGCGGCAGTCATGGCCCCAACTTTCCCGGACTGCACAAATAACATGCGGATTCTTCCGCACCAGTCCGGTAGGTTCCGTTGAACTCGCTCCAGGCTTCCTTCTCGGAGGATAGAACGTCCACCTCCATGTCCAGCTCCCGGAATTCCGAGGCGATGAAGGATTGCACAGGCCTATCCGCGGTTCGCAAGGATGCGCTGACGCCGAAAAGTTGCCCCGGAAGAAATTTCACGAAGTTCCGCGCGTTGCGCGCCGGGTTCACGCTCTCCAACTCGGACAGAATATGCTCGGCGCGAAGGGCATTGAGTTTGTCCTCTTTCAAGGAAAACCCGCGCGTGCGCACGGCATGCAACGGACCGACGTCTACGCCTCCTTGTGAGCTGAGTAACGGCTGCGCGGACATTTCGCCTTTCACAACCTCCAGCGTGGACATGAAGCCTTCATGCCGGAACAATACGGCCTGCGGCTGGCCCTTGGCGATGAAAGAAGGCGTAATGACGACGGATTTATCCTGGAAGGCGAGCAGGCCCAGCTTGCGCCAAATACTGTTGCTGTCCAGCGCGGCGATTTGGTTCAGCTTGCGCCAGATGAGGTTATTACTGTCCAACGCGGAAACTTCGCCCAAACCCTTCCAGACGAGATTGGTGCTATCCAGCGCCGCCACCTGGCTCAAGGTTTTCAGCAACAAATTGCTGCTGTCCAACGACGTGACTTTTCCCAGGGCTTTAAACAAAACGTTGTTGCTGTCTAATGCCGTAATTTGTCCCAGGGATTTCAGAATCAAATTGTGGCTGTCCAATGAGGTCACTCGACCCAGGCCTTTCCAAAGGACATTGGTGCTGTCCAACGCCGCCACCTTGGCCAATGATCGCCAAATCAAGTTGCTTTTGTCCAGCGTCGTGGCCTGGCGCAACTTCCCTTCGATTGAATTCGTGTCCACGCCTTTCAAAATCCCCAGCATGCCTTGATTCAACTGCACGACCTTGGGGAGCAAATAGGTGTAGGATGAATGCGGATACAGGACATAATGGATGTTTTCCATGCTCACGACGACCAACCGGGGGGAATCGCCAATCACCAAGGTCATGCCCAAAGGAATTTCGGTGATCTCGCCGCGCCGTACGATTTCCAACCCACGGACGAGCATGGCGGGGTTTGCTCCGGGAATGATGCTCAAGGTGCCGACTTGGCTAGGCTTAACTTGATGGGGGAAAAATGCAGCGATGAAATTGCGATTCAAGGCATGGGATAACTCCTTGCGCTTCACCGTCACCTCGGGCAGAACGCGGAGGGAATCCACATGCTCGACCGACCCTCCGGCCAATTCAAGCTCCATGAGTTTGCAGACAAAATCGTCCTTTCGCTCCCGGCACTCGACCAAAAGCCCCCATTTAACCTGTCCGCCGGACATGGATCTAAGCATCGGATTTTGAACGAGTTTGCCCGCAGCGTGCGCCGAGTCGATGCCGTCGCCATGCCTTTTCCTTAAGTCGAAAACCAGCAGGGCTGTGTCATCGGCCAAATCCTGGGCCAAATCGCGGGCCAAACCGGCATTGTAGGCGGAGTCTTGGCCTTCGACATAGGTTCCGATCACGGAGAGCGGAACTTTTCCCCAAAGGGAAGCGAGCAGGAGAAGTGGAATCCCGCCGGCTAGGATTGATTTCACCCAGCAATTATACCGTTCATCGGGCCGGGTATGGCAACATTAACAGAGGGCGGAAATGTCCCTGCGAGGCCGAAGGGCATGCAAGCGGGCCGCCGCCAAGAACGAAGAGGGTCGGGAATTTCGAATTGGGAAAATATGCAGGCCTTCGGGATGTACCGGAATACCGCCCGAATTTATTTGCCGGACAATTCCTTGGAGCGCGCCACCGCGGCTTCGACTGCAGCCATCAACAGGCCTTTGAATCCACCCGTTTCCAAGACATGCATGCCGTGAATCGTCGTTCCACCCGGGGATGCGACTTTGGCCGACCATTGGGACGGGGATTCCTTGCCGGACTCGAGGAGCTTCAACGCCCCCTTGGCGGTTTGCAATACCAAGGAAGATGCGACGTCCCGGGCTAGGCCGGCTTTGACACCCGCCAGGATAAGACCTTCCAGGAACTCGAAGACGTACGCCGGACCGCTTCCGGACAGACCGGTTACCGCGTCCATTTGGTAGGCCGTAACCCGCGCGGTACGTCCCGCCGCCTTGAAAATATGTTCGGCGAGAAGCAAGGTTGCTTCCGAATGCCCGTCGATTTCAATCGCCGTGGCGCCCTCTCCCACCGAGAGTGGCAGGTTGGGCATCACCCGGACTACTTGATAGTCTTCCGGGAAATAGTGCCTGATGGCCTCGCTGGTGACTCCGGCCATGACGGATAGCACGACGCGTTCCTTATTTCCGCTTTGCGGCTTCAATCCGGGAGCGACATGGTGGAAAATTTGCGGCTTCACGGCCAGGATGAGCACGTCGCAGCGTTCGGTCAAGTCATGCGCATGCACCATTGGCTGCACGCCCAATTCCTTGTGGAGCGCTTCCATGGCGCCTGCCAGCGTATCGTAAACGAAAATATCCTTCGGAGCTGCGGTCTTGGACGCGACCAAACCGCGCACCAGGGCGGCGCCCATATTGCCGCATCCCAAAACGCCGATGCTTTGGAAATCAACCATTCATCGAATCCAGGAACTCTTTGTTGGTCTTGGTGCCCTTGAGTTTGTCCACCAGGAATTCCATGATTTCCACCGGCGACAAATCCTGCAAGTACCGGCGCAAGATCCATACACGGCGCAAATCCTCCGGAGTCATGAGCAGCTCTTCCTTGCGGGTACCGGACTTGAACACGTCGATGGCCGGCCAAATGCGCTTTTCGGCGATGCGGCGGTCCAGGATAAGTTCCATGTTGCCCGTACCCTTGAACTCCTCGAAAATCACTTCGTCCATGCGGCTGCCGGTTTCGACTAGGGCCGAGGCCATGATGGTAAGGCTGCCTCCGCCTTCGATATTGCGGGCCGATCCGAAGAAGCGCTTGGGCTTCTGCAAGGCCATGGCGTCGACGCCGCCGGATAGGATTTTTCCGGAATGCGGGATGACCACGTTGTGCGCGCGCGCTAGGCGCGTTATGGAATCGAGGAGAATGACCACGTGCTGATTGTGCTCGACCAGTCGACGGGCCTTCTCGATGACCATGTTGGCCACCTGGATATGGCGTTCCGGCGGTTCATCGAATGTCGAACTGAAGACTTCCGCCGGCACGTTGCGGCGCATATCCGTGACTTCTTCCGGGCGCTCATCGATAAGAAGCACCATGAGTTTGACTTCCGGGTGGTTCTTGACGATGGCGTTGGCGATATTCTGGAGCAATATGGTCTTGCCGGCCCGTGGCGGGGACACAATGAGACCACGCTGCCCGCGCCCGATGGGCGTGAACAGGTTCATGATACGCGTGCTGATTTCCGCGACATCATGCTCACAATTGAAAGGGACGTCCGGATGAAGCGGGGTCAGGTTGTCGAACGAGACGCGGTCCTTGCAGACTTCCGGGTCTTCGCTATTGACTTTTTGGATCCGCAGCAAAGCGAAGTAACGCTCGTTGTCTTTGGGCGCGCGGACCAAGCCCGTGATGGTGTCACCGGTCTGCAATCCGAAGCGCTTGATTTGGGTGGAGGAAACATAGACATCGTCCGGGCCGGCGACGTAGGAATGATCCGGCGAGCGGAGAAATCCGTAGCCTTCGTCCATCACTTCCAAAACGCCTTCGGCATAGATCGCGGCGTTGCCGCCGGTTTCGCGCTCGAGGATGGAGAAAATCAAAGCTTGTTTGCGCAGGCTGCGCGGATCGACAATGCCTAAATCCAAACCGAAATTGATCAACTCTTTCATCCCGAGTTTTTTCAATTCGCTCCAGCGATTTTTTGCCTCTTGCAAAGTACGGGCGTTCTGGCTGTCGGCGCTTTCGCCGTTATCCCCGCCTTCCCGGATATCACCTTCGGCGCCATCCATATCACCGCCAACCTCTCCGTCGGCGCGGCGACGGCGTCCTTCAGAATGATCAGCTGTTTCGCCTGCCGGGCGTACCAGTTCCTCTTCCTTGAATTTCTCCGACGACTTTTTCAAGGTGGCTTTGGGTTTTGTGGCCAAAATAGATCTCCTTCGATGCGATAAAACCAGGAAAGGATGGGTTTGGTGGAATTAAGAAAGGGATGATTGACCGGGATAAGATATAAAAACCGGGATTCAAACGGAAGGATTTCCCGGAGATGAAGCGATCTTGGGCGCCTTGCGACGAAGGAATTCCCTCACATTTCTATATTTCGCAACCTTATGGCTCGCCCCGAAACCACGGTCACCTTGGCCCTGGGAAGCAACTTAGAACCTCGGGAAACCCATATCCATGGGGCCTTGGAGAGCCTGCGCGGAATCGCCGTTTCCAATATTCTCAAATCCAAAGTGTATGAGACCGCGCCGGTAGGACCGGGCCAACAAGGCAAGTATTTGAATTTATGCGTGCGGTTTTCCACGCGCCTGGACCCGCGCGCGCTGTTGAGTTTTTGCAGCCAAACCGAAGCCCGCCTGGGCCGCCAACCCCGCGCCCGCTGGGCGCCTCGGGAAATCGATCTCGACATTTTGTCATACGGACGGGAAATCATCCATGAAGAGGGATTGACCGTTCCGCATCCGTCCATCCTCGACAGACAATTCGTGCTCACCCCTCTGGTCGACCTGGATCCGGATTTCGTTTTGCCCGGTTTCACCGAAACCGTATCCCGCCAACTGGATCGATGCCTGGCGCAGCAAGGGCCGCAAGGCGTCGAGGAATACCGGCCCCTGCCGGCGACTTCCGTTTCGCTTCCGGAACGCGTCCGTTACGTGGCCGTGGAAGGCGTGATCGGCGTAGGGAAAAGCACTCTAGTGAAATCCCTGAGCGAGCGCATGGGCTGCGTCCCGCTGTACGAAGAGTTTGAGAACAATCCTTTCCTGTCCGAGTTCTATAAGGACAAATCCCGCTACGCGTTTCAAACCCAGGTGTTCTTTTTCCTGTCGCGTTTCCGGCAAATCCAAGAAGTGTTCCAACAGCAGGACCTGTTCCGGCCCCAAATCATCAGCGATTATATGTTCGCCAAGGACAAGATTTTCGCGACCTTGAACCTGGATGAGAACGAGCTTTCCCTGTATTACAAGTTCGCGGGCTTGTTGGAGCGGGACTTGGTGAAACCGGACTATGCCGTGTATTTGCAGGCGGACACGAAAACCTTGATGCAGCGCATCCGGTTCCGCGATCGTCCCTACGAACGCAACATCGACGAGAATTATATCGACGCCTTGAACAAGGCGTACAATACTTTTTTCCACTACTATTCGGCCTCGCCGCTGATGATCATCAATACCAACAACATCGACTTCGTGCGCAACCCGGACGATCTGAGTTTGCTGGTGGACACGATTTCGAAAGTCCCGGAAGGCGTGACGTATTTTTCGCCCACCTCGCTGGGAAAAAAGTAGGCGGACGCGACTCGGCGCCAACCATGGAAGTTTTCAAAACCGTGGCCGGATACCGCACCTGGCGGAATTCCCTTCCCGCCAATCGCACCGTCGGCTTCGCCCCTACCATGGGAGCCTTGCACGCCGGGCATATGCGTCTGGTGGAAGTCGCCCGCAAGCTTGCGGATGAAACGGTGGTATCCATATTCGTGAACCCGCTGCAATTCGGGCCCGCGGAGGATTTTTCGCGTTACCCGCGTCCTTTCGAAACGGATAGCGCGCTTTGCCGTGCCGCCGGCGTCTCCGCGATTTTCGCCCCGGAGCCGGGAGATTTTTATCCTTCCGATTTTTCCACTCACTGCGACGTGGACGGATTGGACCAGCATCTTTGCGGCGCTTCGCGTCCGGACCATTTTCGCGGCGTCTGTACCGTGGTCCTGAAGCTGTTTAATATCATCCAACCGCAAGTGGCCTGTTTCGGGCAAAAGGATATCCAGCAGGCTTTGATTTTGAGACGCATGGTCGAGGACCTCTCCTTGAACCTGGACTTCCAAATCGTGGAAACCGTTCGGGAAAGCTCCGGGCTGGCCATGAGTTCGCGCAACGCGTACCTGAGCGACGACGAAAAGATGCGGGCCACGGCGATTTACAAAGGGCTGACCCAAGCCAAGGCCGCATGGGCGCAGGGGGAAAAGGATGCTACCGTTTTGAAGCGCATTATCCGCGCATCGATTGACGCGGCGCAACCCACGCGCGTCGACTACGTGGAAGCCGTATCCCAAGCAAGGTTGGCGCCGATTGACCGCGTGGAAGGCCCTTCGGTATTGGCCGCCGCAGTGTACTTCGGAAAAACCCGCCTGATCGACAATTTACTGTTGAACTAAGCAGGCGTAATCAGTAGTGGTGTCACCGATCGAATCCGAAGTGAGTCGGGTTTTTGGGGATAAGAAAAAAACGCGACCCCAGAGGGACCGCGTTTGTGATTCGAATGATTTATCGTAGGTCGGAGAGGGCTTTGCATTCATCCCGACCTAAGGCCAAGACGTTCCCTGCTCAAATCCGAACTTCAGGCATTCGCTTTGGCGAAATCCCGCATGACGGTCACCAAGGCATCGATGCCGTCCACATCCATGGCATTGTAAATGGAGGCTCGGAAACCGCCCACCGAACGGTGGCCTTTGAGTCCGCTCAACCCGGCGGCTTCGGCGGCTTTGTTGAAAGCGCCTTCCAGTTCCGGTTTGTGCATCACGAAGGTCACGTTCATGCGCGAGCGGTCTTCCACGGCGCAAGTTCCCTTGAAGAGAGGGTTCGCTTCGATTTCCGCGTACAGTCGGCGAGCCTTTTCCTCATTGCGTTTCTGCATGGCGGCGACTCCGCCTTGCTGCTTGACCCAGCGCAGGGTTTCCATCGCCATATAAACGGCGAATACCGGCGGAGTGTTGTACATGGATTCGTTCTCGATCTGGAGCTTGTAATCCAACATCGAAGGAATCTTGCGCTTCACCTTGCCGAGTAATTCGTCCTTCACGATCACGAGCGTGGTGCCCGCGATGCCCATGTTTTTCTGCGCGCCGGCGTAGATGAGTCCAAACTTGGAAACGTCCACGGGACGGCTGAAAATGTCGCTGGACATGTCCGCGATCAAAGGCACGGGCGAGTTCGGGAAGGTCTGCAATTGCGTGCCGTAAATGGTGTTGTTCGACGTAACATGGAAGTAACGGACGTCCTTGGGAATCTCGTAATTCTTGGGGATGAAATTGTAGTTGGCTTCCTTCGACGAGGCCAGCACCTTGACGTTGCAAAACATTTTTGCTTCCTTCAGTGCCTTACTCGCCCAGGTTCCGGTGTCCGTGTAGGCGGCCGTATCGCCTTCATCGGTCAGGTTGAAAGGGACCATGGCGAATTGGAGGCTGGCGCCCCCTTGCAGGAAGGCCACGGAATACCCCGCAGGCACTCCCAACAATTCCTTGACGAGCGAAATGGCTTCATTCATGACTCCGATGAATTCCTTGCCGCGATGCGACATTTCCAACAACGAGAGTCCGGTTCCCTGGAATTCGAGGCAAGCGCGCGATCCGGCTTCCATCGCTTGGCGGGGCAATATCGACGGGCCGGGGCTGAAATTATGGACCTTAGGCATGAGAAAATCCCTTCTTATTTATGGTTCAAAATTTTACGAATCGTTCCTTAAGCGCCGCATCGGGCTGCGTGCCTGGCTACGGCCGTGGTTTGAATGCCTCCCCGTGCGTTAAAAACGCCGCGCACCTCAATGCGCCTGGGTGAACACGCCTTCACGCAATCGCGCATCACGCGATTCACCACATGTTCGTGGAAGATTCCCAATTCCCGGAAAAACAAGATGTATTCCTTTAGGCTTTTCAATTCCAAGCAAAGTTTGTCGGGCGTATAGGTGATTTGCAAGGTGGCGAAATCCGGCAACCCCGTCTTGGGGCAAATGCAAGTAAACTCCGGGATGGACACTTCAATGCTCGTATCGCTACCGGGAAATTGGAATTCCCAGGACTCGATTTCCGGCGTCGCCAACGTCGGGATATGGTGCTGAAGGCCTTCGTAGGTCGGTTCCATCTTATAACTCCTGTAAGGCAAACAGTTTCTGTTCGCCCGTAACCAAATCCTTCACTTCGAACTTGCCGGGTTGCGCCGCTTCCGATCCGAAGAACAGCACCCGTTTGGCGCCTTGATCATTGGCCTGGGCCATCTGCTTTTTCATCTTCTCACCGGACAACGAATACCCTACGCGTAACCCCTTCGTCCGCAAATCCATGGCCAGTTTCAGCAACTGCGTGTCCGGTAACCGCAAACCCTTGCCGCTGACATCGACGAGGTAATAGTCGACGGGCTCACGTCCCGAAGGCAGCAGCGCTTTCTCTTTCAGGAGCTCGCAAAGCACAACGTCTCCCATGCCGAATCCCACGCCCGATAGCGAATTGCCGCCCAGGTTGGCCAGTAAATTATCGTAGCGGCCGCCGCCGGCCAATGCCCGCAAGGATTTGGCCTTATCGTACACTTCGAAAACGATACCCGTGTAATAGGCCAAGCCGCGAACCACGGATAGATCCAGATTCAAGTACTCGCCGTACCCCATCCCTTGCATGATGGCGAACAGGGATTCCAATTCGGCCAAGGCAGAAAGGCTTTCCGGCACGTTGGCCGCAGGGTTCCCGGCCTTCGCGGGCTGTCCTGTAACCGTCGCTCCAGGGTAATCGTTTTTCCCTGTGTCCGCCGTCGCGGCCATCGATGCAGCGCCGGTATTGGCGACCGATAGCGGCTCCATCGCCGCCATTTCCCGGGGAAAGAACAACCGCAACTCTTCCATGCCCTTGCAATTGAAAAACGTTTCGATGGCATCGATGCCGGATACGGCCAGGCCTTCCTTCTCCAACAGGATGCGGAATTCCGCCGCGCCGATTTTGGCGCGTTTATCCAAAGCGGCGTACACCGGATTTTTCTTTTCGGGCGGCACGCCTTCGCGATCGAGGAACTCGGACAACAAACGTCGGCTGGAAACCTGGATGGAAAAATCAGCCGCGCTAAGCCCAAAGCCCTTGAGCATTTCGATGATGGCCGATAGCAAGTCCACTTCCGCGCCCACGGTATTGCATCCGATGATGTCCATGTTCAATTGGAAGAATTCGCGCAGGCGGCCACGCTGGGCCTTTTCGTAACGGAATAAGCGAGGCACGCTGAACCAACGCAGCGGCAACCTCAGGCTATTGCCCTTCTGGTTGACCATGCGCGCCAAAGTGGGAGTCATCTCCGGGCGTAACGCAATTTCCCGGTCGCCTTTGTCGGTGAAATTGTACAGCTGAGTCACGATTTCCTGGCCCGATTTTTCCGTGAACAATTCCAAGTGTTCAAAGGTGGGGCCTTCGTATTCCTCGAATCCAAAATCCCGGCAGGCTTTGCGCCAACCGTTGAAGATATGGTTTTGGACGCGCATGTCCTCGGGATAAAAATCGCGCGTGCCCTTGGGTGCTTGCAGCGGAACGGCGGCGCTCATGGTCGTCGCATTCCCGGGAGGATTCGGATGGGAAAAGGCTTTATCGTGGGCATGATCATACTTGGAAATTAGCTAATGTGTCCGCGCCTATAAACGACCCGATCCGAAAGCCTTCCGAGGCCCGAATAATAAGGTGCGGGAACGAGGTCTAAAACTTGGAATCAGGGGCCGGAATTGGTACCTTTACAGGCTACGGAATGAAGATTTTAGTCACCAACGATGACGGCATCCTAAGCCCTGTTTTGGCTACCCTGGCGGATGCTTTGAGCCGTGAACATCACGTGTTGGTCGTCGCTCCGTCCACGGACCAAAGCGGTATGTCCCAAGCCTTCACCCATGGCCAGAAAAAACGTCTTTCCTACCGTTGCGATGCCGTTTACCCCTATCCCCTATTTCAGGTTGTGGGAACGCCCTGCGATTGCATCAAGTTCGCCATTTCGGAATTGTTCAAGGATGAAAAACTCGATCTGGTCATATCCGGAATCAATTTGGGCGAAAACGCGGGGATGAGCGCCATCTACTCCGGCACCGTCGCCGCGGCGCGGGAAGCCGCCATGTGGGGCATCCCAGCCATCGCCATCTCGGTCTGGACCCATTCTGATCCGCATGTGGACGCGGCCATAGCCTGGCTTTTGCGCCTGCTGCGCCGACCCGGGCAATTGCCCAAACCAGGCTCCCTTTGGAACGTCAACTTCCCAGCTTGCGATCCCTCCCAAATCCAAGGCGTAGAAATCACAGCCATGAGCACGGTGATGTTCAAGGACAGTTATGAAACCACCGTCTCATCCCACGGGCTGAAGGAATTCAGGTTACAGGGTTATAAACCCCCGGAAGCGTTTCTTCCGGGAACCGATGACTTCGCGCTGCATAGCAATAAGATTTCCATTACACCCTTGCAAGTGGATCAGACCAACCCGGTCGAAGCCAGTCGTTTGGCCGCTTTATCGGCCAATTGGAATTGATCCGATGCTGAACACCTTCCGTCGGAGCCGCCTCCAGGAGAATTCATGAGCGCACCCTTACCCGGCACCGAAAGAATCGTGAATACCATGATCGAAGAGGAGATGAAAATCTCCTATCTTCGGTATTCCATGTCCGTGATTGTCGCGCGCGCCTTGCCCGACGCGCGGGACGGCCTGAAGCCGGTGCATCGCCGCATCCTGTACGGCATGGAGAACATTTCCTTGTTCTCGGACAAGCCTTACAAGA
>JADGQO010000022.1 GCA_017881725.1 Fibrobacteria bacterium
AATGACGACAATCTGGTAATTGTTCCGGATCGCCGGAGACGGCGTATCCGTTTGTCGGGACTCGGCCAAGTTGTACGACGCAACCCTGAAGTTGCGTGAAGCGGACGGTATCGCCGGGGAGGAATCCCCAAAAGCGGATTTCGACCATCGCCTCACCACCTTGACCTCTGACATCAGGAGAATGGTTTCCAACAACTCGGCGACGCCACTCTCATGTCCGGGTACATCGGGTTTTGGAGGCATGCTGACCACGGCCAAGGCGCCGGCCTCCATGGCCTTGAAAGACCTCAGTGTTTCCGAAGCCTCCAGCCTTGCGCTCAGAACTACGATGGGCACAGGTTGACTTTCCATGATGGCTCGGGTCGCTTGGATTCCGTCCATTACCGGCATTTCCAGGTTCATGAGAATGAGTCCGGGTCGGGGAATGGTCTTGAGGACGTCGATCGCCCGTTGCCCGTTGCGCGCTGTCGCAAGGAGCTTGAAACCGGGATGGGACGACAATAATCCCACCAGAAATTCCCTGTCGGTTATCGAGGCTTCCACCAAGAGGACGCCCACCGGTTCCCGGACGGTGCTCATAGGCTTGCTCCCAGGAATTCCAACAACCGGTCGGCATCGAACTCGCCTTTGGCCATATAGGCGTTGGCTCCGAATGCCATTCCGCGCGCCCGCTCCCCTTCTGAGTCCAGGGACGTCACGAGAACGACGGGCAGGGTGCACCATTTTTCATCTGCTCGAATTCGGGCGAGGAGCTCGAACCCGCCCATGCGCGGCATCTCCACATCGGAAACGATGATGTCGAACGTCTCCTTATCCAAAGCTGCCAAGGCCGCCACCCCGTCCACGGCGATCGAGACCGAATATCCGGCGGTTTCGAGCAGGCTCTTGATTAAGGTGCGCGAGGTGATGCTGTCCTCGACAACCAGGACCTTGCGCGGGCCCGATGCCGATTCCTCTTCTGGCACAGCCGTGGCCCTTTCGCCCGGCGTCCACGCCCTGAAGCCTCCCAAATTTAAAACCAGGGCGGTTTCTCCCGTGATGAGCGTAACGGCTCCAACAATTTTGTCCAACTTGCCAAAGGGGGGGCCTAAGGGCTTCACCACGATTTCCTGTTCGCCGTGGATGGATTCCACGAAGACGGCCCGGGCGGATCCCTCCACTCCCAGGATGAGGACCACCCCCGCTTTTTTCCACGCTTTCCCCGATTTCCCGGAAGCGGGCATGTCCAGGATTTGGGCCAGGGGCGCGACCTCCAGCCATTCCCCGTCCAACTGGACGGCTGGCCACTTCGTGGTTTTGCCGGCGTTGGGATAGTATCTCCTGACATGGCGCACCTGCGAAGTCGGCACAACGTATTTCCTGTCGCCGATTCCAACCACCAATCCTCTCGATGTGGAAAGTTGGGAAGGCAGGATGAGGATGAAGCATGTGCCTCGGCCAGGAACGCTTTCTACCGTGACCGATCCCCCCCGCTTCTCGGTGCGTTCGCGGACGATGGCCAATCCCAGGCCGCGTCCCGACAGGGCTGTTACTTCCCCCCGGGTGGTGAGGCCGCTGCGGAATGCCAGTTGCAGGACCTGTGAGTCATCCAGTCCATTCGCCTCCTCGGCGGAGAGGACCCCGTTCCTAACGGCCGATTCCTTGAGCTGGACGGGATCGAAGCCGCGTCCGTCATCCTTGACCTCAATTCTCACCTTGCCTTCGGGCGCCGTGGAGACGGATAGCTGCAAGATTCCTTCGGCAGGTTTCCCCAGGGCCACCCGCGCTTCCGGGCCCTCGATTCCATGATCAATGGCGTTGCGGACCAGATGCAGCAGGATCTCCCGTAACTCCTCGGCTACGGGCTTCTCCATTTCCCTGTCGGCTCCGGAAATAGTCACACGCACCCGTTTCCCGGTTTGCACCGCGAGGTCGCGGGCCAGCTTGGGAAAGTCCTCCAGCAGGTCACCCGCCGGGATCATGAATACGTCCCGCAAGCCCGTGAGCAGAAGGGCTGTCACTTGAGCCAAATCGTCGCGATGGCCTAAGCCCAGCTTCCGCGCTAAGCCGCTCATAACTTCCAAGGAGCCGGCAAGTTTCAGCAGTTCCTGTCCACCCGCGCGCGCGCGGGAAGCCCTGCTTCGGAATTCCTTTTCAAGTTTCGCGGACAATTCCGCGGCGGTCCGCTGCATGTCCTCCAAATGGAGCAGAAGGCGGTTGGAAAGGATCTTCGCCATCGTCAATTGATCCACGTGTTCGTGCAGCGCCTCTAGTTTTTTCATGGGTAAGCGCACCATGTTTTCCGGCCCGGTCCGCAGGAAGGCCGCCTGGATTTCTCGAGGGGGGAGAATGAGCCTTGGCGTAGCGGTCATGGACGCCATCCGTTCCTTCGATGAGTCGCCGCCGGGCTTATTCTGTTCGATATCCCGCAACGACTGGATGAGCGCCGGGTTCTGGCCCACGGGCTCCAAATCGCGGCGCCGGGCGGCGAGCATATCCTCCAATAGGGCGCGCGCCGCGTTCAGGATGTCGAATAGTTCGGAAGTCAGGACGGTTTGGCCCGATTTCAGGGAATGCAGGGAACCTTCCACGGCTTGGCAAAGAGATTCCATCTCGCTGTAATGGACCGCCCTCGCAGCGCCTTTCAAGCTATGGGCGGCGCGGTAAAGGGATTCGGCAAGACCTTCCGAGGCGCCTTCACCGCTCCGCTCCCAGGCAATGAGGCCGGAACCCAGGCGATGCAAATGCTCCGAGGCTTCCTCATGGAAGGTGCTTTCCAGACGTTTCCGGAATTCTTCGTTCATCGATTCTTTTCCCGAGTCCTGGGTCCGCTAGACTTTGTAACGTTGCGCCAAGGCTTTCAGTCTTTGGCCCAAGTCGTTGATGCTTTTTGCCGCGTTTCCGGCCTGGCTCACGCTTTCCACGTTCTGGTTACCCGCTAGGCGGATGCTCTCCATCGCCAATGTCACCTGATCCATTCCGACCACTTGCTGATGGCTGGCTGCGGCGATTTGCAAGGAGGCTTGAGCTGCTTCCTGAACAATATCTGCGAGCAGTCCTATGGACTGGGCGGCTTCCTGGGACTGCCGCACCCCTCCTTCCACCGACTTGGCCCCCTGTTCGGCGGCCATTACAGCTTTCGCGATCCCCTTTTGGATGTCGTTGAGAATAGCCCTGACCTGGCGTGTGGCGCTCTTGCTTTGCTCCGCCATAATGCGCACCTCCTGGGCGACAACCAGGAAGCCTTTGCCATGTTCCCCGGCCCGGGCGGCTTCGATGGAGGCATTGACAGAAAGAAGGTTCGCTTGTTCGGCGATTTCATTGACTGAAACGAGGATTTCTCCGATGGCCTGGTTCTGTTCTCCCAGCTTCACGGTGCTGTCCGCTATGGTCTCCATCTGGCCTCGGATCCGGTCCATGACTTGGATGGTGTCTTCCACGGCTTTCTTCCCGACTTGGGAAACCTGGTTGGCCTTTTCAGCGGTGGCGGATACGGCCCTGGCCTTCTGGCTCGCCATCTGCGCCGTCTGCCGTACCTCTTCCACGGTGGTGGTGGTCTCGCGGATGGCTGTGGCCGTCTGTGAAGCTCCGGCGATCAACTGCGATGTTCCCGCCATGACCTGGCTGGCGGAAGAGGCCAGTACGTTCACGCCTTCCGAGATTTCCCCTACCATTTTCCGAAGGCTGTCGGCCATACCGGAGAAGGCGATTCCCAATATGTCCTTGTCCGATTGGGGCCGGAGGGTAACAGTCAGATCGCCCTCAGCGATACTTTCGGCCCCGGTCGCGGTTTTTCGAAGACTGGCCGCCATATGTGAAAAGGCTTCGGACAACTTGCCGATTTCATCCGACCGCCCAGCGGCCAGCGATGTGATCTCCAGATTGCCCATGGCTATTTTGGCGGCTTCGCGCGTGAGGCTGCCTAGGGGAACGGCAAGATTGCGGTTGAGCAAAAAGACCAACCAGCCGCTGAAGGCCAGGGCGAAAATCCCGGAAAAGGAAATGATCCAGAAAGAATCGGAAACCAGGCTTTCGGATTTTTCCACCGACAGGGCCGCGCGCCTTTCCGACTTTGCCACCATACCGTTCGACATCTCGACAATTTTCTGGAATTTCGTAGTCTGCGCGCCCAGGGAGAGGGCTTTGGCTTCCACAAATTTGCCGGCCAGGCTTAAGGGGATGACCGAGCCGTCCCGCACTGAAACGTACGCATCGAATATGCTTTTAAGGTTCTTTAAATCGGTTTGGTATTCCGGGTCCTCCAGATTAAAGCTCATCAGGTGGTCGAACAGGGAGTCGTTCTTCCGGGTAGAAGCTTTTACTTCCTCCTGGTCCGCTGCCTGTGCGGTCTTTTCCCCTTCGACTAGGAGCAGGAAAAGCCCGGAAACCCGTCCGGCATTCAGGTTCGCCTGCAGCTGGATCAAATCCTGGCTTATCCGGAAGTCCTTCTGGAATAGATCCACCTGTGCGTCGCGAATCTTGCGCAGCGCGGAATAGGAAAGAAACATGACCATGATCATCAAGAGAACAAGGGATCCAAAGGCCCAGGCCAGCTTGGATCGGGTGTTGAGGTTACTGAAATAGGACATAGGATTTCACTTCCATTCTTGCTTAGTTGCTGCCCGTTCCATGGATGACCGTTTCCAGGAGCTGTTTGACGTCAAGTATCAGTTCCCCGCCATTCGCCATTCCGGAAACCCATTTCAGGGAAGATCCGCGCAGGCCGCCTATTTCATGGTAGGCATAAGTTTTGAAGCCTATCACTTCGGAGACTTGGAGGCCCACCTCATGTCCGGACAGTTTGAGGAGGAGGATCGGCGACTGCGCCGAGGTGTCCGACGGTTGATCCCGGGAGAACCCCAACAAGGTTGGTAGACTGAGGATCGCAACCATCTTCCCCCGATGATTGAAACCTCCTAAAACATGCGCGGGGGATCCTGGAACAGGGATGATATCGTCCGCCAGGGTAGCTTCGCAGGCATATTCGGCCTCCACTGCAAGCATTTTCGCGCCGAAGGTGAAAACCAGGTATTCCTTGCCGTCATTGGCCGCGGCCGAAACAGGCTCTCGCGCCAGGAGAATCGCTCGTTCGCGTAGAATCCTTTCCAAGGCATCTTGATCGGTCGGAGGTTGATTGATCACTGGGCGTCGTCTTTATTCAGGATATTCAAGAGCACCAGCTTTAGTTTTCCCGAGGTCATTTCCCCATCTGAGCCAGGCAATGCGTAGTTGGACGGAAGCGCTTGGACCAATCGCAAGGCATTGCGGAAATGGGAGAGGGCGCTCTGCGGACCCTCCAGCCGTTGTTGCAGGCTGCCCAACGCGAAATGGGCCAAAATGAAATCCTGGTCTTTTTTAAGCAACTCGGTCAGCCTGGATATGGCTTCCCCGTCATCGCCTTTTTCACGGAAGATGGTCGCAACCAGGAAGGACAACTCGGAGGATGCAATGCCTTCAGCGGCTTTCAGTCCCCATTGGAGGGCGTCTTCCAGGCGCCCTTGATCAGCGTAAGCCTTGGTGAGGATGGCCATGGCCGGATAATCCCACGGATCTTTTTCCAACCGTGCCTGGGCGAGTATTTCCTCGGACTTTTCTCGCTCCATGCCCGTGGACTTGCCCGCAATCGAATGGACGGCCGTCGCATCGGAAACGGCGGTCGGCCGCAGGGAACGCCCAGCTGCGGCGGATGGAAAATTTCCGGATTCGGGAGGTTTCGGGTCGCCCGTCTTGGCCAACAGAAAGGGCACGCCATATGGGCTTGCTATCAATCCGGAGACTCGCGCCAATGTGGTTTCCACCGGTGCCAGGGCCAAAAGCCCGTCCTCGGATAGTGCCTTTCCCAGCCGCGCCAGAATGCTTTCCGCTTTTCCTACGGTCATGTACATCAAAACATTTCGGCAAAGCACCAGATCCATGGCCTGGGTGTTGGTAAGGGGCGAGGGGTATTCCTCCAAGGTCAGATTCAGTTGGGCGAAATGGACCATGCGGCGGATTTCGTTCTTTACCAGGTGGCGTTTATCCTTGGCGGATTCGAAGTATAGGGCCTTGAGACCCGGCGCAAGCGCTCTCATGGACCAATCCCCGTATTTTCCTTCCCGGGCTTTTTCCAGGAAGGTGGTATTCAAGTCCGTGCCGAGGATGGTGACGGTCCATTGGTTTAAATCGGGAAGCAATTTGGTCAGGAGCATGGCGATTGAATACGGCTCTTCGCCCGTGCAGCAGGCAGCGCTCCAGATCCGTAGGAAGGGCATACCCGCAGCCCTTCTCCTGGCAATAAGAACCGGGAGCACGGATTCCTCCAATAGTCGAAAGAAGGCTTCATCCCTGAAGAAATAGGTTTCGCCGATGGTCAGGTTCCGGGCAAGGGCGGTCATTTCCTTCGATAGGGGTGCGCTGAGGATCGCCGTCCTGACGAATTCTTCCGCGGTCGGGTACCCGCTTTCCCGGGTAGCCGCCAGGATACCCCTTTCCAAATCCTCCCAGCGTTCCTGGGCGAAATAGAGGCCCAGTTTTTTTTCGATGGAATCGGCCAGCTGGGCAACCAAACCCATCGTTAAAATCTTAAGCGGCATCACGACCTTTTTCCGGCGCGGCGCTTCCGGCAGCGCTGTGGAGCAAGGCTTTATCGATGACGGCTTCTTCTTCCAGGGATAGGAACCGATCCAGATCCTGTATCCATAGGAGACCATCCTCCCTTTTCAACATACCGGAAACATGTGAGATTCCCGGTGACAATTGATCATGAGCAGTGAAATCGACGGAAGCGCCATCCACCAATTCGGAAACCGAATCCACTACCAGAATCATCCGTCGCAGCGCGGATTTGGTGATGATAAAGATATGGCCGGGATGAATCCGGGTGGGAACGGATTCCAAGCGCAGACCCATGTCGAAAACGGGCAGCAGCTTTCCTGCGACATTCGCGATTCCAAGCAGAACGTTCGGCCCTTGGGGAGAGGGAGCGATCAGGGCGGCTCTTACGACCCTTTCAACCCTGTCCGCGGCTAAAGCCAGGCTTAGTCTTCCGACTTTGAAAGTCAGGAATCGAATGGTTTCAACCATGGTAAGCGGCACCTGGAGAAAGCCCCACGGGAAAAATTGTATCGTCAAAAAACCGGGTTTGAAAAGCAGCTTCTTTAATAGACGGCTTCCAAAAATGAGGTGTATTCAATGAGAAACGATCCAATTCATGAGGTAAATGGAAAAAAGTGGGAGGCAATTGGTGCGCGGCCTTACTCGAAAGTTTACAAAATATTAATCCTGCCAATCCCTCATAAGTAGATATTCTGAATAACCGTGCTGCCACCGAATCCAAGCAGTGCAGGACTGCAATCGTGCCATAAAAAAAACATTAGTAATAGGTCTTCAATAATTTTATTTTCCAAAACCTGGGGTCTGTCTGGTCCTCAATGTGAACTGTTCCCCTGACACCGGACACGACGAAAGTCCCGGAGGCCTTGGCGGAAGCGGTATGCTCGAAACAATTGGTATTCGACGCCGCTCAGCATGTTCGCCAAACTATCCTTCGCTTGTCGCCGCGTTTCCCTTGGCTCGGGTAATCAAATGCCCGCCCATGGGAAACATCGAGCGCGCGAAATGGCCGGAAGCGTAGTAGGCATCGGCCACCAGATATAACGGTACGCGTCCAAGCACATCACCTAGAAGCTTCGGGAGTTTTGCTATCTGCGATTTTTTGTCTTTGGGTGTAAGACGAAGCCCCTCCAGAATGCGCGTGACAAGTGGAACGGCAAACACACCGGCAAGCGACCCTATTACAATCGCGATGTTCTGACAGGAATGTCCGGTGATATAGGTCGGCTTGGTGTTTGAGGAGGATTGCTGATGCAGTTTTTTCACAGTAGGCATTTGACGCCCGGACTTGGGAGCCTTGATTCCGTCCACGATTAATAAAATACGCCCGTTAACCTTGTGAGTCATTTTGTGGGAGACGAGTATTTGAGCCCAGATGCGAGTCATCACGTCCAGCTTGACGGCCCCGGAGGCAAAAAAGCCCAAAAGGCAATCGTAGATCTTGGCCTTTCCCCCCAAGCTGCGAACCAGCGAGGTGACACCCAGGAGATCCGTTCGTAGAACCGTGGCCAAGGTTACGCAACAGAACCAAAGGAAGGTTCTTTGTCGTGAGAAAGCTTTGCGAAACAGGGGAAGGATGCGAAGGAGACGTGTCCAAAGAGGGTTAGGCATAGTATAGTATACGTAATCTATATGTTGAAATAATGCTTGATGAAAAGCATATTTCTGGAATGCGTGAAGAGGACGAAATCTCGAAATTGGAATCAGCGATAACAGCAGTGAAGGCTAAAATTTTTGGCCTTGGTCCAATGCGCCCGGGCAAACTATCCCGGCAGTATAAGGATCGTGAAGCGAAGACTGGAAGTTATTGGCAGCTAAACTATACCTACCAGATGAAGAGCCGAACGGAATATGTTCGGACTCAATCCATTAGAAGAGTTCGAAAGGAAACGGCGGCATTCAGGGAGTACAAAAAGCTATCGGAAAAGTGGGTGGACTTGGAACTACAGTTATCGCAAATCAGGAGCGGATTGGAAAAACTTGCCGGGAATGTCTGAAATCAGTCCGAGAACTCCCGACTCTCAAGTAAATATCCTTTTTCCGCATTTCCACTTTCCTGGACTGCCTTAAGCGTGACAATTATTTTTACCCGGGTATTATTGTCCTCAGGTAAGGAGAAATCCATGGGGAAGCAAACCACATACTCGGCTTTTGAGGGCGATGCATTAATCAGTTCCGGAGCCTTGGCCAAAGTGGTCACCGAAGTCAAAAGCCGCATGGGAAAAGCGGCGCATACGCAAGCGTTGATTTTCAGCGACGAGAGCGGGCATGCCTTGGATTTTGATTTCCACGGAACGGCGAAGGACGTGGCCAGAAGGTTGGAGTCTTTTGTGGAACTGATCACAATTGCGAATCCTGGACCCGGCCGTCCGCGCTTAGGCGTGGTTTCACGAGAGGTATCGCTGCTCCCAAGACAATGGGAATGGCTGGCGACCCAGCCCGGAGGAGCCTCCGCATGCCTGCGCAAGCTGGTCGACGCGGCGCGAAAAAAAGAGGGGTCCGAGCCCACCCTCAAGCAAATCCAGGAACGGACTTATCGATTCATGTCCGTCGCCGCGGGAAATCGATCGGGTTACGAGGACGCCTTGCGGGCTCTATATCGTAAGGATGGGAAGCGATTCCAAACCGCCATCGCCGCCTGGCCCCATGATGTACGGGCCTATGCCCTTAAATTGGCGGAACCGGCTATCAACGCGGGTTGATGGTTGCCGGGTTACGTCTCGATGAGGCCTGATGCCGTCAACCGCCGTCCTCACCAGGGTGATACGCGCAATCTTACGATTCACTTGCCGTTACGGTTCTCCCTGGTCTTGCGTTTTTACCCTTTCCAACCCCTGTGAGTTCGCAAACCCGAGTCATCGACCGGAATAACGAGTTGTCATCACCTGTGCCGCGGCTCTGCCATTTTTTCAATATATAGGACACCGGATTACTGGGGACCCGGCGTAATTTCAGATCACGAAAGCATAACCAGAACCTCAAACCGTTCGGAACCTCGTGAACAACTTAGGCGTAAAAAAAAGCCCTTTCCTATTGCCCTGCGTGCTGTTGCTGGCCGGATCCCTGGCGGGGTGTCGCTTCGAAGCGAATAAAGCGAGCCGGGCGGAAGCGGCCGATACAGCCATGCCCGCGGATTCCATCAGGGAAATTCTCCAGGCGAAAAATCTGGCCACGGTTCCGCCTCTCAATGAAAAAGAAGCCTCCATCCTCGGGAAATTCCGCGATCGGCGCAGCTTGCCTGCGGCTGGCAGCCTCCGCATCGATTATCCCCGCGACAGCAGCGTGTTTCCACCGGAGATGGTGGCGCCCACCTTGGTTTGGCGAAACGAAGGACTGGTAGCGCAGCGCTGGCTGATTGAGTTTGACTTGGGAGATTCGGCGAAGCTTTCGGTGCTCAAGGCCTCCCAAGGTCCGCCGCCCTTGGTCATCGATCGTGAAGTCCCTCTCCGGGCCGGGAGCAACGCAATCTCGCGCCCCAAGTCCATGGAGGTTTGGACCTTGCCCAACTCCATCTGGGCCCAGATCCAGAAAAAATCGGTGGGGACGTTCGCGCGCGTCACCATTTCGGGATTCGCATCCGGCTCCGGCGGACCCGTCCTCCAATGCAGCTTCGTTTTCACCATCTCCAAGGATTCCGTGTCGGCGCCCATATTTTACCGCGACGTGCCTTTTATTCCGGTGGTCAACGAAAAGGACGACAATATTTTTCCGTTGCAACAGTTCAACATGAAGTTCATCAACTGGAGGTTGCGGGACGTCTCCCGTTGGGAAAGCAAGATCGTTCTCCGGGACATGCCGACTTGTTCCAACTGTCACACTTTCTCCCGGGATGGAAAATGGATGGGAATGGACATCGACGGCCCGCAGAGCGATAAAGGCGCTTACGGCATCCAAAAGGTTTCCCGGCAAATGGTTTTTGATCGCAAACATGTCATGAGTTGGAACTACGATTACAAGGGGAGGACGCCGGGGAAATTCACCTTGGGATTCATGTCCAGCATGGCACCCGACGGCCGCAATGTCATTTCCACCGTGAACGAAGAGCTCTACTCGATGGGTTTCAAGGATCCCGCCTTTAGCCAGGTATTCTATCCCACGCGAGGCATCCTGGCTTATTACTCCCAAAGCTCCAAGAAGGTCCTGGCCTTGCCCGGAGCCGACGATACCACTTACGTGCATTGCTCTCCAACCTGGACGCCCGACGGCAAATACATCGTGTTTTCCCGCGCCAAGTCCAAGCCTCCCTATACGAAGAATCAGCGGATACCCGCGCAGCCGAATGATTCCGAGGAAACCCAGATCAAATACGACCTTTACCGCATTCCCTTCAACGACGGAAAAGGCGGGAAGGCCGAGCCGATTACCGGAGCGTCCTCCAACAGCATGAGCAACAGCTTCGCCAAGGTCACCCCTGACGGCAAATTCATCATTTGGGTCCAAGCCAAGAACGGGTTGCTCATGCGGCCCGGCAGCAAGCTGTGGATAGTGCCCATCGACGGGGGCCAACCGAGGCTCATGAGTTGTAACGGCGACGTGATGAATTCCTGGCACAGCATTTCCCCCAATGGGCGGTGGATGGTCTTTTCGTCCAAGCATTTCTCGGGATACACCCAGCTTTTCCTCACGCATCTCGACGGCAAGGGCGGCGATAGTCCCATGATCCTCATTCCCAATTCCACCGCCGACAACCGCGCGTCCAATATTCCCGAATTCGCCCCCATCGGTTACGATGACATGGTCAACATCGACGTGCCCGCCGTCAGCCATTTCCGTTACAAACTCCAGGCGCAGGAGATGCTTCAGAACGGGAGGTACGAGGAAGCGATCGCCCTGATGCGCAAGGCCTTGAAAGACGAGAACGTCGACATGCTCATGCGTTCGGATATGATGGTGACGCTGGGCGAGCTCACCCGTGACAACCAGGAAGCCATCCGACTACTCAAGGAAACCATCAAGGTCGACTCGACGTACCACCAGATTTATTTCTTCCTGGGCCATTTCTACGAAATGGAGGGGCAAGAACGCCTTGCCATCACAAGTTACCGCAAGTGCCTCGCGAAAAATCCTCAGAATTACTGGGCCATGCTAAAGTTGGTCCAGATCTACATCGCCCCGGCTGATTCCTCCCTGCGCAATATCGATTCCGCGCTGTATTACAGCACCAAGGCTTGTGATCTCACCTACTACCAGAAATCCTATCCCATCCAAAATCTCGCCCGAGTGTTTTCCGAACAAGGGCGATTTGCAGAAGCGGCGAAGATGGACGAGCTGGGTATTTTACGGGCCGGGCAAATCAACGACACCAGCCACATTGCCGGAATCAAGAATGAGATGCAAGCGTATGCCATGAACCGGAAGTTCACTTCCTTGATCCACAGGCTGCCGCTGCCTTCTGGCAAATAAAACCGTATCAGGCCATGGCCACCCGTGGTCCGCACGTTCCCGGCATCGGCCGCGTCGTTATCGGCAGATCCAACGAATGCGTGACTAAGCGCTGTTTACTCCGAAGGATTCGCAGCAGGTATATGGGAAAGCGCCTCCGCCAGATTTTTTCTTGCGTCGGCGTTGGTCGAGTCGGCCAGCAAGGCTTTTTGATAATAGGCGATGGCGTTCCGAGCATCCCCCTTCAGGCCTTGGATCATTCCCATGAAGTCAAGCGCCCGCGCATGATTCGGCGCAAGCTCCAAAGTTTTTTGCAAATATTTTTCCGCTTCCGGCAAGCGATGGAGCTGCATCATTGCCGAAGCCATTCCGAAGGCGAGATCGGGGTTTTCGGGTTGCATCATCAGGGCAGCCTTGAATTGTTCGCCGGCGGCCAAGGGTTGATTCATTTTCAGATAAAGAAACGCCAAGTTGGATCGCGATTCAAGCAGGTTGGAATCCAAAGCAACCGATTGCAAATATTGTTCCAGCGCTTCCTGTAGTTTTCCTTCCTTGGCTAAAAGGTCGCCTAGGAAAAAATATCCAATGGCGAAGTCGGGTTTGTATTTGACGGCCATTTGGTACTGGGCTTCGGCCGAGTCCGGATGCGCGCGCTCGCTGTAGTAGGTTCCGGTAAGGAAATGGGGTAGCCAACTGTCGGGAATGGCCTGGGTAAGATTCAACATTTGGGCTTCCAAACCGGCGCCCCATCCCTTGAATTGGGAGACACCCAGATAGGCTACCGGGATCGCAAAAAAAGCCCACTTCCAGCCGTAGCGAAAAAACGAAATACGCGTCGCCGCTTGGTATGAAGCTTTTCCTTCTGCAACGCCGAGTCCCTGTCGAATGGCGCTCTCCCGGATTCTCCAGATAAATCCGTCGTAGTAGAAGTGCAGCATGGCGGAGATGACGGTGATGCGGAGCAACCATTGCGAGCCTGCATTTTGCAGCATGACTTTCTCCGGGACATTAATATCTCCGAAAGAAGTCACTACTCCGATAGTGCCATAACCCAAAATCAAAAGTGCGTAGCAAATCAGCCTGAATTTGCCCGGAGCAAAAAGCATTTTCTCAATCGGGCTGACGTTCAGATTTTTATCCACCCGGTGGCGTTGGAAAAGCCAAACCAATACGTCGTATTGGACATCGTGGAATATTTCCCACATCACTATTCCCAAGAGCAGGTTGTTGAGGGTTACCACGCAATACCACCAGAAGGCAAAACTCGACACCAAGGTCAATAATTTGATGGGGCTGGGAGGAGAACCGGCTTTCCATTGCCGCCAGGCATTGGCCAGAAATAACCCGGTGACCAAGACCGTGGAAAAATCCCAAAATCGGCGGAACAGTTCGAATGCATGCGCTGGGATCAGAAATCCCCCGGAAGCGTAGAACTGGGCCACGAGCGACAATTGCTTCGCGGGAGAATGCAAGATGGCAAGCCCGAACCAAGCCAGACACATCAGCCAATCCAGCCTCGCCGTGATGGGGCGGAAGGAGTTTACCTTGGAATCGTAAATGCGCAGAAAACCGTTTATCTGCATGGCTCCGTGCCAGGTGCCCCATGCGACGGTGGCGCAGGTAAAAGCATTCAGGTTGAGAAATGAAAAAAGCCCGCCTAGCGACAGCAAAAGCAAAGGGACCAAGGTAAAGCGCAGCTTAAAACGCCGGAACAACGTGGGATCAGAATAGGCGCGAATGAATCCGGGCAAATGATGTCCGAATCCACCGAGACCCAACACATAGAGCCCCAGCGTCTCGACAGGCACATGCTCTTTGACGACGAATACCAAAGGCAATATGGCGAGCGGCGTCAGGATGAAAAAAAGGAGATCGCGCTTAGGACCTATTATCCAGAGGTTTCTAGACAACCCTAGCGGAATGGTGTTCGACATGGTTTTAAAAATTCAGGGATTCACCTGGAAAACCTGGAACTATTTAAATTCCGGAAGTAACGGATTATCTGCAACCAAGATTTCCATGAACTTTTAAAATTAAGCAATGAGTTGAAAAGATGGGAACTATTTCTACACTCTCCGAGACTCTTACGAAAATCAAGCATCATATTTTTAAAGACCTTGATTTGAGGGACTTTGAATGAAACGGTACTTAGTCGGAAGCTTTTTGTTGGTGAGCCTGATTCCGGGTAAAATTGTTGCCGACGTTCCCATCGAAAAAATATCCGCGCAGGCCTACTCCGATGTCGGAAGCATCGTGTCGGGAAGTTTCGGTACCAACAAGGTTGAAAACCTATACATCAGCCGGTTAGGGGTCAACATCACGGCGTTGGATACGGTTAATGGAAAACTGAGGCTCTCCGTGGGAGTGGGAGGAATTTTCTACCAGGCACTCCCGAGCGTGGGTTACTTCTGGCAACAATCCGTGAAATTCGGGCCCGGAATCAAAGAAGCGGCCGCCGAAGTTCTCTTTACCCCGAACCTAAGCTTGGAACAAGGGTATTTCCCTCTCAAATACAATCACCCCGCCATGGATCTGGGGGAGTATTTGCTTAAAAGCGAATCCTATCCCGCCGCCCTCACCACTGGGGGTTGGACTTGGGTTGACAGCGCCTTTGCCCGCGTTTTAGGAATGCGTTTAAAAGCCTCCCACTTCAATGGAAAATTCAAGCACGAGATCGGCATTTATACGGAAATCATTAACTCGCCATTTTTCGATTTCACGCCGGCTTATCTCTTTTCATGGAAGCCAGCCAATGGCGTCGAAATCGGCGGAGGAATCGCCCTCCAACGTTGGTTTTCTCCCGGCTTGGGCTACTCCAATACTCTCGGTGCGGGTAGAGCAGACACCGCGGCGCAATATGTGACGATTGCCAATTTTCCCGAAGTGCAAAATCAGGCGGAAGTGCATTACACCTATACGGACGCCACGGGAAAAAAAGTCAATGGTCAATCATTTGCCGTTTGGAGCCCCGGCTCTAGTTTGAATACGGCCCCTATCTTGACGGGTAAAACCAACGCCACCGTGACCCAGGTGCAAATGATCCAAGACGGAAGCCCGGCCGGAACCCGATCCGGCATAAAAACGTTTTTAGAAAATATGCAGGGGTGCAGCGCGGATTCGGCAAATTGCACAACCTACCTCAGGAAGGACGATACGTTGACTTCTGTGGACGCCAACGGAGCGAGATCGGGATCTGACAGCCTTATCCGGGTGACGAAAACCGTGGAGATCACGCGCAAGGCCATTAACGTGGATGCGCATTTCAGTCTTGATTTCACGGAAATGTTCGGCTGGGAAAAACGCAATGGCTCCTGCGGGCTGTATGGGGAATGGGCCATTCTCGGCGTGCAAAACCAGCCGGTTTATTATCAAAGTATTGTGCAGAGAATGCCCGTTATGGCGGGAGTACATATACCCACCTTTGGACTTCTGGATCTTCTGGACGTGGAAACCGAATACCTGGACAACCCCTATCTCGACCAAGATTACCAATTGTCCTCCTCGGGTTACGATGGCACGCATGGATTGTCGGGAAGCAATCAGGCTATTCCGGATCCCATTGAGTCGAATCCGAATGGCGTGGACTACTCCCTGCGAAAATTCGTTCTTCCCTCGGTTCACGGCGATGATTGGAAATGGTCCGTATTTGCGGTGAAAACCATTCTTCCGGGTTTGAAACTCAAAATCCAAGTCGCGAATGATCACATGCGGTTGCAATACTTCGACGGCGACGAGCCTGCAGGCCCTGCTTTTGGAGCGACATCGGTCCTACCCCAAACCACGCGCTTGAGCCATTGGTATTATGTGGCCCATTTGCAATGGGGCTTTTGAACATGTCTAAGGCCATTCTTGAAAGGAAAAATTTCATGAAGTCCACGTTTTTTTTGGCGCTGGCATGCGCCTTAGGTCTTGCTAATGCGGATGAAGACGCGGTCGTTACCGAACGAAAGATTTCCGTGGCAGCCTTTGTCGACGCGGGTCAGGTCGTGCACGGAGTTTATGTCAACGATGACGGGACCAATGCGAAGGAAGTGCGTGACGTTTTCATGAATCGTGACGGAGTCGGGCTGACCTATTCCGGGACCTTGAACGGTAACCTGCACATGAACATCGGCGTGGGAGGACTTTTCTGGAAACCTTTTCTGACTACGGAAGCCAAAGCGACCAAGAAAATTAATTTTGGCCCGGGCATTTCCGAGGCCTCTACGCAGTACGATTTCAATCCCCGGCTTACAGTAAAATTCGGCTATTTCGGATACAAGTACAATCCCGATGCCACGAATCTCGGGGAGTACTTGCTTCGCAGCGAGGCGTATCCGACCATTATTCAAAATGGAAACAGCGGCGGCTGGGTTTGGCTCGGCAACGAAAACAAAAGCATGGGCGCCAAGGTGACCTGGGATTTGTTGGATGGGGCTTTCCGTCAGGACTTTTTGCTTTTCAGCGAATTTTCCGCAAACCCACTCTTCGATTTTTCACCTTCCTACGTAGCGACCTGGAAAGTGGGGAAGGGTTTTGAGATCGCTGGTGGATTCTCCCTTCACCGTTGGTTGTCCATTAAGCCCAGCGCCACTACGCCGAGCGGACTCGCAAATACGGTTGCTGAAATCCCCGTGACGGATCCAAGGGATGCAGCCCTTTTTGCCACTTCCAAGTCAGCCCAATCGGCCTTTTCCGGGGGAAAGTTGACGGCCCCGGAAAATCTTGTTTCCTCCTTTAAGGATAGTGCCAACAACGACATTGCCTCGCAAGTATGGGATGCCCAAGGCAATTTGATTTATATCGTAACCTCCACGGGGGATACCTTGCGTCCCGCAAAAGAAACCAAGTTGACCTTTAAGGCCATTGAAGTCATGGGCCGTGCTTCCCTGAATTTCTCCAACCTGTTGGGTATAGACGAGAAGGTTACGGGACCCTTCAAGCTTTACGGCGAAATCGCCGTTTTAGGTTTACAGAACCAACCGTACTATTATGAAGACCGGACTCAACGCATGCCCATTATGCTGGGCGCCGATATTCCGACCTTCCATTTACTCGATTTGTTCTCGGTGCAAATGGAGTATTTAAAGAATCCTTGGCCGGATTTTAATTACGATCAATACACTTATAGCATGCCTGTCCCGTCCTTGCCGGGAAGCCCGACGGATTATGCACTTAGGAAACAAGCGGGATTCTATAATCGTGATGACCTTAAATGGTCCGTCAACCTTCAAAAAACCATAGTGACCGGCTGGCAGGCCCATTTACAAGTGGCAAACGACCATTTGCGCGTGCAAGATGAATACGCCCAACCCTCTTTTATGCCCGTAACTCAGGGCAAATCGGATTGGTATTACCTCGTACAATTCTTATGGAGCATGTAAGATTTGGGTAGATCCAAGGAATCGTCGTCGCCAGCGGTCCAAACCGGCCCCCCCCAGTAGCAGATCTCTGACCCACCCAGCACCGGAAATCTTACCCACTCGACCGCTGGTTGGTTGCTGAAGGTGGGTCGGCTTTTAACCTGCGAAGTGAGTCAACTTAAAACCGCTGGTAAACACATTCTTTAAGATTGCCACACGCAATAACGAAAATGCGCATACATTATGGCTTTGCAATAGGGGGAGTGGAAGAGACCATGGCATATCAAATGAAAACGATTTTCAAAATGTTCAGACCTGTTTTTGGGATAGCCTTTGGATTAAGCCTTGGCCTTGTCAGCCTAGTGCAGGCCCAAACTACGGATACAACCGATTTGGCCAAGGAACGGGTTGTGACCATCAATGGTAAAACCTATGACTTGAAGTCCAAGTTAAAAGGGATTCTGATGGGTGATTTCACCTACGGTTTTAATCATACCGTCGGCTATCCAAATTTGGATTCAACCATCACCCGTATCGGCAGGGCGGAAAATCCGAAGTGGACGGTGGACTGGGTTCAAGGCAATGGTGAAGTCGCCTCTAAAATTACTACGGCTAATCTTTCCAAATACCAGGTTTTTTTCGCGAACTACATTTCCAGCTTTGGCCAAGCGGGAAATTCTCAAATAAAAGCACCAGCACAGGCTGCGTTGCAAAGTTTCGTCGAAGATTCCGGCAAAGGCATATTCTTGCAGCATTCCTCCGGCGACTCGCGATACACTGCCGGTAATAACCCTTGGCCTTGGTATTTCACCATTTATCCGGCGCAATACAATGGCGAGGCTGGCGCTGGTGGTCAAGCCAGCGTCGGGAAAGTCGGCATTTGGGGAGAAAACAATAAAGCCGCCAAGCAACATCCTGTCCTTCAGGGTATAAATTGGAACGGATCGGACTCGGTCACTATCAATCCCGGCATGGAACTGCATACCTTCCAATATGTAATGACCAATCCCACGGTTAAACCGGCTGGTTGGCAAGGGCTCATTGGCCTTAATCCGTCAACATGTGGGTCGCCCAATTCTTGCGGCAATGGCGGTTATAACTATACCACCGAATCAGCCAAAGGCGGCGCATGGGGATATCCCATTTCTTGGACCGCCCCTCAAAAGAAGGGGACTGTCGGTTACTTCATGGAAGGCCATGATCAGAACACGATGAAATCGATGACTACAGCGGTATGGGACAGGTATTACAGACAATTCATGTACTATCTAGCCGGCTACGACAGTACTCTCATAACACCAATTGCTCTCAAACACGATTTGAATATGGGCGTGAATAAGTCCGGCATCACTTTCCATCCTTCCGAAGAAGCAGGAGTGTTGATTACCAAGGCGGGTTATCATACGGTGGGCTTGTATGATATTGCCGGGCATAAAATTACGGAAGAACGAGGTAATAAGACTCCCATCGACTATAACTTCAGCGCGAGCCTGAATGGTTTACGCAGCGGTGTCTATATCATGCGAGTTGCTGTTCCGGGAGCGGCTCGTTCCGCAAGAATTTTCGTGAGGTAAGTAACACCTACGGAAATGAAAAAAGGTTGGGGATTGCCCCAACCTTTTTTTTTGGCGGCGGAACTTCCACGCGTGTAGTTCACCGCGATGGGGTGAATACCACCCAACGCATTCCAGACGCTTTCTTTTTCAATCGTATCCAGGTGGCTCCCAGCGCACATTTGGATCCTATGATTTGATCCGGATCGATTGCAGACTATTTAGATTTACGGCAATGGGAAAAATCGGTAGAAACGATCCTTGCCCTTGCGGTAGTGGAAAGAAGTACAAGAATTGTTGTCTCCAGAAGGATGTCGCGTCCGAGGGCCGCAAGGAAATCGATTTCACGTACGCGTCCCATTTGGCCATGCGGCGCAAAGCGACCGAAAAAATGGCTCGGATCATGTTGAAGGATGTTACCCCCGGGGAGTTACAACATTTCGAAGAAGATTATTGGGCTTCGCCGTTTCTCGACGATGATCAAGCGGAGGCCTTGAACGCCCATCCCCGTGCTTCCGAACTTTTAGAGGAGCGAAATTATTTCGCCACCCTTAACTGCCTGAAAATAAAAGGGAAAACTCCAGCGCAGCATGCGCTTGCCCACCATTCCAGCCAATTTACAGCTGATGAGGCGCATTACTTGCGGGAATTCGATCGCAGCCGGGTAACCTATATCCAGGTAGCGGAATCATTTCCGGAAACCGGCAGCCTGCGCGTCCTGGACCTCTTCTCCGGCGAGGTGTCGACTGTCTACGATAATGGAATGTCCGTACACGCCAAGCCGCACGACATTTTTTCCGGCCGAATGCTCCCGTTACCGGAGAAATCCGGCTTTGCCATCGAATCCTTGACATTGACTTTGCATACTCCCGCGGATCGGGAGACCATCATCCGGAATCTGGAAAACTTGGCGCAAGACAAACATTTGAATACGCGGGGTTTGGGATTGTCCGAACTGCTCCAAGCGGAACCCGTAGTGGTTTTCTGGCTCGATCTTTGGTTTCTGCATCGCCAATTGTTTCCGAAAACTCCGACTTTGGTCAACCATGACGGACACGCCGTGGTGAACATCATCGCGCGCTTTAAAGCCGAGCAGCCGGAGAAATTGATCGCCGCGTTGAACCAAGCCCGGAATTTCGAAAATGAATCCTCCGACAGCGGTCTGGTATTTACCTGGCTGAACCGCAAGGATACGGTGTTGGGCTTTCTGCGCGTCAAACCCGATCAGGATATTTTCACGCTGGAATGCAATTCGCGGCAACGCTTCAAGAAATGGGAAAAGAAGCTGCAAACCTTAGGCGATGTGCGGCTCCTGGATATGCGCGAAACCCCGATGGAATTCCATCCCGGAGCGCCGGTATCCCGCGATCTGGCCGGGTTTCCAACGGAAAAATTTTCACCGGCGGAAATGGATGAGTTGCTTCCGGTTCTGGAGGAAAAGATTTTTTCATCCTGGGTGAAGGAAAAAATTCCGGCTCTGGGCGGTCAAACACCTGTGCAAGCCGCCAAGTCCGAAACCGGAAGGGAAAAATTAAAGCAACTTCTCGATGAAATGGAAAACCTTTACGCGCGCAGCCCAAGCCCTATGAACCGTTTCGACGTGGATAAACTGCGTAAGCGGTTGGGGATGTAATTTTGTGATTATCCCAGCCGCCCGGTTGGGGATGTAATGTTGGTAATTGTCCCAGCCGGCCGGCTGGGGATGTAGAATTTGTGATTGTCCCAGCCGTCAGGTAACCGGCACGTCACCCCAGGACACTGGTTTCTTCGGCCTGACCGTCCAACCATTCCAAAATCGCCTTGACGCTGCCCGTGGCCAACGCGATGCTCGTATCCGCCGCGCCGTAATAAATGTGCAAGGTGTCGCCGTCCGCTCCCAGGGTATAGCCGCAAGGGAAGACCACATTATCGACGTCGCCGCGTTGCTCGTACGGCTCCTGCGGTCCCATGATCCACTCCTGGCCGCGACGGAGGCAACGCTCCGGGCATTGCAAATCGAACAAGGCCGCGCCCAAGCGGTATAAATGGCCGGCCGCGTTGTGCTTGACGCCGTGGTACAACACCAGCCAGCCTCGGGAGGTTTCAATCGGCGGCGGCGAAAGCCCGATCTTATTGGCGTCCCACCAGCCGCCATGGCGCGCCTCGAGCATCAGCTTGTGGCTGCCCCAATGACGCAGATCGGGCGAATAGGATATCCACATATGCGCGCCGGGAGCGCTGACCGGACGGTGAATCATGGCCCACTGGCCGCCGATGCGGTGGGGGAAAAGCGCCGCGTCCTTGTCCTCAGGAGGCAATATCATTCCGAAGCGCTCGAAGGTCCTGAAGTCCTCGGTCAAGGCCAAGGCCACGCCCGGGCCCACGCGCGAGTAAGCCGTATACACGACTCCGTACCGGCCCAATTCATCCAGGTAGGTGATGCGCGGATCCTCGATGCCCCAGACCTCCTCGGGGAAATTCTTCGGATCGGGAAGCAAAGTAGGCAATGGATCAATGCGCCAGTCATCGATGCCGTTCTCCGATCGGGCCGCGCAGAGGTGGGAGTGGCCGCGCCTGTCCTCCACGCGGCACAGCAATAAGGTGGTTCCGTCCTTGAGCCTGACCGCGGCGGGATTGAACACGCTATTGGCCGGATAGGGCCAATCGGAGGCGGAGAGAATAGGGTTGCCGCCATAGCGGCGGAAAAGAACGGGATAGGTGGTGCTCATGGGGTGCTTTCTTTGTGAGTGGGCAGTCCGTCATCCGCGAGGCGCAACTCCAAAAGGGCCTGGAGGAAGGCCAGGGTGGATTCCGCGCCCTGGTTTTCATTGGGACGGTCGGGATGGAGGCCGTCCCGACATCCTCCGGTCGCCGGATCATACATCGGCAAATCCAAATCATTGCGCCCCAGGAACCATTCGAAGGCGCGCTTGGCTTCCCGCCTCCAGCGCGATTGATTCGTAAGGCGGAAGGCCTCCAGGCAAGCCGACACCATGGCCTGCGCTTCCACAGGTTGCTGGTCGAAGCGGGCGCGCTCCCCGTCTTGCTGGTAATGGCCGCGCGTACCGATGGGCACGAAATGGCCTCCGGATTTTTCCGCGCGCTGCACGTCCGAGAGCCATGCCAGGGATTCCAATCCCGCGGCGGTCATCGCCGGATCGGCCAGGGAATGCCCGCAGAGCAGCAGGGCGTGCGGCAATGCGGCGTTGCAATAAGTCAGCGACACCTCGAACCAGCGCCAAGAATCGGTGCGGTTGGCCTGGTAAAGAGACATCAACCGGGATGCCAATTGTCCGCGCACCTGTCCGGCCATGCGGTCGCCGGCGAAACGGCGCAGGTATTCGTGGATGCCGATTAACGCGAAGGACCAGGCTCGCGGGCTGGTGGTATCCACGATGGCGGGCAAGGCCTGCTCGAAAAGCCACCCGGCCATGCTGTGTAAAGCATGCGTCGTAGAACGGCCCAACACGGTTCCCAACGACCACAGCGCGCGTCCATAACTGTCATCCGAACCGCCGTCTTCGAGCCAGCGTCTTTGGTAGTCCATGAAATTCCGGAAGCGCCCGGTTTTGGGATTGAAGGCGTACCAGACGAAGGCCATGTACCGGGAGGCCAGTTGAAACGCCTGGGCGTTTCCGCTTTCTTCCAGCATGGTGCTGACGATCAGCGCGCGCGCATTGTCGTCCGTGCAATAACCCTCGTGATAATTTGGAACCGTGAAAATGGCATGCTGGACGATACCGGTATCGTCCGTGAGATTACGCAGGTGATCGAGCTTGATGGGAGGAAGATCCCTGGGATACTCATCCAGGGCCTTGACCGTGAATCCCGGCGGAATATAGTTGCGGCGTTCGGAGCGCGCGCGGTCGAACACTTCGAGATAGAGCAACGCCACTTGGGGCCAAATCATTTCCCGCCCGAATACGAAGGCGCGCTTGCGCATGGCATGGCGCTTGGCCTCGTTGTCCAGCAAGTCGATGACCGCGTCCGCGATCGCGTCGGGATTGCGGAAGGGAACCAACACACCCCGGTTATCGGATAACATTTCCTCCGCGTACCAATAGGGCGTGGAAATCACGGCCTTGCCGGCGCCGAGCGAATAGGCCAAGGTGCCGGACACGATTTGCGCCGCATTCAGATAGGGTGTGATGTAAATGTCGGCCGCGCCGATGAATTGGTTCAACTCTTCCAGGGTTACGAACCGATTGTTGAAAATGACCTCGCCGGCCACGCCTTTTTCCTGGGCCAGCCATTGCAAGGAAAGCCGGTACCGTTCGCCCTCATGGCGCAATACGTTCGGATGGGTGGCGCCCAGAATGATGTAGACCACGTTGGGGTGCCGAGCCAGGATGGCGGGCAGCGCGCCGATGACGTTTTCATATCCCTTGTCGGCGGACAACAGGCCGAAGCTGAGCAGGACGATTTTGCCTTCAACACCGAATAAATCCTTGTTGAAGCTCGGGTCCACGAAGGGCGAGTCCGGGATGCCGTGGGGGATACAAGAGATTTTTTCCGCATCGACGCCGTAGATCTCTTTCAGGAAATCGACGCCGCGTTGGCTCATCACCACCAGCCGATCGGAGAGTGCCGCCACTTCCCGCAACACGCGGAGCTGATCGGGATCCGGATCCTTGAGGATGGTATGCAAGGTCGTGACGATGGGTATGCGCAGTTCACGCATAAGCGCCAGGATGTGGCTTCCGGCGCGGCCGCCGTAGATTCCGTATTCATGCTGGAGACTGACCAAATCCACGTTGTTGGTATTGAGAAAGTCGGCAGCGCGCAAGTAGGACTTGATGTCCTTTTCGTCCAGTTCGAACCGCACCCGGGGCGGATAGGTGTAGCCGTCCTCCGTGTCGTTCACGGGCATGGCGATGCAGGTGGTTTCCGGCGCCGCCGTTGCCACCGCTTCGCACAAATCCGTGGTAAACGTGGCGATGCCGCATTGGCGTGGTAAAAAATTTCCGATAAAAGCAATCCGTTGAATCATGCACGCCCCGCGAATATACGGCGGAAAATACCGACCGTGCCGCGAAATACCCGTTTCCAGAGCTGCGCGATGGCGACAAACTAGGCGCGGGCGGGGGGGTCTGATCATGGGGTGTTACCCTACTTGACGCCGTTTAGGTGCCTGACGCCGTTTAGGTGCCGCAAATTGTACTTTCCATTTTGTCGGCAGGTCTCGCCGCCCTTTCGATTGGATAGAGCCCAGAATGGCCACCCATGATAATTTCTTCCGAAAATTGCAACGCGGAGGTCCGCAAACTCCGAACGCAACTTGCGTCTACACAAAGGCAGTTAAAGGTTACCGGCGACAAATACCTGCTGGCGCTAACCGCGATTAAGAATAGCGCCGCTCACCACAAAAAAATGCTGACCGATGCGCTGAATATGCAGGAGCAATTGCGTCATCTTTCGCGACGGATCCTGCTGGCCCAGGAAGAAGAGCGCAAGCAGATCAGCCGTGAATTGCACGACGAGGTGACGCAAGTCCTGACGGGCATCAAAATCCGTCTGGCGACCTTGACCCAGGAAACCTCCGTGACCTCTTCCACCATCAAGAAAAAGATTGCGGGCGCGCAAAAAATGGTGGGCGAATCGGTGGACATCGTGCACCGCTTCGCGCGTGAGCTGCGGCCGACCCTGCTCGACGACCTGGGCTTGATTCCCGCCTTGCATGCCTATATGAAAACCTTGACGCAACGCACGGGCCTGAAGATCCGCTTCACGGCATTCGCCGGAATCGAGAAGCTGAATAACTTGAAGCGGACCACCTTATACCGGGTCGCGCAATCCGCCCTGAACAACGTCGCCCAGCACTCCATGGCCGGCGGAGCGAGCGTCACTATCACCAAGGTGACCGGGAAAATCATCATGGAAATCAAGGACGACGGAATCGCCTTCGACGCCGAGCGCGCCCTGCGCGCGGTGCGGCCGCGCCGCCTGGGACTCTTGAGCATGCGCGAGCGGGTGGAAATGGTCGGCGGCGTTTTCTCCGTCGTGTCCGTTCCCAGCAAGGGAACCACGATCATTGTCCATATCCCATTCGCGGACACGGGGAAATAAATGCGCATCAATCTCGGCAAACAAACCAACTCGAAAGCCGATCCTCGCATCCGCGTGATGCTGGCGGAGGACCACGCAATGGTGCGCGAAGGGCTTAAGCTTCTGCTGGAGGCCGAACCGGACATCGAGGTCGTCGCGGAGGCGGAAACGGGCAGACAGGCCTTGCGGCTGGCGGAAAAGCTATTGCCCGACGTCATCGTGATGGACATTGCCATGCCCCTGCTTAATGGGCTGGAGGCCGCGCGGCAAATCCGCGTCAACGTTCCCAACGCGAAGATTCTCGTGCTTTCGGCCCACAGCGACGACGCGTACGTGGAAAGGATGATCGCCCTGGGCGCGCGGGGATATCTCATCAAGCAAACCTCCTCGCATATCCTTTCGAAAGCCATTCGCCAGGTGCATCGCGGAAACACGTTTTTCAGTCCGAGCATCGAAAGCCAATTCCGTAATCGGTCCGCGGCGCTTTCACAGGAAGGCGTTGCGGCCATGAGCCACCCGCCTCTCAGTTCGCGCGAGGTGGAAGTCCTGCAATTGATAGCCGAAGGCAAAGCCAACAAGCAAATCGCCAGCGAATTGGAAATCAGCATAAAGACCGTCGAGAAGCACCGTCAGCACCTCATGGACAAGCTCGGTATCCACGATACCGCCGGCCTCACCCGGTATTCCATCGCCGCCGGGATCATCGAGAGTAGCGTCCAGGTTACCATCCTTTAGGTTCCACCGACCTTTACGCGCCTCCGAAAGCAGCGGGCTCCGCCGCCGAGGATCGGCGAACCCGAGACCTTTCGCAAACCGGGACCTATCGCAAAAAAAATGCCGCCCGGAAAAGGCGGCATTGATTTATTAAACCGACCTGCCAACCCAGTTGGCGCGCGACCACCGGTTATAGGCGAAGGCTACCGGTTGGAGGCGAGCCTATTTGCCGGGCGCATCCGTGGAAAGCTTCATCTCATTATTGATGGACTTCACTCCGTTGACATCCTCGGCGAACTTCGCGGCCAAGTCCCTTTCCGCTCCGTTGCCGGCCGTACCCGTCAACGTCACGACTCCATCCTGGGTCTTGACATGGGTGTTCATCGCGCTGGTCGAGCGATGCGAAAGTAAAGTCATCTTGACCAAAGAGGTGATGGACGCATCGTCGACCACGTCCTTGGCTTTTTCCACCGTGGATGGCGAGGCGGGAGAAACAGTCATCTCGTTTTTCACGCTCTTGACGCCTTGCACGTCATTGGCGTATTCCGCAGTGAGATCCTTCTGGGCCTGGTTTTCCGCCTTGCCGCGCAAAGTTACGATTCCGTCTTTGACGTCCAAGTCCGTCGCATGGGCGTTCACGTTACGATGGAACAGTAAGGTGGTGCTCACTTTCATCTGGATCCAGGAGTCGGAATTTTTGGCGGGAGGCTTGCCCCGGACCTGGATGCGATTTTCAACCTTAACCACGCCGGGCAGGTTGGAGGCCGTTTCTTGGGCCAATTCCTTATGGCTTTCCTGGGATACTTTACCGGTCAAAACCACGTCCCCGCCTTTGCTGTGGGCTTTTACGGCGTCGTCATGCAGGTAAGTCTTGTATACATAGGAACTCGTGAACGCTGATTCGATGCGTTCGTCGGTTTCCGTGGCGCGCGCAACTCCCTGCGATGCGAAAATCATGGATGCCAGACCGACAGCGAAATGGTGGGTAAACTTCATGGATATCCTCTTTCTTTGGAACCCCCTGCGGTAGGCGCGGGGGCGACGTTGGCGTTGATTGCCAACCCCAATATTCACGTCGCCCAGAAAAAATGTTATGGGGTGAAACCCTAAGTACATGGGCACAACACCCCATTCGTAACCGAATGGCCGACGCTGATATTGTCAGGCATGGAAACGAAACATTCGCAATCCATTTCTCCGAAGGACACTATGCTTACCAACATTACCATCTCTCGCCGATTTTTTTCGACTACGCTGAGTGTATGCGCGGCCGCGAGCCTTGCGATGGGCCAAATCAAAACCGAAGTCGACCCGCCCGTCACCGCCAAAATCGACGCCAACACCGATATCAACGTCACGACGCCGACGAACACATTTTTCGGAACGCGCGGACTCAGCCAAACCGCTTCGGCCGAAGCGCTTGGCGAGGGCCGTTTGATATTCGCCATGACCGGCTCCTGGTATCTGCAGCAGCGGGAATTCTCCGGGTCCCCCAATAAGGACGCCAATATTTTCACCGGCATCGGAACCGTCGCGTTGGGGATAAACCGCCAGATCGACCTGTTCGCATCTCTGTCGGGTTTCGGTTCCACTAATTACAGCAGCGATTCGGCCGCAGGGTTGGGAACCTTGGGCGGCGGCATCCAGGGCACGCTTCCCCTGGCGCCGGAAACACCTATCCGGCTGGCGGCGCAGGTCGGCATTTACCAGGGTCTGTCCAACAACGCAATCAATCATAACCACGCCGACGGCTATAATTATTTTGAAACGCGCTCCGGCCTCGATTTCATGGCCAAGCTGATGCAAACCTTGACCTTGGGTCAGGAAAGTACCGGCTTCAAAATTCATTTGAACGAAGGCCTGGTCACCTCGTCGGAAAGCGGCACCGAGGCCTTGTTGCTCCTGGGTGCGGGCGGGCAGTTCAATTTGCCCACCACAACCCTGGGGTTGGAAATCCATTCGCGCACGCCTTTCAAGAAAATCGCCCCGGATGTCGACCCCTTGTGGGTTACGCCTTCGGCCCAATTCCGTACCCCGTATGACCTCAACTTCACCCTGGGCGCGGACTACGCCCTGAACGGCACGCGTGACGACGGCTCCAACACGCGTCCGTTGGAGCCTTACCGGCTGTTCGCCGGGATGGCATTCTCCTTCGATACTGAGTACGGAAAGCGCGCCGAAGCGAAATCCAAGGAGCAAAAGGAAGCCATGGAAAAAGCGCGCCTGGAATCGCGGAACCGAGGTTTATCGAACCAGATAAACGATCAAAGCCATGCGGACTCCTTGGCCCGCATCCAGCAACGAAACCAATCTGATTCCGCCGCCGCCGAAGCATCCGCCAAAGCCAGGCAGGACTCCCTATCGCGGGCAGCCAAGGCGAACCAGGATTCCGCCGCCCTCGCGGAATCGCACGCACGGTTGCTGGAGGAAATCTCCAAGCGCAGCGACGCGGAAAAACAATTGCTGTCCACCGGCCTTCTGCTGTTGGACGCCGTATATTTCGAAACCGGAAAAACGGACATTTCCATCAACTCCAAGCCGTACCTGAATATCATCGCCAAGATGCTGACCAAATACGACAAGTTGCAAATCGAGGTGGCGGGCCATACGGATAATATCGGCAGCGCGGCATACAACCAGAACCTCAGCCAGGGCCGGGCCGCCTCGGTAGCCGATTACATGATCAGCGTAGCGCCTGAGTTACGTAGTCACCTGACCGCCAAGGGTTACGGCCTCACGCAGCCCAAGGCAGACAACAAGACATCCGAAGGCCGGAAAAGCAATCGCCGCACGGAATTGCAAGTCACCAACAAGGAGGCTCTGGCGGAATACAACCATTGAACATTTCTCCGGGGGGGCCGGCCGTCGGCCTCCGGATCATTTAAAACTTCTTCACCAAAGGATTCACACATGCTGTATACAATCGCCGTCGTACTGTTGGTATTGTGGGGCCTGGGGATGGTCTCCTCCTACACCATCGGAGGATTCATCCATATCCTGCTCGTCGTCGCCGTGGTCATCGTCCTGCTCCGGGTGATTTCGGGACGGAGGGCGATATGAGAAAACCCCGGCACGCCCTGTTTGGGGGGCTGAACATGTGGAACGCCGGATTCGCGGCATTCCTCGTTTTAACCGTCTTGATCGCCTTCGAACTGTTGACGTTGGATAATTCCGGCTCGGGAAACGCCTGGCTGGCATTTTTCCATTTCTAAACCCTTTCCGGAGCGGCCGCGCCGCCCGGACAGCCCACTTTCCCCTTAAAACCTGGGGAAAGGTTTTGTAAAGTATGGGCTATGCAAAGTAATTCGCGCAGCCCGGTTTTCTTCCAACGCTTTCTGACTCCCTACATCCAGGCTTCCCGTAAGTACCGTTACGTAATCGTCCTGGCTACCCTCGCTTTCGCCGGATTTTGCTCCTGGTACTCAACGCATCTGCGGATCGACAGCAACCTGGACGCGCTCTTACCGCGCGACACGGAAACCATCATCGCCATGCACGAGGCCAAACAGCGCCTGGGCAGTTCCGACATGTACACCATCGCCATCGCCCTGGATGATCCGGTGGAGTTAGCCCGCCTGCAGGACCGCCTCGCCGATTCCCTCCGCCAATGGCCCGACGTGGTTTACGCCCAGTGCCAACGCGACAATTCCTTTTTCCGAAAACACGCATTGTTGTATTTGCCGCAAGCGCAATTGGAAAACATTTCCAATAAATTGAACGACCTGCAAATGGATTTGGGCAAACGCGGTCCCCTCACCGTGGATTTGTTCGATGACGAGCCGGCCGGCGAAGGTTCGCCGGCCGCCGATACTCCGCCGCCCGCCGGATCCGACGCGTCCGTAAAGGATGGAAAAGATGGAACGAGTGGAAAGAGAGGAAAAAACCGCCAATGGTTCGACGCCGATTTGCCCCAGCAATTAGGCCTTCCGGACGAGGCCGCGGAGTCCTTCAACCGGTTTTTGACCAAGAAGGATACTTCAGGAGCACCCGCTTTCGATCCGAAGGCGGGCATTCCCGCCTCCCTGCATGCGCGCCTCATGGGCCGCACGCGCGAGGGCCGCTTGATCGGCCTGGTGCAGGCGTCGTTGAAAAAACCCAGCTCGGATTTCGACTATGTGAAAACCGTCACGGCGCGGAGCGAGTCGCTCCTGAATTCCATCCGCAAGGATTACGGCGCGAAATTGGAAGTGGGCGTGGAAGGCCCCTATAAGGAATTGACCGAAGTGGACTCCCTGTCCAAGAACGGCTTGTTGGCGACGGCCATTTCCGTGGGCCTCAATATCTTGATCATCGTGGCCTTCTTTCGAGGCATCGGATCGGTGATCGTCATTTTCATCCAGGCCACCTTGGTATGCTTGGTTACCCTCGCCTTCACGACTTTCGTTTACGGTGATCTCAATTTATACACCGCCTTCGTGATTTCAATTTTGTTCGGCATGGGCATCGATTTTTCCATTTACGTCCTGGGTTACGCCTTGCGGCTGATCCGGGAAGGCAAAACCTGGGAAGCGGCGCTGATCCAATCCCTGGATGATTTGTTCTTCTCGCTGCTGGTCGGCGCGTCCACGACCATAGTGGGCTTGCTGACCTTGCTCATTTCCAAATTCGTCGGTTATTATGAATTCGGCGTGCAGGCCTCGGCGGGAATTACGCTGAGCCTGGTCGGCGTGTACCTGGTCATGCCCGCTTTTATTTTCGCGTTTGAAAGCCTGGCTGGATTTCCGGGATTAGGCTGGTTGCGGCTCCGTCCTGCCGCTCCGTTGCGATGGCCATTCGCCTGGCGTCCCAACTGGCCGAAACTCGCGCGTTACCCTGCCCTGTTCGTGGCCGTGGGAACCTTGATTCTGGCCGGTTTCGGGACCCGGCTCAAATTCGAATACGATTTCGACAAACTCCGCGACACCCGCAAGGGTCCGGAAGGCTTGCCGGTCAGCATCGCCCTCGGTAGCAACCGAACCAGCAGCCAACCGGTAGTAGTCATGGGCAAAGACTCGGCTGCCTTGGCGGCCTTGCAGGATACCCTATTGCACCGGCTGACCGTGGAGCGCGACCCGTACTTGCGCAGCTTCCTGACTTTGGCGACTTTCGTGCCCCCGGCGGCGGCGCAGACTCAACGTCTTGGGGAAATCCACCGCATCGACACTTTGATTTCGGCGCGCGTATTCGACAAGGCCAAAGGCGACGACTCGGCCATGGTCGGCAACCTGCGCGAATTGGTGAAAACGGTTCCGTTCCAGCCTTCCGACATTCCCCCCTGGTCGCTCAATCTGCTGCGTGAACGTGACGGAAGTTACGGACGCATGGGTTTCATTTACGGCCGTTACAATTCCTCCAATGCCCTCGACGCGGCCGAATTCCAAAAGCGGTACGGCCATTTGTCGGCCGGAGGCGAAAAGCTTTCGAGTTATTGTTCCAGCTTCGTATTCAGCGATATCGTGCGCATCGTCAAGTTGGATAGCCTGCGTGTAGCGATCCTCATGGGCATCTCCTTGATTCTTTTACTGGCCGTGGTTTTGCGCGATAAGCGGCTTTTGATCGCCTGCTTCGTGCAAATGCTGATCGGCGTAGTCTGGATTCTGGGGCTGATGGGGATTTTCGGCTTGAAGGTGGGTCCCTTCAATCTGATCGTAATTACCACCCTGCAAGGCTATGCCGTCGACGTGGCCAGTTACATGCTGCTGGGGTATTTGCGGTTGGGGAAAAACAAAATCGGGGAGCTCTATTCCGGAATCGGCGCTCTGGTAGCCGTTTGCACGTTGTCGACAGCGGCGGGCTACGCGGGAATGTTGTTCACGACGCATCTGGGCATCGCCAGCATCGGAAAATTCGCGGTGCTTGGTTTACTCACGCTGCTGGCGACATCTTTTTGCATCACGCCTTGGCTGGCGATGAAGCTGCTGCCTTCGCCCGAAGGGGAAGGTTAACGAAGGAAAACCTATTTCTCCAAAGCGCCGGAAACGATCAAATCCTTCAAGGCGCGCCGATCCATTTTTCCGTTGGAGTTTAAGGGAATGCGATCCGAGAAGTAAAGATGCCTGGGCATCATATAGGACGGTAAATGCGCTTTCAAGGCGGATTTGATTTCCTTTTTCCGGGCTGAACAGTTCGCGGGGAGCACGCAGTAAATCTCGTCCATGCCGTCGCGCAAGGCGGCGACGTCGGCGATGGCAAAGGGGGCGCCCGAGGTTTTCATCAGCGCATGTTCGATTTCCCCCAACTCGATGCGATAGCCCATTACTTTCACCTGAAAATCCTCGCGGCCGACGTATTGGATTTCGCCATCGACATCTTCCAGCACCAAATCCCCAGTCCGGTACCAACGCACGCCGTCGCCGGGGCGGACAATGAACCGTTCTTCGGTCTTAACCGCATCACCCAGGTAGCCTACGGCCAATTGATCTCCGGACAGCCACAAACTGCCGATTTCCCCGCGCGCGCAAAGACTCCCATCCTCGCGGCGAATTTCCGTTACCTGTCCGGGAAAAGCCCGTCCGATGGGAATGCCCCCCTGGTAGGTTTGCGCTTCGGCATACGACACCGGCATTTCAAAATGCGTGATGGCGATGGTCGCCTCGGTGGGACCGTACAAGTTGGCGATACGCGAATTGGGCGCCACGGTTTTCCAAACCTCGCAAGTTTGCCAGGTCAATTTCTCGCCCGCGAACAAACTAAGCCGGACCCGGGGTAACGCGCCGGGTACCACTTGGCGCGCGCTTTCCAGGAAGGCGGCCAGGGCCGGCACGGAAAACCATACGGTCACTTTCTTTTCGGCGGCGAAGGCCAAGGGCGAAAGCAGGGAACGCTCCGGAAAGGAAACCAAGGTCGCGCCCGCCGCCCAAGTCACGAATTGATCGTGCACGCTGACGTCGAAGGTGATGTCGAAAGTTTGCGAATGCCGATCGGTCGGAAAAATGGGATAACACACAAGGAACGAGTGGACATAGGAGAATACGTTGGCGTGCTTGACCCGCACTCCCTTGGGCTCACCGGTGCTTCCGGAGGTGAATAGGACATAAGCGTCGGCATCGGCGGTTACGGGCGTGAGAGGACGCGGTAGCGTATCGGGTGAGAGGACGGCTGTCGGGCGCCAGGAAATCCGATCCGGATGGGCCGCAACCAAGCTTTGGACCATGCCCGCTTGGGGCAAAGCGACAATGCGGATTTTGCGTTCGGTTTCCCCCAGGAGAGCCCTCAGGGCCGGCGCGCACTCTTCCCCGACAATCAAGGTATCGATGCCGCCCTTTTCCAGGATGAAGGCATTGCGCTTGGGAGGAAAAATCGGATTGAGCGGAACATAGGCTTTTCCTTCCGCCAGAACGGCTTGCACGGCGGCATAAGCCACCGGACTGCGTGCCGCCAAGATACCGATCCGTTCCGCGCGGTCGTCGGCCAAACCCAACCGTATCGACTCCACCAGTACGCGCAATTCGGCGTAGGAATGATCGGCTCCGTCCCAGGCCAGGGCGAGGTGGCCGGGGTCTCGCTGCGCGGATGCATAAAATAAACCGGCCAAGTTATTTGCGGCTGAGGAATTCATTTCGGTTCCGATAGAAAAAGGGTGTCGGCAATGCGTCGAGAAATATAGGCGAAGGCGGCCGGGGCCTTCAAATGCGTCAGGTCATCCCAATTCGAGTCCGGAAAGCGGGACAGGTCGCCGGGATTATTGAAATCCAGGTACGGCATGCCTTGCCGTCGAACCCAGGCGCGCATCAAATAGTCCAAGCTGTCATGGTACGCAAGCACTTTCGGCGTCCACATCCGCTGCATCAGATTCGGATTCCCGAAAGGGAGAATGACGATGAAGACCCGCGTTCCCTCCGAGCGAAGGGCGCGGATCATGAATTCCGCATCCCGCGAGCGCGCTTGGGAAGAGAATACCGTGGAGTCCGGAACGACGACGGAGTCCTCCTCCCTACCCTCTTGGACGACCTTGGCCTCGATACGGGTTCGCCGCGAAGGGCCCGCCGTCCGCATTTGCTTCCGCTCCCAAGGCCATTGCACGTACCGGATCCACAAGGATCGCGCAGCATCCTGGACGGCGAAAAAGGGCAGGCCCGCCTGTTGCACTACGGCGACGGATTTTTCATGGGCGTTCAAGGTTCCGAATAATTCCAGTCCTAAGCGATTCCAAGGCAGCCAACGCAGATTCACGCCATCTTCATCAAACCGGCGGCTGCCGCTGTCCTGCAGGAATTTTTCCGGTGTGAAAAAAACCAGCGCGACTTTAGGTTTACCCGCCAAAAATTCCGCCCGCGTCACTTGCAGATAATAGTCCATGGGAGCGGAGCCGGGCTCGGCCAGGTTTTCCACCCGGAGTTCCGGATACAATAAAGCCAGGTGGTCCTGCAAACGCTGTCCGGGATCCAACCGGTAATTTCCGATAGCGGAATCACCCAATAAATACATACGCGGCCGCGAGTCCCAGTAAATGCAACGCGCCGCCAGGTACAAGACGACGGTAACGCAGAGAGTCAACGCCAGGGCTCGAGTCAAAGCGGGGAAGCGGTTCCACATGTTATTTATCGCCGGATTCGCTGGTCTTAAAATTGAAAGTAGATGAAGCGATCCGCCGGCGCGTAAAACCGCATCAATAAAAAGGCCAGCACCAGATAGGCCATGGCGCGAAACCAAATCGGTTTTTGAAAAATCCAGAACTCGTTCTTGGTCGCCGCTAATGCGCTTTGCAACCAAAAAATAACCGCAGTGCAGGGGACGATCACGTTCCAGTTTTCCACCACGGGATCCCAATCCAAATGTCCGAACAACGACCTTAATTGATCGACGGCGACGCCGACATGTCCCGCGCGGAAAAAGAAATAACCCAAGCACACCCAATTGAAATTCACGGCGACGGCGCTCCACTTGAGCCATCCCGCGCTCCCGTATTTTTTCTTCACCCGCTTGCGCCATCCATGGGTCAGGTTGAAAATCGTCAAACCCACGGCATGGACGCTGCCCCAAACGACATAAGCCATGCCCGTGCCGTGCCATAACCCGCTGGCCAGGAAGGTGACCCACACGGCGGCTATGATGCTCATCGTGCCCCAATTGCGCAAAGCCAGGGAGGTCGGCACGAAGATGAATTCATTCAGCCACCCCGAAAGGGAAACATGCCAGCGCTTCCAGAAATCGGAGAGGTTGGGAGCCAGGTAAGGAGCCAAAAAATTTTGGGTGATGTCCAGCCCCAAGAGTCGGGCGCAGCCGCGCGCGAGATAGGAGTAACCGGCGAAGTCCGCGTAGATTTGCACTGCGTAAGCCCAGATTCCGATCAGGAGGGAGAAACCGGAATGCCCCGGGGCCATCAGGACTTCGACACTGGCGCCGATATTGTCGGCGATGACGGCCTTATGGAATGCCCCCATGGCCAAGAGCCACACGGCCTCGGCGACTTGGCCCGTGCTGATGGTGCGGGCGGTTTGGAATTGCGGCAGCAGTTTACGGGAAAATTCGATGGGGCCGGAAAGTAAGGTGGGAAAAAATGCGGTGAATAGCAGGCACTCCCAATAACTTTGCGTCGCGGGTTTCCTGCGGTAAAATACGTCGAGCGTTAAAGTCATTTTCTGCAAAGTCCAGAAAGACAAACCTACGGGCATTAAGACGGACATCACATGCAGGGAAATGCCGGCGGGTTTCAAAACCGTGGCGAGCTCGGGTAGGAAAAATTGCGAATATTTGAAAAAGGCCAGTTGTCCCACATTTAAAAGTATGGAACCCCACAACACCATCAACCGAGGGCGGCGCTCGGTGACCGCGCCCATGGCCAAGGCCAGGCGCCATTCGATGAAGGTGGAAACGATGACGCACACCGCAGCGGAAAGAGAATGCGTCCCGATAAAGCCGATCGATCCCACCAACAACAAAGCGTTTTGCCAGGCCTTTTTCGGCGCAATCCAATAAAGAGCCAGCAAGGCCGCGAAGCATAGGGCGAATTGAAGCGAAAGCAACTGCATGGTGAAAGCTGGGCGAGCTATGGGCTATAAGTTTTTAAATGCCTTTCAAATCCGCGATGAAATCCAAAAGGTCCTGGACTTTAACCACCGATTGCAACCGCGCGGCATCGTTAAAGCGGATGCCGAAGGCCTTTTCCATCCGAACGATCATGTGGACATGATTCATGGAATCCCATTCTTCGATGGTTTCGAAAGGCGTACTTCCGTCAAAGGTCAAATCTTCATCGCCTATCACGTCGCGAGCCAGCTCCAACAACTTGGGGAGCAATTCAGTTCTTGTCATTCCGGAATGTCCTTTCGAAAGTGGTAATTTAAGCAATTCAAGGCGACAAGCAAGTCGAAGAATCCCGGATACCGGCGTTATTTTAGAGAGTCTTTTGGGAATCGCTCCATTTGGACGTCCGGCTTGTTGCGGTTGGTACCTGGAAATTGGACGCTGCGCATCCATTCCAAAGCGTCTTTTTGAATTTGCTCGTCCCGACGATGTAAATCCAACGGCGAGGCCATCCCGGTTAAAGCCGCGAGGGCGTTATCGGCGTAATAGCGTACCAGGGGATAAGGATTAGTCAATTGCCGGACGATCAACGGAACCAATGACGTGTCTCCGCCCAACCCTGATAAATACAAGGCGGTAGCCTGTTCATGCGGCTTACCCAACTGCAAAGTCGCTTCCAGGGACTTTGCGCGCCAATCTCCGTAAAGGCCTGTGACGGCCTTACGATCATAATGCTTGCCCCACCAGGCTTCCATCGTATCGACCATTTCCCCTACGGTCTTATCGGCGTGGCACAAGGCGCATTCCAACGGGCGATCGCCCTCCACCTTCTCGACCGCGTCGGGAGAGCCCACCCGGTGATAGCGCGAAAGCCGGCTGTCCAGGGACATGTTCTTCCTGGGCATGTGGCAATTGATGCAGAGGCCGCCGGCACCCGCTGGGGAATGATGCGCGTGGGCTTGAAGCGCCGCGGGCCGGACCAGTTCCGCATGGCAACGCGCGCAGACGGCATTGCCCGCCGGACCCTCCAAGGTTTGCAAACGGACGGTATCCCGATGCGCATGCGGATCATGGCAATCCGTGCACGTGACGGAACATTTGGACAATAACAAATCGCGCGCCTCGCCGGAATTAATCTGCGCTCCCCCGGCCAGAGTGTCTTGGCGACGACGACCCTCCCAGGTCCAAGGGTATCCGGAGAAGAGGACCTGATGGCAGCGGGCGCAGACGCGATCGATTTGCAAAGCGTGCCGACGCATTTTCGACTGTTCCCCGGAACCGGTATCCGGGCTGGGCTTCCGCAAAGACAGGTAAGGACTTCGGGGTTCGAGGCTGGTTTTGACGTTCGGATCGGACGCATGCTCGCGGCTGCCGCCATGGCAGGACTCACAGCCGATGCCCACTTCCAACAACGCTTTGGCGCCGAAATGCTTCCGCGTGGTTTCGATGGTTTCGCCAAACGCGGCGGTCAACTCACGCTTCCGATCCTCCGGATTCGCTGCCGGATGTTTCTGTCCGCGCGGGTCCGAATCGAAGCCCGCCAGGAATTTCCTTTCATTGCTTAACTCAGTCAGAAATCCCGCGGTATCCGTGACTGCCAGAGTCCAACGTTTGGCTCGCGGCAGCCAATGCTCGACCGACTCGCCCTGGTACCCGGGCGACTCCGGGCCATCCAAGGCCCCCAAGACCGTGGAAAGGTAGGGCACCGTGTTATGGCAAAAAATGCAAGTGCGATTCCAAACCGCGCTGGGCTTGAGGCCGGGACGTTCCGGCTCCATGACCGAATATCCCTTGTAGCGCAATTTTCCCGAACCCAGCATGTAGGAAACGGGCAGGATGATTTCATCCGGATTCGTCTCGGTCGCATGGGACGTTTCCACCCCGGCGAAATCCTCGCGGTGATGACCACCAATAATTTTGGTCACTCGGAATTCCTTGTCGCCGAAGCGTCCGGAACCGACCCGAAGGTATCTTTGGCTAGAGCGCATTTCCATCACCACGCTGTCCTCGTGGAATCGGAATACCCGCCCATCAAACGGGGCGCGATCCCCCACCGAATCCGGCAGGCGCGTCATGTTGTGCATCGGACCCCGGCGGAAGCGCGCGTAAATTTCCCCGTGGCACTTGCCGCAGGCTTCGGACCCGGCGTAATCCCGGCGCAGGATGTTGGAACGCACGGTTTTCCCGGACGATGCGGACTGGTCGGATGAAGACCATGGGAATTGTTCGCCCAGATACCGGGTGCAGGAGGATCCCATCGCCGCAAGCAGGATGACGCCCAGGATGTAAACGCCGCTCCGACGAACCATGGGATGAATTTACTTACTTGGCTGCCGCCTTACGGTATGCCGCCTGGAATATGAGGGGAAAGATAAGCAAGGTCAAGGCAGTGGCGCTGATCAACCCGCCGATCACGACGATGGCTAAAGGCTTTTGTGTTTCCGACCCGATGCCCGTCGACAAGGCCGCCGGAAGCAAACCGATGGCCGCCATCAAGGCCGTCATCACTACCGGCCGCACGCGCGAAGCCACGCCCATGCGCACGGCCTCGGCGAGATGGAGACCCAGTTTCAGGTTTTTCTTGAACACGGAGATGAGGATGACGCCATTCTGCACGCACACGCCGAACAATGCAATGAATCCGACACCGGCCGAGATGCCGAAGATCGTATGCGTCGCGTGCAACGCCAATATGCCGCCCACCAGCGCGAACGGTACGTTCAGCAATACCAACCCCGCGTCCTTGGGATTGCCGAAGGTGATGAAAAGCCAGGTGAAAATAAGCACCAGGCAAATGGGCACCATTTGGAACAGGCGATGGCTGGCTCGCACCTGGTTTTCGAACTCGCCCGTCCACTCCGTGGTATAGCCCGGCGGCAAGGCGCCGCTGGCCGCCACTTTTTCCTGCGCTTCGCGCACGGTGCTGCCCAAGTCGCGATCGCGCACGGTGAATTTCACTCCGATGAAACGGCGGTTGGCGTCGCGATAAATGAAAGCCGGCCCCGTCAGGGTGGTGATGTCCGCCACCTGGGCCAAGGGCACGGCGCGGCCGCGGATGGTGGGAACCATCAGGCGGCGGATTTCATCCTCGGATTTCCGGAACTCGTATTGGTACCGGATGCGCACGTCGAACTTCCGCTCGCCCTCATATAATTCGGTGGCGGTTTTCCCGCCGATGGCCATTTCGATCACGGCCTGGCAATCCGAAGTCAGCACGCCGCTGGCCGCCATCTTCTCCCGATCCAGATGGATGCTGATTTCCGGCTGGCCCAAATTGCGGACCACTCCCAGGTCATGGAGGCCCCGCACGTTTTCCATGGCCGCCTTCACGCGGTCGGCGATGGTGTCGAGCTTGTCCAGATCCGGACCGAAAATCTTCACCGCGTTGTTGGCGTTCATGCCCGCCACGGCTTCCTGCACGTTGTCGATGATGGGTTGCGAATAATTGAATTCGATGCCTTGGTATTGCTTGAGCTCCGCATCCATCTCATTCACCAGGCTGTCCATGGAAATCTTCCGGCGCCATTGCTCCTTGGGCCATAGGTTCACCTGCGATTGCATGTAATAGAACCCCGATGGATCGGTCCCGTCGTTGGGGCGTCCGGTCTGCGACAGCACTTCCTTCACTTCCGGAAAGGTGAGGAGCTTGGCCCGGATGCGCGCGACCATCTTCACGGCTTCCGGCAGGGAACTGCTCATGGGCATTTTCGCCTCCACCCACAGCGCCCCTTCGTTGAGCGGAGGCAGGAACTCCGTGCCCAGCATGGCGCTCGACGCGAAACTCCCGACCAACAGGAGCATGGCCAGGGACAAACTCACGGCTTTATGCCGCTGCGTCCAATCGAAGGCGGACATGACTCCCTGGCGGATCCAGACCACGAGGGGATTGTGCCTTTCGCGCACGTTTTTTTTCATCAGCACCGACACCAGCACGGGCACCAAGGTCAAGGTGCAGGCCAAGGCGCCCACCAGCGCGAAGCCCAAGGTATACGCCAGCGGCGAGAACATCTTGCCCTCCACCTTCTGAAAGGCGAAGATGGGTAGCAGCGCCGTTACGATGATGAGCTTGGAGAAGAAAACGGACTTCCCCATTTCCGCGCCCGTCGACTTGATCAGGCCCAATTTGGACAAACGGTTGAAAGCCGGCATTCCCAGCCGGACGGCCTGATAATCCAAGGCCACGAACAGGCCCTCGACCATCACCACCGCGCCGTCGATGATGATGCCGAAATCCACCGCGCCCATGGACAGGAGGTTGGCCGACATGCCTTTGAGCCGCATGCAGACGAAGGCGAACAGGAGCGAGAGCGGGATGACCGAGGATACGATTACGGTGGTGCGCCAATCGGCCATGAACAGCATGACGATCACGGTAACCAGCAGGATACCCTCGAAGAGGTTGTGCAGGACGGTGTGCGTGCAATAGGCCATCAGCTCGTCGCGATCATAGAAGGGAACGATTTTCACGCCTTCCGGAAGCACTTCGCGGTTGACGTGCGCGATGCGGGCCTTCAAGGCGGCCAGCACCTCGGAAGGATTCGCGCCCTTGCGCATGACGACGATGCCTTCCACCACGTCGTCGTCGCGGTTGCGGCCCGCCTGGCCCACGCGCGGAAAATTCGATTCCGCCACCGACGCCACGTTGCGCACCAGCACCGGCACGCCGCCCCGCTGGTCAACGATCAGATTGCCGATGTCCTGCGCGGACGACAATAATCCGACGCCGCGCACGACATAGGCCTGCCCGTTCTTCTCGATCACGTCGCCGCCCACGTTCACGTTGCTCTTGGACACCGCGTCGTAGACCTGCAAAGGCGTGAGTCCGTACTTCTCCAGCAACTGGGGATTGACGGAAACCTCGAAGGTCCGGTCCGCGCCGCCGAAGGCGTTGATGTCCGCCACGCCCGGCACGCTGCGCAATTCCCGATCGACCACCCAATTCTGCAAGGTGAGCAAGTCCCGCGAACTGTGACGCCGGCCTTCCAAGGTATAGCGGAAGATTTCGCCCGTGGGCCCGTAAGGCGGCTGCACGTCGGGCGCGACGCCATCGGGCAGGGAAATGCCGACCAGTTGGTTGTTCACCTGTTGGCGCGCGAAGGGGTCCTCGACATCATCCTCGAAAATAATTTTGATGACCGATAATCCGAACATCGTGATCGAGCGTACGCTGGTCTTGCGCTGCACGGGGCTCATGGCCACTTCCAGCGGGACGGTGACGAAGCGCTCCACCTCTTGCGCGCTGCGGCCGTTCCATTGCGTGATGATCACGATTTGCGTGTTGGTCACGTCCGGAAACGCCTCGATGGGCGTTTGCGTATAGCACCAAAAGCCCACGACCACCAAAAGGCCGGTCATGAAAAAAACGAAGACGCGGTTGCGCAGGGAGAGCGCCAAAACCGCCTTGACCAATTTTCCCATGTCTATCCGCCGTTCAACTCATCATAGACCAGCAGGTGGTAGCGGGAAATGACCCGCTCGCCGTCCTTGAGCCCGGAGGCGATGAAAGCCTTGCCGGACACGGTTTTGTAGAGATTGATCTCGCGGGTCTCGATGTCGGATCGATCGCGGTACACCATCACGAAATTGCGGCTCTTGTCGAAGATCACGGCTTGGGAGGGAATTTCCTCCATGCTGCCGCCGTCGCGGAAGCGGATGCCGATGGAGGCGAACATTTCCGGCTTGAGAAGATAACCGGGATTGGGCAGGCGGATGCGCACCTTGACCACGCGGGTTTCCGGATCGAGGACATTGTCGACCTTATCCACCTTGCCGGAGAAAACCTTGTCTCCGTAACTCAAGGTGGTGACCGCGGCGGCATAGCCCGGCTTCACCTTGGCGATGTCGCCTTCGTAAAGATTAGCCGTGACCCAGACTTCATCCAGATTGGAAATGGTGAACAGGTTGTCGGCATTGTCGGGACGGATTTGCATGCCCGGATTGAGCTTGCGTTCGACGATGAATCCGCTCATCGGCGCCTTGAGAGAATATCCCGATCCCGAACCGATTTCATAGATGGAAAATACCGCCCGGATCCTGTCGACTTCCGCCTGGGCCTTGGAAAGTTCGCGTTGCGCGGTCAGTAAGTCCCGTTCCGAGCTGACTCCGGAGGCGTGCATGTCCTCGGCGGCCTCCAGGTTCTTCTTGGCGATCAAGAGGTTATCCTCCGCCGCCGTCCGCTGTTGCGCGTAGCCGGCGGCCTCGCCGCTGTGGATGACGGCCAACACCTGGCCTTTTTCGACGCGGTCGCCCAGTCCGGCCTTGACTTCCGTGGCCACGCCGCCCAACGGGGAATAGACCTTGATGATGCGATCCTCGTCGAAGGTGATTTTTCCGGAAAGGCGCAATTCGCTTTCCAACTCTTGGGCGCGGGCGGTATCCACCTGGATCATGCTTACCAAGCTGTCGGACAGCCGGAAATGCGGCGTTTCCTCCGCAACGGCTCCTTTGTCGGCGTGGCAGCCGATCAGGCCGGCGAGGCAAGCCAGGAGCACGATGGACAGGGCCAAGGCGCGCTTAATCAATTTTGTACCAGTCGCGCCCGGAGGCGTAGTTGAGGTTTTCATAGGCGTCGATCCTCCCGTTCTGCAATTTGAAGAGACGGCTCTTGCTGTCGTCATAGGATTGGAAAAAGTCCACGAAGTCGAGCATGCTCAGGCTGCGCTTGGCGTAGCTGCGGTAAATGCTTTCCGCCAAGGCGTCGAAGCTCAGCGTGAAGGGATCCTTCCAGGCGCGGTACAGGGAGTCCGCCGCTTGCATTTCAGCATACGCCTGCCGCACTTCGCCCGATATGCGCAACGGCGCGCCGTCCGCCTCATGTCGCGCGGCCTCCAAGCGGGCCTGGGCCGCGTGGATGCCGCCCTGGTTGCGGTTCCAAATCGGGATGTCCAAGGACAAGGACACGGCGTTATAGTCCGGAATATAGCTTCCGGCCCGATCCCATCCGGCCCCCAGGGTAACATCCGGGATACGTTGGGCGCGTTCCAATTCCAGCCCCGCCGCCGCCACCGCCACCTTGGCCTTGTGCGCGCGCATTTCCTCGCGATCCGAAAAAGCGGAATCGAGGATTTCGGCAAGCGCATGGCCCGCGGATGAAAAACCTTCCCAGGCCAGCGTATCCGGTTGCGGCGCGACTTCGGTTCCCGCGGGCAACATCAAGGAGTAGCCCAGCGACGCTTGCCGTCCGCGGATATCGGCCGCCAGGGCGCGCCCGTCTTCCTCCAATCCGAACAGCATGGCTTGCAACCGCGAGAGTTCGATCAGGGACACGTTGCCCCTTTTGTATTCCTTGGAAAAGCCGTCCACCAAAATGCGCAGGGTTGCTATTTCCCGGTTATGCACGGCCTGGTAGGCGCGCAGGTAATGCAGGCCGGAGAAGTCCAGCCGCAAGGCGTGAATCAAATCGCGCCGGATTTGCCGGGCCTCCATTGCGGAGAGCCTGGCCTCGCCTTCGGCCACTTCCAGGCGATGCGCCCGCTTGCCGGCCAGCGCGATGGCCTGCTGTAATTGCACGGCCGTCTCGCTTTTCCCGGTCACGTCGAACCATTTTCCCGTGCGGCCGTTGTAGGCTCCTTGCGTGACGGAGAGATTCGGGTTGTCCCACAGGGCCGCCTGTTCCGCGGTGCCGCGATCCGCCTCTGCCGCGCTGCGTTTCGCCAACCACTCCGAGCTGTTCGCGCTCAAAAGGCTTTCCGCCCGCGCCAGGTCCAGGAACACGGTGTCGGACGTGGCCGCCCGGACCGCCGGGACGGTTAACAGCAGCGCCAAGCATGTAGTACCGATGGTACGCACGTATCGACCTTTCCAGGCGGTATCGCCCGGAATCAATAATACCAGGCCGCGATTAAGGCGGGATTAATCCCGCATTAAAATTGCAATGGCCTTCAGGAATGGATCGGCAAGGTCACGTCGACGGTCGTGCCCTGGCCCGGCGCGCTGGTAATCCGGATTGTACCCCGGTGCCTTTCCAGTATGGCCCGCACCAAAGTAAGGCCGATGCCGCTGCCGGGAATGGATTGGGTGCGCGCGGAACGGTAAAACGGCTCGAAGATCTTGTTCATTTCATCGGGATCGATACCGTAGCCGTGATCGCGCAGGGTAACAATCAGGTTACCTGGAATGAACCGCACGACCAGCGAAACCAAGGAATCCCGGGGAGAATATTTGAAGGCGTTTTCCATCAGGTTCAAAAAAGCGTTGCGCAGCAAATCCTCGTTGCAATCCACAATCAGCTTGGCCTCATCCTCGGGCACTTCGGCGTATTCCATTTCCAATTTACGGTCCGGATGCCGCTGGCGCGCCTCTTCCAAGGCAGTGAACAGGATGTCGTCGAGCCGCATGGGCCGCAAGTCCCCGGCGAGCATATCCGCTTCCGCCTTAGTCAACAGGAGCAGGTTGTTGGTCATGCGCCGCAAACTCCGGGATTCCTCCAACGCCCCGGTGATGATGTTCCGGTATTCCTCCTCCGTGCGCCTTTTCATGAGGGCCACTTCCAATTGGCCCTCCATGGTGGTCAAGGGCGTGCGCAATTCATGGGAGGCGTTGGCGATGAATTGCTTTTGGGTAAGGAAGGATTTTTCCAGCCGATCCAACATGCCGTTAAAGGCCCGAGCCAATTGGGATAGTTCGTCGCGCTGCGGCCCCACGTCGACGCGCACGTGGAGATCGGTGGCGGAAATCCGTTCGACCTGCCGCGTGATGCGGGATAGAGGGCGGATGGCCAGGCTCGCGAACCATTGCCCAGCCGCGAATACGATCGCCAGGGAAATCACCAATCCCACGAGCAGCCCCCAGCGCAATTTCGCCATGGTCTTCAGGCCGCGCTCGTCGACGGCCGTGATGCAGACGACGTATTGTTTGTCCTCATCCAGGAAGGGAAAGCATAATTTTTGCACCGACCCGGTCGATCCGGAAATCGATCCATATTCCAAGGTCTTGCGCATTTCCATGGGACTCAGGGCCACCACCGTTTCGCCCTGATGGAAGACGCTTTCCAAATCCAAGTTGTAGATGTTGATGCTTTCCTGCGACAGCTTATTCAGCACTTTCTTCCGGTAGGGTTCCAGCAGCGAGTCGCTCAGATTGTCGCTGCGCAATACGATGGTGGCGGTCGCGATGGCGTTGACTTTGAGTTCGGCGAAAAAAACCTCGGATCGCTGGTAGGCGACAAAAGCGTAGATGACGCCTCCGAACGCCGCCAAAAGGAAAGCCACCAAGCAGGTGAAGAGCAAGGCCAAACGACGCTTTAATGTCATCCCCGATGCATCCATGCCCTTAAAACCTCCAATCCGATAACAACCTATCTTTTAAATCTTCGGCTTGGGGCTGTAAAACGCGTTCAAAGTCCGTATTTTAATTCCGTTTTAATCCCGGGTTTAGACCCGGCTTCTATACTCCAAGGCAGAGCAAGCATGAAAATCCTCCTGGTCGAAGATGAGAAAAAGGTGGCGTCTTTTATACGCAACGGGCTGATGGAGCAATCCTACAGTGTCGACATGGCCTTTGACGGCATCCAGGGCGAACGCATGGCGCGGGCCACGAATTACGACGCCATCCTGCTCGACGTCATGATCCCGTTAAAAAGCGGCTTCGCGCTTTGCCGGTCCATCCGCAGCTTCGACTCACGCGTGCCCATCATGATGCTGACGGCGCTGGATTCGACGGAGGATAAACTGCAGGGATTGGATGCCGGGGCCGATGAGTACCTAGCCAAGCCCTTCGAGTTCCGGGAACTGCTGGCGCATTTGCGCTCCCTGTTGCGCCGTAGGACGAGTCAACCCTCCGCTACCGTCCTGGAAGTGGGGGATTTGCGCATGAATCTGGATTCCCGCACCGTAACGCGCGCGGGACGTCCCATCGTTTTGACCGCACGGGAATTCGCCCTTCTGGAATTTTTCCTGCGCAGCCGGAACCGTGTGATCTCGCGGACGGAAATCGCCGAACGGGTTTGGGAAACCTCTTTCGATTCGGAAAGCAATGTCATCGACGTCTATGTGAGTTTTCTGAGGAAGAAGCTGGATCGCGGGTTTGACCAAAAGCTCATCCACACTTTAGTGGGAGTGGGCTACATCCTCAAAGCGCCGGAGACGGTGTAGCGCCGGAGACGGTGTAGCGCCGGAGACGGTGTAGCGCCGGAGACGGTGTAGCGCCGGAGACGGCGTAGCGCCGGAGACGGCGTAGCGCCGGAGACGGCGTAGCGCCGGAGACGGCGTAGGCCGACTCAGACCGGTGAGCCGATTGGAGTCGGCTTTCAGATTTCAACTTCCAATTGCTTAGCCTTGCGGACCAGTCGTGCCTCGCAAAGTTTAACGAATTCCAATTGGGTTTGATTGGCGCTGGAATTGTTCCGATGGCGGAAATCGCGCGTCGCGACGATGACTTCTTCCTGGATGACGTCTTTGGGGAGCACACGGCCGAAAAACCGGGTCAATCCATTCAGGTTGGAAAAAACAAAAACCTGGGTCCTTCGTTCTGTTTCCTGCTGCATGTTTCCGTTTCCCTTCATGCGTTTTCAAGCCGTGATTACCTACCGATAATACCTTTTCACCGTCGTCTCGGGCAACGCTTTCACCGGGCGAAAACATCCCGTTCCGAAAAATTCCGGAAATGGGATTTTGCCATTTGGGGCTAAACAAGGTATTGAAAAACTCCCCGTGAGGTATAAGGGCGGCTGGGAACCAAATCTTTTCCAAGGGTTCCCTAAAAACCATAAGAACGTTAACCCACACGTCTCGAAATGCTTGTGGCGATCGCGGTTTAGCTGTACTATGTGGGCTTGGCAGGACGGCCTTTCCTTCGGGAAGGGATTGCCACAGGGGGTTTTCATTGTCTGCACTCGATCGCCGTAGTCAACACTATGGTTTCGAAACTTTGGATACCTTGATGGTATTCTTTTCGCGTTGGCTCCCGGAATCGGAAATCCAGGTCCTGGTCAAGCAATGCGAAACCCAATTCCGGCCCCGCGCGGAATCGTCCGCCGAGGAAACCGATTTGCAAAAAATCCAGAAGGCAGAGTTCGCCATCGTCCGACGATTGGTAGGCAAAAGCGCCCCTATTCCCTGATAAATCTCGGAAATATCCCGCCCCTTCCCCGCTTGCGGCAAGTCTTGCCTCGGGCCTGGCCCCACGGCTATACCGTGGGAAACGGAATTCCTACATTTGACCATCCGGTGTCCGTCGAACGCGGAGGCCGGAAGTCAAAGGAATGCCATGATACTCGATCTGATCAACGCCGATGTCGTCGCCACCATGAAAGATCGCGAGCCCGCGCGCAAAGAAGAAAACCAGTTGAAGTTGCTGACTCTGCGCACCCTGCTGTCGGAAGTGAAGAGTTTCAAGGTCAACAACCGGAAGGATCCGGACGATTCGGAATTGGGATCCATCCTGGCGAAGTCGCTCAAGCAATTCCGGGAAACCCTGGACAACGCCACCGGTAAAAATTCCGCCGGTGTGGTGCGCGAAGACATTGCCGCGCAGGAGCGCGCGAAAATCGCCATCGTCGAAAAGTATTTGCCGAAGCAAATGGATAAATCCGAGATCGAAATTCTCGTGGCCGCGGCCATCGCGCAGGCGGGAGCCAAAGGTCCCAAGGACATGGGTGCGGTAATGGCCATCATCCGGCCGCAAACCCAGGGCAAGGCCGACGGCAAGCTCGTAAGCGAGATTGTAAAATCCAAACTCACCCCTGCCTAGCGGACGAGTAGGCGTATGAGCCTCATTTGTTTTTGTTTTCGCGTCGACAAGCCGAGCATCCTCGCATCCATTGCCGGAGGCTGCCGCACCGTGGAAGACCTCGGCGCCGCCTTACGCGTGGGTATGGGCTGCGGAGGCTGTATACCGGATTTGGAAAACCTCCTCCGCTTCCATCGTGAAGAAAACACATCCCCATCTCCCAGCCTTCCTGCCATACCGTAATCCTCTCGAAAAACGAAATTTCGGGCCGAATTTATACCTTTCAACTGTCCTTAACCGGCGCGGCTTGGTAATTTGTCCCCCGGAAAACCCAGGAGCCGTCCTTGCTGAATAGAGTTTCCCTAGTCCTATGTTTGGGCATGACATTGCTGGCTCTGCGCATTTCGGCGCAGGAAACGCTATCCTCCGTGCAACGCGATTTGGAGCGGGTTGAGAAGGAAATCGAACGCGAAAAGGATTTGCACAAAAACGAACGCGCGCGCGCGACCCAGTTCGAGGTGGAAAAGGCCGCCAAGCTGAAAGCCATCCAGGATCAAATCAAGCTGTCCCAAACGAAAATCGACAGCCTCAAGCATCAGGCGGAAAAAGCCAAGCAGCAGAAGTCCGGCTTCAAGTCTCAAACAGCCTTATACCAAGGGCACCAAAAGGAATTCCTTAAGAATTTGGTAAAACAAATTCACGAGTTGGCCGCCGGTTTGAAGGGGGATTTCCCGTACGAGAGGGAAAAGCGTGTCGGCGATTTGCAGGAATTGGCCTCCGCTATCGAAAACGGCGTTGTCCCGATTGAAGAAGGCTTGGGCCGTCTGTTCACCTTGTTGCAAGCCTCGATGGATTTCGCTTATGACACCGAGGTCTATCACGCCACTTACACCGCCGCAGATGGATCCGCGCATGAAGGCAGTTTCGTGCGCATGGGAGCGGCCTTGCTGGCCTTCGCGGGTGAAGACGGCAAAACGGTTGCCTACCTGGCGAAGGAGGACACAGGGTATTCATGGAAAGAGACGGAACTTTCCCCGGAGACGCGGCAAAACATTCTGACGGCCGTAAAGGTTGCGCAGGGTAAGGTGGCGCCCCAGCTCGTGAACATTCCTTTCCGCGCACCCAAAATCGCGGAGGCTTCCAAATGACCCAGGGTCGACGCATGCTGCAACCCGTGTGGGCAGTGATCTTGACCGGTGCACTCCTATTGGGCGGGGCGGTCCGGGCCCAGGTAAACGTGAACGAAAACACCGATAAGGTGGAAGCGCTTAAGGAAGAGCTGGAAAAAGCCCGGCAATTGCGCGACAAAGTCATTGCCAAACGCTGGGAAGACAAACGCGGCGATATGGACGCGCGTGAGAAATACAATACCGCCTACGACGATTTGAAGAACCAGCTCGAGGTCAAGAACCAGGAGGCCGATCGGCTGCGCGAAGAAATCCAATCCCTGCAAAAGGATGCCGAGGAAGCGGAAGCGCAGAGCGAAAACGCCAAGGTGCAATTCCTCTCCGTAGCGCCTCTGTTACGGGACCGGGTTTCCGAAATGTCGACCCAAATCGAAAAGGGATTTCCGGCGCGCGTGCCCGAGCGTTTGCAGCGGTACAACCTGGTCCTGAAAAGCGCCGAGACCAAACGCGAGTCGCCGGCGGAAATTTTATCCGACGCCTTGGGTTTTTACAAATCCGAACTGGCTTTGACGCGGGAGATTTCCTTGGAAAAACGGGGTTTCCTGCGCGCGGACAAGACGCCGGGCGAAGGCGCCCTGTTGCGCATCGGCATGGTGGCCTCGGCCTATCGCGACGACAAGTCCGGAGCGGCGGGCTTACTGTTGAAGGACGCGGGGAGCGGCGCCATCAACCCATACGAGTGGCGCGAGAATCTTCCGGCCGAAGCCAGCGCGGCCCTGGCGGCGGGAATGCAAAGGTTGGAAAAAGGCGAGGGTAATGTCGCAGTGATTCCGCTCGATATTCTGCCCAATCAGACCCAGGGCAAAGCCTACATCGTGAAAGAAGAAAGAAGCTTCTGGAAATCCCTGTCCCACACCGTCAAAACCGGCGGCGTATTCATGTGGCCGTTGCTCATCATCCCCTTGGTCGTGATTTTCATGTTCCTGCAAAAGTTGTTTTCGGTAGTGCGCAGCCGCGCCGGGGGTTCCAAGTTATATGGCCAGGCCCTGGAAAAACTGGGCTCCGGATCGGCCGCCGAAGCGGCAAAAATCTGCTCCACCCGGCCGCAAAGTCCCGTCCTTATGGTTATCCAAGCCGTAGCGAACAACCGCGACAAGGATCGCGAATCCGCCGAGAAGGATGTCCGCGAAGTGCTCTTGCACCAGGTGCCGCGCCTGGAGAGGCATTTGACCACATTATCCGTGCTGGCCGCCGCTGCGCCGCTTTTGGGTCTGCTGGGAACGGTATCCGGACTCATCGCCATGTTCCAGGTCATCACCCAGCACGGCGTGAACGACCCCAAGCTTTTGGCCGGCGGCATCGGAGAAGCGCTCATCGCCACTGAGACGGGACTGCTCATCGCCATCCCAACCTTGTTGGGCCACAACTTCCTCGCCAACCGCGTCGACGGCATCGTTTCCGATATGGAATTCTACGCCCTCAAAGCCTTGAACGCCCTTTGGCCGAAGGGGTGAATCGGATGCGTGAGAGTTTTGCACAAACGGTGTTCGATTTGTGGCGCATCATCTGCCAAGGCGGCTGGGTCATGGGCGCCATCTTCGCGGCCGGGCAGGTGGGTTGGTTTCTGGTTTTGGAAAGATGGTGGGCCTACCGGAAATTGGACGGCAAGGCGCAGGCCTTTTGGGCAAACGCGCCCGGGGATGTCCGGGAAATCGCGCGCTACTTGGAAGGACGTCGACGCCGGGGGATTTTCGGATCTGTTGCGGCAGCGATCACCATCTCACGCGCCCAAGGACGCGAGGCCATGATTCAGCGTGCCCGCGAAGCGCTTCACGAAGGCATTCCGCAATTGTCCAGCCATCTGGGAACCTTGGCTGTGCTGGCCGGCGTAGCGCCTTTGCTTGGCCTCACGGGAACCGTGGCGGGCATCATGCAAACCTTCCGCGTCATCACCTTATACGGGGCGGGAAACCCGTCCATGATGGCCGGCGGCATCGCGCAGGCCTTGATGGTCACCGAGGCGGGCCTGGTGGTGGCTTTTCCGCTGCTCATCCTACACGACCATTTGCAAAAGCGCGCGGACGCCATCGAGGACGATTGCGTGGCCGGAGCGACGCGACTGATACGCCTGTATTCCGAAGCCGGGGCAACGGCATGAGCAGCGCTTTCGGCGGCGACGATTTCGGTTTGCGCAAGCGCCCGCGGCGCGTGGCGGAAATCAACCTCATCAACATGATCGACATGCTGTTTTTCCTGCTGGTCTTTTTCGTGCTCACCAGCAGCTTTACGCGCGAGACCGGCATCGACATCAATAAGCCCAAGGCCGCGTCCTCCAAATCCTTGCCCCGGCAACCTTTGCTCATCGGTGTGACCAAGGACGGAAACATTCACGTGAACGAAAGCCCCGTAAGTCTCAAGGCCTTAGGAACCGTACTCAAGTCCTATATGAGCCAGGACCCCGACCGGGCCGTCGTCATCGTGGCGGACCGCGACGCCTCCATAGCCAAGGCCGTGGACGTGTTGGATCAATGCAATTTGGCGAACGTGAAAAAGGTTTCCATCTCCTCGCTCAAGGAATGACGGGGCGTTTGCGTATGGCTGGGAAACCGTGGAAAAACCCGACGTAACATGCGTGTGACTGCGTGGGCCGAAAAGGCCGTCCTGCTCGTAGCCGCCTTGGCCGTGAACCTGGGTCTTTATCTGCTCGTCCCGTATATCCAAGTGCTGATCCAAAAACATACGGAAGGACCGAAATCGCCTAAAATCGTGCAGACGGAATTGGCCTTCGCGCCGCCACCGGCCAATCGGCTGGTCAAGCGGGAAATCAAGGAAATCAAAACCCAAACCCTGGCCCAGCCCACCCCTACCCCTGCGCGTCCCTCCACGCCCGGCGGCGGTTTGAAAATCGATTTGAGCCCGGCCGGAGGCGAGGGGTTGTCGCTGGTTTCCGGCGGCGACCGGACTGGAGGCATCGGTTCCGGAACCGGAAACGGCCAAGGCCAGGGCATGGCCGCCATGACTTACCAGCCGGGAGAAACGGATACGGATGCGAAGCCCATCGGCCGCGATGATCCCCCGGGTTGGCCGCCCCGCGCCAAACGCGAAGGCGTCTCCGGAGACGTGGAATTGACTTGGGAAGTGAATGAAATCGGTATCGCCCAAAACATCACGATAATGCGCGAAGACCCAACCGGCTATGGATTCGGCGGCTCCGCGATTGAATCGGTGAAGAAAATGCGCTTCAAGCCCGCCACGCTGCACAAGGTGGCGGTAAAAATGCAGTTAAAACGTTCCTTCCATTTCGGAATCCAATAATGGAAACCTACGGTAACTTCCAGATTACGTTACGGAGCAGTTACCTGGTGGCTGGGCTCCTTTGCGTTGCAGGGATGGCCCTCGGTGAGGCACCGGCCGGTGAGGCACCGGGCGGCGATGCGCAGGTCGCCAAGCCAAGCAACGAGGTTCATTCGCAACAAGCGAACCTAGACCCCCTGGCCGAAGGAAATGCGCTCTATGAAAAAGGCGAATACACCGCCGCGGCCGACGCCTATCGAAAGGTAGCGCAATCCTCCCGTGCCACGGCCAATCGCGCCTTCGCATGGTTCAACCTGGGAAATTGCCATGTGCAAAACAAGGCCTATCACAAAGCCATCGTCGCCTATCGCCGCAGCATCGAGGAATCTCCCACCTTCACGCGCGGCTGGACCTTGCTCGGCGACGTGTACTATTCCTTGGGCGCCGTGGGTGACGCCTTTCCCTGCTACCGACGCGTGCTGGAAATCGACGGTCCGAACTTTCACGCCTACCAGATGTTGGGCGAACTCGCCTTAAAGGGCGGGGATGTCGCTGAAGCCCTGCAAAACTTCGAAGCGGCGCTGAAAATCGATCCGGACGAGGCGGAAATCTATATGGCCATGGCGGAAGCCCATACGCGCATCCGCGATTATACCAGCGCCATCCAGGTCATGGACCAGGCCCTTTTGATATTGCGAAGTCCACCGGCCGACGCCTATTTCTACCTGGGCCAGTTGCAGGAACTGAACGGTGACGATCGCAAGGCCGTGCGGGCTTATGAGGACGGCTTGTTCATCGATCCCAAACGGACGGATTATTACCTGCGCATCGCCGGATTGCATGAAAAGCACGGGGACGATTTTCTTTCCTTGCTAACGCTGGAGCAAGCCATGCATGCGGGAATCAAAAAGCCCGACATTCGGCTCAAACGAGGAATGATTTACTTTGCGCAGGCCCGGTACGAGCGCGCTTTGGAGGAGTTCCAGGCGGCGTACGCGCTGGGCAGCTACCAGGGACGCCAGGGCATGCAAAACGTCGCGGCGGTCTATTACAACTCCGGAGACAGGAAGAGGGCCTCGGTTGTCATGTCCCAACTCCAGAAATAGGATGGAATGGATGCATTTTTTACATTGCGTCAGTATGCGAATTCGAATTCCAAATCCATCTCGTTTTCCAATTCTAATGCTCTTCGCCTTTGTGCCTGGGTGCGTATCCGCTTTCGATCTCTCCATGCTGCGCGGCATGTCGAAAATGGATCTGTCGGACCTGCCTCAGGCTCGCGGAGGTTCGAACGAAAATTCGGAAATTCCGATGGCCCTCCCGTCAGAGTCCGTTCCCTTCGTGGGGGATTTCGCCATCTTGGATAGCGAGTACATCGCCGGGCCCGGAGACCAATTTCAGTTGATTTACGAAAACACGTCAATTGAAAGGCAAATAAATCCCGAAGGAAATATTATCCTGGCCCATGTCGGGACATTACATTTGGGCGGCCTGAAATTGCGCGAGGCCAAGCGTTTGTTGGTCGAAAAGCTGCAAACTACCCATAAAAAATCGGAATGCTTCGCGAACCTCTCGCGCCCGCGCACCATGAAAATATTCGTGACGGGCGCGGTGAATAATCCCGGTTCACAGCAGGTTTCCGGAATCGCGCGCTTGTCCGAGGTCATCTCCACCGCGCGCGGTTTCACGTCCCAGGCACAACGGACGGAAATCCGGATCATCACCAGGGATAGCGTCGAAAAGCGGGTCAACTTGAAACGATTTTTGGTAGACGGCGATCTGGGCGCCAATCCCTACCTTCCGCAAGGGGCGATGATTCAAGTCCCCTTCATCGACTATGCCAAACCCTGGGTCACCTTTCGCCGCGATACGTCGAATCAAACCGTCCAACTCGATTCCGGGGAAAATGTGCAAAGCCTTTTGTTGCGATTTTACTCCTTCACCACCCCGCCCCCATTTGCGGAAATCATCATCCGGGAAAAAAACGGAAAGACCCAGACGCTGGGGCCGAGCGAGATTGTGAACTATCGGCCGGGTCCGGAGGCGCAACTGGAAATCCTCACGCAGCTTCACGAAGTGTATGTCGGCGGCGCTGTGCTCCGTTCAGGGTACCAGAGTTATCATTCCAATTTCAATATGATGCAATACATCTCGGACGCCGGAGTTTTGACCATCTCAAAATTACCGAAAAAGGTTCACGTGGTTCGCGCCAATGGCGAGCATGAGGACGTTGCAATTTTGGATGGCACTTTGCATCCCGGCGACATGGTCTATGTGGATCAAAACGCCGAACAACGCTTCATCACCTATACGCCCATCATCCTGAGCTTGGCAAGCCTGGCCCTGGCTTTCCTAGGGTACCTCTCAATTAACAATACAGGCAAATAAGCGGCGGGAACCCATGGTGTTGCGTCACAAGACCGGGTGACGCAAGCTATAGTCTTAAAACCGGGTTGCGTACGGTTGGTTGGAAAATATGACAAATTAGCGGCGTTCAAAGTCGGAACGCGCGAGACCGAATCTCCTGTACCACCTTGAGGGACGAGGGATTTGCCAGCATATACTTTTCCCACATCTCAAGCAGCACGGCCGCGGCACAGGACAAAAGCAGGGATACGACGAAAGCCGCTTCGACCAGAATACGGCGCTTGGGCGAGACGCGTTTGTCGCTGGTCCAGGCCGGATCCAGGACGGAAATCACATTGATGTTCTTATCGGCGTCCAGCTTCAAGGCCTCAACCTGCTGGACCAGGTATTTGTACCGGCCCAGCTTGACCTTGTAAGCGCGATCCAAACGGAAATATTCCATGGCCAAGGCAGGCAGCATCTTGGCGGGTAGAACCAAGGTATTGGAATCGGTACTGTGGCTCTTCAACTTTTGCTCCAGGGATTTCTGCATCAGGTTTTTTTCCACACCGAGGTCGCGGTAACGTGAGCTCGTGGTCCCGCGCAAGGCCGCCTCCAGCGCCATGTCCTCCTTCATCTTCTCGATTTGCAATTCGGTTTGGGTCGCGTTCTCCAGGATGAATTGCACTTGCAATTCCGGCAAGTAGAGGTTATGGCGATTTTCGAAAACCTCCAAGGAGTCTTCCAACCGTTTCATATCGGATTCCGCCATGGCCAGTCGATGATCGATATAGGTCAACCTCGCTCGGGACTCCGTGTGCTGGATGTCCGTGTAAATGCTGTCCAGCACGTGGATCATATAGTCTACCATGGCCTGTGCCCGTTCCGCCGACTTGTCCTTCACGGCGATTTCGATAGCCCCTTCATCCGTGATTTCGAACTCCGCGTTCTTGCCCAACTCCTTAATCACGTCCGCCTGATAATACTTCTTGGTCTTGCCCGGCAGTTTGAATTTGTACACCGTCTCCAACTGGAATTTGTCGATCACGAGCTTGGAAAAGCGCACGGAATTCAAGACGCTCATGCAAGCGTTCTGACCCTGCTCCGATCCGCCCATGAAGGATCCCAGCAAGCCAGCCATGCCGCCGCCGCTTTCCTTCAGTAAAGCGTCGATGGAGGACGAGCCCTCGCCCTTGGGCGGCTTGATCAGGGCCTTGGCCTTGAAGGTATCGTCCACGATAAACACGATGGCAACCGTCACCAAAGTCACGATCCCCGTGAAAAGGAGGATAGGCCGTTTGCGACGCAACAAAATTGTGGCAAACCTCAACAGGAGTCCGAAAACACTGGTGTCCTGCGCCACGCCATCCCCCCCGATTCGGCTCGGATTTGCGTTGGGTTGCGATGCGGGATCGCCTGGAATATGTTTAATCAAAAGTTCACTCCCCCGGTACCGCCGGTATAGGAAAAACCGAGTCCGGTTCGATGGCCCTGATGCCGGACTTGATGCGGTAGCCCAGATAGCAAATGGCGCTGACGAACATCAAGCCGTATATATAAATCATAGACTCCCAGAATGCCAGAAACCAACTCATTCCCACAAAATAGGACAGGTAGGCGTATAAAGCGGTATTGGCCACCGTGGGGCTGCGCCTCATTTGGCCGTATACCAGGCCGAATAACAACCCGAAAGCAAAGGGGCAAAGCAAGGTTCCCGGAAGTCCGAAATCCTTATACAACCCCCATTGATAGCCGACCGTGTTGAGGCCTTTGACTTTGACAACGTGTTCTTGGAATTGGTCATCGTATCCGCCCGCGTCCCGGATGGCACTCCCGGCCGAGCCGCCGGGCACTAACAGCATGTCAAAGATTCCGGATACTGTGGTAAAGCCATAAGTGGCGGGATGCCGCTCATGGTAGACTTCCGGATTCAGGGCATAATCAAGATTCCAGAAATTGTTAGCGACGTAGATGTATGGGATATTTAAAAGCTTGACCATAAGCTGCGCAGGCTTCACGTTCAGGCCATATTGCTTCTGGAAATTGGTGAGCTTGAGGTAGGCCGTTCCAAGGAAAAGGCTGAAGGAAACGAGGAAAAAAATCGAAAGCTTGGGAATCGACAACCTTCGAACGGCCTGATGGTAGTAAACCAAGGCGAACAAGGTGAAAAAAACCAGTCCGCTCCGGCTCAAGGCCGTTATATAAATCCCAAGCGTCACCAGCATCATCCAAAAGGCGAGATTGAACCACAAGCGCCGGCGCCTTGGCCTGAAGATCGCCATAAAAAACAGGACCGCGACCATTCCACCATAGCTTAGGCCAATGCTTGAGAAAATGTTCACCTTGAAGATGTTTCGGATCGCCATGGCTTTGTCTTTGGCTAATATCGGCAAAGTACCGATCCCGAGCGAGGCAAACGTCAGGGCCGCGACGAACAAAAGGAAAAAGATCATTGCCAGTTTTAGGTGAAGCGTCCAATTGTAACCTGAGTCGATTGTTCCGCGCGTATCATTTTTTCCATACGGCGCGTCGATTCCAACCGGCCTGACCTCATGTGGATAGAGCTTACCCATAGACCAGGCGATCCAAACGCCCAGCAAGTATGCGGCGCCGCTTCCCAAGTACACAAGCCAGGTGAAGGGTTGAAACGGGGTCATCGCCTTATCCAAGGACAGGAAGGCAATCCCCATGGTAAGCGCATGGAGGAATAGGTAGATGCGACCAGGAGAAAAGAAATCGGAGCGGCGTACAGTGACTTCAACAATGATCAGCGCTGCAACGAGCAAGGAAATGACGCTGAGTGTAATCATCGGAAACCATAAAATCAAAAAGTCGGAGGGGTCTGACAAGCTGCCAAAAGCTTTCTTTCATTGAAATCTTTATATATTTGTGCCGAATCCGTTCGATAGAGCCGGTAACCATCATCGAACCGTATGATTCACCCAAGCATGGCAAAAATTTCCATAGTTATCGTCACCTGGAATTCCCAGCGCGTTCTCGGCGATTGCATTGCCTCCTTGTATGCCCATGTGCCCGTCGATGACATGCAAGTCTTAATCGTGGACAATGATTCGCGGGATAAGGAATACCTCCAGACAATCGCGCGTAACCCCAACCTGACCGTGATTCAGAATAACGCCAACCTGGGTTATGCCAAAGCCGTGAATCGTGGTTTCCACCAAGCTACGGGGGACTATTTCCTGGTCATGAATCCGGACATGGTCTATACGACCAATCCCTTCCCGAGCCTGATCGCGGAAATGGAGAAAGACCAGGAAATCGGCGTTATCGGCCCTCTCCTGCATGACGGCGACGGGAATCCCCAAATCCTGGACTTTTACCCTACCCTGCCCACCGTGTCTCAATACATCGTCCACCATACGGACCTGCGTAGATTCAGCTTCTTCAAAAGACTAGGGCTTAAACATTTCCATGCCAATCCGAAAATTCACGGTGTAAATTTCGTCGAGCAAATCCCCGGCGCCTTTCTCCTCATGCGCCGCGACATTTTCCAAGGGGAAGCCCCAATGAATGAGGCTTATTTCATCTGGTATGAGGACGTGGATTTTTGCAAGCGCATCCTACTTTCCGGGAAAAAAGTCGCGTTGTTAACTACTGAGCGAGTAACACATTTCGGCGGAACGAGTTTCGTAATGCGCGAACTCACATGGCGCCGGCTCATGACCACGCAAAGTTTTTTGACCTATGTCGAATTGTATTTTGGACCCGTTGCCTATCTGGCGCAGCTGTTCTGCATGGTTCTGAACGGATTAGTCATTATCCTTCCTATTCCCGTCAGCCTCGTCCTAAAGGGGCCCAAGAAGGTAAAGGCCCGAGTGATCTTGGAAACCAAGGTATTGAGAATGATACTTCTTAGATTAGTCTTCCGGATTTTTCATCCCAACTCTCCGCCACCCAATCAAGGGCAGTTTCCAGGGTATTGAATCGGGTATTTGCCTTATAAAATAGATTGTCTACGAATTCAACTATGCAGATACAGCCAAATCCCCTCCCGAGAATTTGTGGTTGCGTGGTATTGTACAGGCCGCGCGCCGAGGACATGAAAAATGTCCAGTCGCTTTGCAATAACGTTGAAAAACTTTATGTCATTGATAATACGGAAAAGGGTTTCGCGAGAATTGATCCATCCGAAATTTTAAATGGCATGAATCGGGTAGAGCTGGTCCGGAATCATGAAAACCTCGGAATCGCACGAGCTCTGAATCAAGGGGCCCAACGCGGTTTGGAGGAGCATTTCGATTTCATGCTTACCATGGATCAAGATACCAAAGTGAATGATGGTTACGTAGAGGAACTATTCACGGTTCTTAATAAAAATAAAATTGATTTGTCCAAGGTGGGAATCGTTTCGTCTCACCTTAGAGTGCATTCGGAAGGCTACAATCCCGATGAGGGGGAGTTTTGCGACAAATTGTTGGTCATGACCTCCGGCAATCTTTTGAATCTTGCAGCATTTTCAAAAGTCGGTCCCTTCCTGAATGAACTATTCATTGATCGAGTCGATTGTGAATATTGCCTCCGCTTGAAATCGAATGGCTTTCGCATCATTCAAGTCAATACGGTTTCATTGGATCATTCTTTGGGGAAAATAACCGCCCACCATTTTTTCAATAGATCTTTTTATCCAACGAATCATTCAGCCTTGCGGCGATATTATATCACCCGGAACACCCTTTATGTGGTAGCAAAATATCGCGATCAGTTTCCTGAATATTTTCGATATGAGCGCAATATTTTCCGACGCGAATTGATGATGATACTTCTATTTGAAAAAGGGATGTTTGCAAAGCTAAAAGCAATTATAAAAGGGTATCTTGATTATAAACAACATATTACCGGAAAGCATGGATAAACATCTAACAGGGTGTTGAAAAAGGCGGTTCGAATGATTTTAAAAACCACCTAATATCTTTAAAACCGATTTGTATCTGTCCAAATAATTGTTCGGATGCGGTTTAGCGTAGCCATATTGTTTTATTCAGT
>JADGQO010000157.1 GCA_017881725.1 Fibrobacteria bacterium
AAAATAAAGTTATGGGTTTTATGCGTTCACTACAAAAAATGCCTGCAAGAGTTATGGCTTTCTTTCGGGAAAGACATGTCAGATATGTAATCGGAGTGTAGCCATATCAATGAGACGGGCAGTATATCGTGGATTCACTCTTTGAAACAATACCACAACAAGAATTGATCCAAATAACTGCTAGGCCAACTGGGCCTAACTTTAAAATTCTCGTGATGTTTGAAGTCACTTTAATTGCAAAACCTCTTGCGGGGTGGGCGGCTGGATTGGGTTCCGCCCTTGAGGTGCATCCTCACCTCAGTATTTCAACTTCTTCACCCGCGAGGTGCGTTGGGGGCTGGAGAAGAGAATGCCCACGTCCAGGCCCACGCCTCTATCGCCCGCATCATTGGCCACCAAGGTGAAGGGCACGCGGATGCGCAATTGCAGTTCGTCCATCACGTCGAAAATCATGCCGACGTGCACGGTGCCCGACACGCCTAGGTCATGGCCGAAGTTGGAATTGGCCTTGTCGAAATAACGGATGCCTCCGCCGGCGCCGAAGAAGGGCTTGAAGGTTCCGGTCGCGAGTAAATAATCCAGCGACAATTCTCCGCCCCAATTATTGCCCGGCGCCAGCCAATCGGCGTCTAACCCTAAGTTGAAGCGATCGGCGAAGTTGATGGACTGGATGATGGACAATTTCAGGAAGGCCGGACTTTCGTCCTGAAGCTCGGTATTGAGGGCCGAGAAAACTCCCGCGCCCACTCCCAAGCTGTAGGGCATGAGCGAAACCATGGTGGTCTCGGGTTTTTCGTTGATGTTCACGTCCTCGGCCCGGGCCGTGCGGACGGACAGGATAAGGGCCGCCGTCATAAACAGGATGCGTAGTTTCATGGGTACTCCTTGGACTTTGTCCTTGCAACACAAATTACAATCTACCTGCGTGAATTGCCGATTCATCGCAGAATCGGTAATCGGGCGGGTCGTATCGGAATAGACGCATAATTACTTAAATTGTGCTACGGGAGCGCGACATGGTACTGATATTCTCGGGCCTGCTATTCCTCATCCTTTGCGTGATGACCTTTTTTCCGGCGTTTCGCCTCCTCTACGCCAGGAATCCCCCCTTAATCAGCATGTTGATCACCTTCTGCGCCGGTTTCTTAGGCGTTTACATGGCCATGGAATTATCCCGATCCGATGAACGCGAGGACCGTATGGCGCGCGCCGCCACATTGATGGAAATGACGCGCGAAAGCCTGGCAACGAGCCGCATGGAAGGACGCATCCTCCAACAAATCAAAGGCCCGCACACCGGGCGTGCGGACGATTCAACGGGAGATACTCTGGTTAAACCGGCTTCCCTACAGCCTCGGGAGCTGGCGGACCTGCTCAAAAACGGCGCCGTGCTGGAGCAAATCAGTCCCCAAAGTTTGAAGGCCCTGCTCGCTTCGCAAGCCTCCATGGAAAAGGAATTGCGTCTTTTGATCCACAAGACCGGGTCCGATCGCCGCCACCATTTGAACGGGTATTTGCGGGAATTGGCTTTCGCCCAGGGCGTTCTGGAAGCGGAAGCGGAGTTCCAACGCGGGCATATCGGCCGCCGCGATCTGACCGAAATCCTGGCAGGATGGACTTTGAAAAAAGGTCCGGCTCCGATTTAAAAGAGTAGTTTCCCTTAGGTTTTAATAGTTTCGATCTTTTTCCATAACTTTCACTTGTTTTCAAAAGGGCGATGGGTATCCTGGGCGTAACCGTCACGCAAAGGTTACCCCTTCGCACCCGTCCCCCGGAGGCTACCTCATGAACCCATTGCGCATCCGTATTTTCCAGAACATCCGCTTCGAAGGCTCGGGAGCCATCGCGCCCTGGGCGGTCGCGCGCGGGCATCGCGTGGACACGACGCATTGGTACGCCAAGGCGCCGGCGCCGGATGTGAATGACTACGACTGGCTCGTCATCATGGGAGGGCCCATGAGCGTCACGGAGGAAAAGGAGTACTCCTGGCTGGCGGCCGAGAAGCGCGCCGTGGCCGACGCGTTGGAGAGCGGTAAGCCCGTTTTGGGTATTTGCTTGGGGGCGCAAATGATCGCCGACGTGCTGGGCGCGCCGGTGACGCGCAACCGACACAAGGAAATCGGCTGGTTCCCGATCCGGAAAACGGGGGGACCCGCGGCAGGAGCCGCGGCAATAGCCGGCGCGGAGGGCTGGCCGGGACGGATTTTTCCCGCCGTGCTCACCACCTTCCACTGGCATGGGGAAACATTCGCGTTACCCCTGGGCGCGGATTTGCTGGCTGCGTCCGACGCTTGCGATCATCAGGCTTTCGCGTGGGGAAACGGCCAGGCGGTGGGCTTGCAATTCCATCCGGAAGCCACGCCGGAGGGCATCGCGGAGTTGTTGCGTAACTGCTCAGATGATTTGCGGCCCGGTCCTTTCGTACAGGATGCCGCGCGCATCAAGGGCGAAGCCAAGGATTTCGCGGCCAACGCAGAGTTCCTGAACGAGCTGCTGACCGGGATGGAGGCGCGCGCCTTGCGCGGGAGAGGGTGAACCCGCCGCGAAGCGCGACGCGGGCAGTCAGGCCGATGGGCGGCGTAGCCGCGTGGGGAAGCCGGCGGACCGCAGGGCGGTGAGGGCAGGGGCAGGAACGGGACCGGATGAAAATCCTCGGAAGGATGCTGGGCCGGTCGGGGAGCACGGTTGGAGCTGGCGGCAGGGGCCGGGCAGGGCCCTCTGATGGGGACCGCCCGGAGCGACCCACTTTGATCCAAAAATGAATTTTCAATCTCCGAAAGCCGTATCCGTGGAATCGATTTTCAATTTCTTGATCCACACGTTGCGGAAGCGCACGTCGCCGGTTTCGTTTTGCAGCTTGAGGCCGTATAAGGTGTCGTTCATTTCCTCGCCGCTGTGGTTGGCGAGGCCCGAGGCCACCCCCGTAACACGCCGGTTAACATGGATCGGAACGCCGTTCCACCAGACGGATATATAGGCGTCGCTCAGCTTCGCATTGCCGCGGTAACGGGCGGTGCGGAAGGTGACGTCGAAGGACTGCCATTGTCCGTTGAGCTTGTGCTGGTTGGACAGGGGTGGATATTCGTTGACGATACTGCCCAGTGAGTGGCGGGTCCCATGGGTCGCGATGTCCAGCCCGAGCGGGAACGCCTGCAATTGGATTTCGTACCGGCTTTGGATGTAGACGCCGCTGTTGAAATAGCATCTGGCGGTGTCCCGGCCGCCTTGGTTTTCGGAGCAATGCGCGTCCGCGTCGGGA
>JADGQO010000158.1 GCA_017881725.1 Fibrobacteria bacterium
GGAAAGCGCATCACCCCGAAACGCAAGGCTTCCCAAGCCAAGACTAAAAGACCGGGGAGTAAAAAAAGATTGAAGCGGCTATATCCCACGTACGCCTTATCGTCCAGGAAGTGAAAAAGGAAAGTCCATGCGATGGACAGGCAGGGGAAAATCAAAGCCGCCCATTTGCCTCTGCGCGCCAGAAGCCAAGCCCCGGCCAAGGAAATCACGGGCATGGGTCCGAAGTCATCCCACCATGATAAAGCGGCCCGCTTCAAAAGTTGCGCATCCGCGAGGTTGGAAAAATCAGGATGATAACCACGCACCGCCGCGAATTTAGATCGATAAAAAAGATAAAGGCACAACGGAACCAGCACGCAGAAAAGAACCATGGCCTCGCGCGCCCACGACTGCAAGGGCTCCGGGTCACGGCGCAACGCCTGTAACCGGAACAACACGCGGCAGCAGAGGAAAGCGGCCAAAAAAGGAATCACCGTTTCCTTCATGAATCCCAGCAACAACAACGCATACCATCCGGAAAAGCCCGGCAAGGATTTCAGGTCCGCGCGCAACAGCGGAGCAGCCTGGAAACAAACCCAAGCCATGCTGAGAACGGCAGGCATTTCCAGATAAAACAGGGTTTCATAATATCGGACCAGCGGCAAGCCGCCGATGGCCACGGCGGCCGAAAGGCGAATGAGAATCGGGTGTCGTCGCAGGCGCTGGAATACCAACCCAGCCAGGCCCGCGCCCACGAGCAAGGGAAGCAGACGATAGGGTAACTCCGGCAGGAAATCGACCGGCATTCCTGAATAAAGGAAAACGGGCAAGGCCGTCACGTACTTGAGAAAGATGGGATAACGGAGGACATAGTAAATGTCCAGATGGGCGGCCCGTCCCGCAAACGCGGACAAAATACCCATCAGGATTCCGGCGGCTATGACTCGAATTCGAACGCGAGTTCGAACCCGGACTCGGTCAGGCCGTCCCTCCTGAAAAGCCGACCAGGCCCCCCAAAAGATGGCCAAGCAGGCCAAGTAGGGCCAATGCGAACGATAAAGTTTTGCCAGATGCGCCGTGAACGCAACGTGAAAATCCTCATCGCCGCGCCATGCGATGGAGGCCGATAGCGCCGGAAAACTCGTGATCACCGTAACGATTAATACCAGAAGGAAACCTTGGATCTCCCGCGCACTCGGAGCGCGCAGTCGGAACGCGCCGCTGACGCCATTGCCGGAAACACGGTCGGCCCCGCCTGCGCCACCGACGCTGGCACCGACGAAACCGCAGCCCCACCAAGCCCATAGCCATGCCAAGCCCAGGCTTCCTCCCAAAAACACCGTCTTCAAAATCTTTCCGGGCAGCAAATTCCAAAGGGGGGTCACGATGAAGCACAACAAAAAAACGGCGTAAAGCCCCGCGAAAACCAGGGGTCTGGGGAAGGCCCGGCGGATTCGAAGGCTCATAGGTTGGATTATATCAATAAGCGCCCTGGAATCGGAAAGGCATTCCACCGCCTCATGGTGTATCCGCCGCTACGGGCTCACAGGCCCCGCATCGGAACTTCGGCCTTGGTCATCTCGTATTCCAGCATGAAAGGATAGTCCTTATCGTGACCAGCGATTATTTCCGTACTCCCGGAGATGCTGGCCAACCCATCGGTGCCTGAACCCTCCACAATGACGCTGGTCTGCACCATGCGACCATTGGCATAGGTACCGCTATGGCGGAACACGAAGGTTCCGAGGGCCCCGTTCACCTTACCCGTCACGCGTTCATAACCTACGAATTCCGCGCTGCCGTCGTCCTTGTAGGACATCAAGTATTCCAAAACCCCTTCGCCTTCCAAGTCCCCGGCATAGGTTTTCTTCACGCTGGCCTTGGTCAATTTCCCCCCATGGCCCTGATCCGACGGGCTCGCCTCGGAAAATATTTTTTCATCCCATCCCGAAATCTTGAAGTTCGCGTCGCAATGCATCTCGCCTCCTTTTTCTCCACTACTTCCAATAAACATTTCCGGGCCGCGTCACTGCCATAAACTCGATGTTCATGCCCCCTCGATCCACGTCAAAAAGGGAAATCCATGGGTCCCCTGGCAAGCGGACGCGCCAAGGTGGTAGAATCGGGAAACCATGACCCAGAAGCCTTCCACCGGCATCCAACGCCATGATTGGTCCATGAGCGATGAGTCCGCGAAATATCCGGGCGAATCCAAACCAACGCCGCCAATCCCCAAAACCGTGGACGATCCGGCGAAGCAAAAAATTCGCGAGCATTATGATAGCCTGGCCGACCGCAAGCCGCGCTTCCGAAAAATCAACGCCTATTATTACCGGGAAATCTTGCGCGCGCTGCAACGGTTGATACCAGCGGGAAAAAGCGTATTGGAAGTCGGATGCGGAGACGGATTCCTCCTGAAGCGGCTACGGCCGCGACGGGGACTGGGGATCGATGTGAGCGAGAATATGATTCGCGCGGCCCGCACACGTCATACCGCAGAAGACGGCTCCTTGGAATATAGGACCGGCGACGCGGAATCCTTGGCTTTGGAAGAAACCTTCGATCGGGTCCTCTGGTCGGATTTGGTGGGCGATCTCCTGGACATTCAACAGGCGCTGGAAAACATCCGTACGGCTTTCGATTCCGAAACGCGCCTTGTCCTCCACTACCACAGCGTGTTCTGGGAGCCGCTGATCAAATTGGCGCAGGCTTTGGGCCTCAAGACCCCGCAGTTGAATCACAATTGGATGAGCCGCTCCGATATCGAAAACCTCCTCCTGCTTGCCGATTTTGAAATCGTTTCCAGCGACCGCAAACTGCTCTGCCCGATTTACGTCCCGCTCATTTCCTTCTTTCTCAACCGCGTCCTGGCCACGCTGCCGGGATTCCGGAAGCTGGGCATGGTCCATTTCATCGTGGCCCGGAAAAAAATCGCCGCTCCGCCCGCTGCGTATTCGGTATCCATCGTCGTGCCCTGCCGGAATGAAAAAGGCACCATTCGCGCGGCCGTGGAACGACTGCCCCGTTTCGGTACGGCCCAGGAAATCATTTTCGTCGACGGGCATTCCACCGACGGGACTCCGGAGGAAATCGAAAAAGTCCGCGCGGAATTTCCCGATCGCAACATCCGCTTTTTGCGGCAGCTGGGCAAAGGCAAAGGCGACGCCGTGCGGATGGGATTCGACGCCGCGTCCATGGACATCCTCATGATCCTGGATTCCGATTTGGCCGTGCCCCCTGAAGACATGCCCAAATTCTTCCACGCCCTGGCGACGCATAAGGCCGAATTCATCAATGGGTCCCGTCTGGTTTATCCGATGGAAGCCCAGGCCATGCGGTTCCTGAACATTCTCGGAAACCATTTTTTTTCCCTGGCGCTCACCTGGTTGCTCAACCAACCCCTGAAAGACACGCTGTGCGGCACCAAGGCGCTGTTCCGCAATGACTACGGCAAGATCCGCGCGGGTCGGGAATATTTCGGAGACTTCGATCCGTTCGGCGATTTCGATTTGCTGTTCGGCGCGGCGCGGCAGAACTTGAAAATCATGGAGATCCCGGTGCGCTACCGGGAGCGGACCTATGGCGCCACCAGTATCAGCCGGTTCCGGCATGGGCTGCTGCTCTTTAAAATGGTCTGCTTCGGTTTCCTCAAGCTGAAGTGGTGACCCACGTGCAGGATGCGGAAAATCCGGCCGCCGCCAGTCTCGACGATCCGAAAACCACCGACATCACCCACCGCGCCATCCTGGCGCGTAAACCTTTCCTCAGGAAACTTTACTCCGAGCATTACCAGTTTTTCAAAGCGCAGCTTGCGGGTCACGGCCCGCGCACCAGGCTGGTCGAGTTGGGCAGTGGCGGCGGATTCCTGAAACAAATCCTTCCCGGCACGGTCACCTCCGACGTTATGAAGCTTTCCGGACTCGACTTGCGGTTCTCCGGGTTGGCTATGCCTTTCAAGGCGGACAGCGTCGACGCATTTTTCCTCCTGGATACGTTCCACCATATTCCCGACGCGGGCGCGTTCCTGACGGAGGCGGCGCGCTGTTTGAAAAAAAACGGTTTGATCGTGATGGTGGAACCGGCCAATACGCCGTGGGGCCGGTTCATCTACAAGAACTTCCACCACGAGCCCTTCGAGCCCGATGCGGATTGGACCTTCGCATCCAAAGGGCCCTTGTCGTCGGCGAACGGCGCGCTGGCCTGGATCGTTTTCTCCCGTGACCGCGCTCGCTTCGCTAAGACATTTCCGAATTTACGCGTGCGCCGTTTCCAGCCGCTCATGCCAATCCGGTATTTGCTGAGCGGGGGATTTTCCAAACCGCAACTGACGCCATCCGCGAGCTACCCTTTTTGGGCGGCCTTGGAAAACCTGTTTTCGCCCTGCTCCGCCTGGACAGGAATGTTCTACCGCATCGTGATCGAAAAAAGCGGCGATCCGGCCGACCCCTAATTACAAAACCGCCTTGTCGCCCTTTTTGGAAAGCTTCCATAACAGCAAACGATCCAACATGGCGTTGCTCAGGAAACGTCGGGCGATCCTGAATTTACGCGCTTCGCGGCCGACCGCCACGCGCACGGGAGCGCGGGAATTTTCCAGGGTAGCAAGCATGATACGGGCCACTTCCATGCCGTCGGGAATGGACGCGTCGTGATCGCGGGAAAAGTCCAGGAAAGGTTTGAGACGATCCGCATAGACGCTGCCCGGCACCGTTACCGGCCGGAGGCGGTTATGGAACTCGCTGCGCACCCACCCGGGTTCGAACACGTGCACGCGCACGCCATGCGGAAAAACCTCGTACCGCAAAGACAACGAAAAACCCGTCAGCGCGGATTTGCTGGCGCAATACTGCGCCTTGAACGGAAATTGCAAGTCATGCACGATGGACCCGAGATTCAGAATCGCCCCGCGCCCGCGCCCGCGCATGCCCGGAACCGCCAGCTTCACCAGCGCCACAGGCGCGAAATAGTTGACCTCGAACAGCTTCCGGCTCGCTTCCAACGGGGTATCTTCCACGCTACCCAGCTCCCCCTGCCCGGCGTTGTTGATGAGCACATCGATCCCACCCAACATCGCCTCCGCTTCCGCGAAACCTCTGCGAATCGATTCCGGCTCCGTCAATTCCATCTCCACGAAGCGCACTTGCGCCGCGTCACTTCCGGTATCCGGACCTGTCCCGCCGGATCCACCCCCCTGCCCCGCCGCGCCCTCCGCCGACCACCGCGCCTTTGCCTCGTCCAACCGACGCACCGTGCCCACCACCTGATAACCCCTGGAGGCAAATAATTTCGCCGCCGCCCAGCCAATCCCCGTCGACGCCCCCGTAATCAACACCCGCCGCAATCCACTCACCTCACTCAAACCCGCTCCTTTCACCTCGTATTCACTCCTTCCGATTCCCCCGCAGCGCCAGCTCGCGGTCCCCTTCCCTTCCCATCCCCCCGCGGCGAAGCTCGCGGTTCTCTCCGCTCCTCATCCCCCTCCCATCCCTCCCCGCGGCGCCAGCTCGCGGTCCTCTTTTCTCCGCTTCCCCCGCGGCACCAGCTCGCGGTTCTCTTTTCTTTTCTTCTCCCCCCTTCGTTTCCCCTGCCGCCGACGCCCCAATCCCCACCCCCGCCGCCCCCCCCCACCCTTCGCGTCCTCGCGCGGTGGGTCGAAGGGGGCGCCCTGCCGAGAGGGGCTCTGCGCCCGTCCAGCCCAGTCCGCAGGCATGTCCGAGCGCGTGCCCGGCGAGTGTCTATGTCTTTTGGATCGCGCGAGTTCCGGAGGACTGGGCTGGACGGGCGCAGACCCCACTATTGTGGAGCCCCCCCCTCTTCGTTCAACTCACCGCCAAGCCGCGTCTGAGAGAAACCCCACCAAATCGCACAGCCGCCGGTTCTGGGGCAGAAATTCCCGGCCCAGGCGCGCCAGACGAACCTGCCTCGGATTTTTATTGAATTGGGCCATGAATTCGAACGTGTCGTCGTTCTCCCAAATCACTCCCTGAAAGCCGCCCGTGCCCGCGCAGGTGGATTCGCCCGTGCCCTTGCCGTCTCCGGAGATTTTCGTCTTGATGCGGATCATCCGCCCGAACACGTCGCCGTTGTTGCCGGAGGTATCCGTCACCGTCACGCGCACGCCCCACAGCCGGCCGCCCTTGAAGGCCAGCACGTATTCATGCCGCAAGCCGTCCATGGCGAAGGTATCGTACAAGTTACCGTTGGCGAGGGTTTTGAAATCCTTGCGCGGATAGGCTTGGCGCACCTGGGTCGGCGTACTACCCCAGGGCACGCCGTAAGTCCCCAACAGGGCGATGCTGCCGGGAATGACCACCGGAGTCTGTTCCTCGGAGCTGTAATTCGAACGGGGACGAATGGGCGGAGGGTTGGGACCGGATCCGGCGGCGCGGATCAAGGCTTGGTACGCAGCGTCGCGCTTTTCGGGGAGCCCGGGCAGGGCGGGCTCGTATTTGAGGCTGGTGTCGAAGCTTTCCGTGGCCAGGCCGAAGAGGCCCCTACGGTAATAGGCTTGGCCCAGGGCCATCCACAAGGGCGCGTTGCGCGGGTGCTGGCGGGCGAGCGGATCGAGAAGCGACAAAGCGAATATCGCTTCCGGATCGGACGGCGCCGCGTTCCGGCCATCCCGGTTACGGGGCTTCCACCCCAAGGTGGCTTCCGCTTCCCGGTAGGCCGGGTTGGCGGGATCTTTTTCCATCAGGAAACGATAGGTGGAATCGGCCTTGGCCAGGAACCCGTGGGATTCCCACAGCCAGCCTTTCACCAGCGATAGGGCGTCGGTATGGAGTCCCTTTTCCTCCGCGAACTCGACGGCCATGAGCGCGCTGTCCTGCGCGCCGGTCTGGTAATACAGGGCCGCCAGCCGATCATAGGGTAACGTCTCGGTTACGGGGACGACGAAACGCTTGCCCGGGGCGTAGGCTTCCGGAGCGCTTTCCATCAGGCCGATAGCCTTGTGATATCCCGCGCGCGCCGGGCCGAATTCACCGCGCGCGCTTTGTACCCGCGCCAGACCCAGGGCGGCATAGGCGAATTGGGGCGACGACTGGGCCGAACGGCGGAAATGGGCTTCCGCGCTGTCGAGACGCCCGGACTTTTCATCCACCTTGCCGGCAACGTATTGAATCCATGGGTGGTCGGGATCCTTGGCGAGCGCCGAGGCTAGCGCGTCGACGGCTTCGGTGCCTATTGCGGGAGACGCCGGGGACGTTTGGGATTCGGAACCGGTGGATTTGTCCGATGCGCCGAGGACCATGGCTTCGCTGACCGCCAAGGCGAAGGCGGCCTGTACTAAGGGGGTAGCTTGCCCGTTACGCAGGATCGCGCGCAAGGCCGTGACCGCTGAATCCGCTCCGCCCGATTCCAACGCGCGCGCGGCGCGGCGGAAATTCTCCTGTTGCGCGTCCGGAAGCTTGCCCAGCTCCGAAGCGCCGCCGAAGTCGCGTCCCCGGACAATGCGCAAACCCGCATCCAACCCGAAAGGCGATTCGCGCAACTTGACTACGCCGGGTTTCAGGGTGGAGGACAAAAACCAGCCGCCGGCCAGCCCCAAGGCCGCTGCCAGAACGATGTAGGGAACGGAGATGGACGGCAAGGAACGCCCCCGCGCGCCTGGCCCAATCTCTCCCCCTCGCTGGAGGTCCATGCAGGATAAGGTAGCATAACGGGTACCCCGAAAGACAGGGGGAAATGAGTCCGGCCGGACTGCCTGGTTTCCGCGTCCCCCGGCGCGACGATGCGCGGCGATGCACCAGGACGCGAACGCCGGCTCAGTCGATCAGGACTCGGAAACGAAGGGCATCAGCTTGTCCTTCGACTCTTTGGATCGCAATAGTTTACGGAGGGATTTGTTCTTGATCTGGCGGACCCGCTCGCGCGTAAGCTTCAGTTCCTTACCGATTTCGTCCAAGGTAAATTCGCGGGAATAGTTGATGCCGTAATACATGCGCAGCACCTTCTCTTCGCGCTCGGACATTTGCCCCAGCACGGAATCGATGACGCGGGACAGCTCCGCCTTCTCATTGTCCACCTCCTGGTTGCCCTCGTTGCCCAGCACGTCCAGCAAGGTGGTCACGGGATCCCGGCCATCGCTTTCCGAACCCAGCGGCGCGTTCAGCGAAACGTCGGCGATTTTCTCCATGATCTCGGCGATTTCCATTTCGTATCCGGCGAAGTCCGGGAGGGAAATGGTTTTCTCGTAGTCGCCGCCGTTCTGGACCAATGCCTTCTTGAAGCGGTTGACCATGGCCAATTTGTTGGGCGGCACGCGCACGGCGCCGACCTGTTCGAACAGGGCCTTCTGGATCGATTGGCGAATCCACCATACGGCGTAGGAAATGAACTTCACTTCGCGAGCCGGGTCGTAACGCTTGGCAGCCTTGTATAGGCCGAGATTGCCTTCGTTGATCAGTTCGAGCAGGGACAGGCCCTTGCCCTGGTAACGCCGCGCGATGGAGACGACGAAGCGCAAATTGCCCAGGATGAGGCGATGCATGGATTTGGAGTCGCCCGCCTTAATCTTCCCGACCAGATTCTTTTCCTCGTCCGGCGTGATGATCGCGTGCCGGTAAAGGTCGCGGAAGTAGAGCTGCTCGTTTTGATCGGCCAAGGCAAATACCTCGTTTCACTGGCAGCGAAGACTCCGAAAAGCCGGGCGGCTGCCGCACCCCGACCGACAGAATTTACAATTACAATTCGGACCCTCTCAAGGCCATGAACACATTGTACCACCCTGCCGGACCCATTTTGCAGCCTGGTCGGCATTCCGTCAATGCAGGCTAGGCCTCAAACGGCCCTTTCAGGCGTTATAAACGCACCCGGGAAGGGATTTCCAGCCGGCTTCAAGCGCGGCTTCCGTGCGGCCACTGGGCACGCCCTACGGGCGTCCGGGATCCAATTTCTTCAGATATTCGTAGCTATAGATGCCGGTTTTATGCCCGTCGCTCCAATGCACCGCCATGGCGTAGCGGCCCACGGAAAAGAGCCGCGCGGGACGCGTCGTCGCGGGAATCTTGCTTTCGTCCAACATCTTTTCGCCGGTCCACTCGTTCACGCAAGCGGCGCAAGGGCAGGCGCAGCGTAAAGCGTGCGTCGCGTATTCCGACGCCGTGCCGTCATTCCAGCGGATGAGGATTTTGTCGTCTTCCTTCCGGAACACGCCGACGGGAGCGATGATGGTAACCATTACTTACCTCCTTTAGGCGCGAAGCGTGAAATCTTAAGCCCCGATCCCGTCGCCACGGGAGTCGCCGATGAGGATGCGGACGCTGAAGACGCGTTGGGCGCGGCACCGCCGGACACGGTCCGGTCCCGCGGGATAGAATCCCGGGGGACAGTATCCCAGGTATAATCAAAGTCTCCGAGCATGCCGCTTTGCGCGACGCTCAGGATGGAGAGTTCGGAGGCCAGCATCCCGGCGATGGTGCGATAGGCCTTGGCCGATACCGAAGCCGGATTCTTCTCCACGATGGGAAGCCCCGCGTCACCGCCGACGGCCACTTCCGGCTCCAGGGGAATCTCTCCCAGGAAGGGCACACCCAACGACTGGGAGATGCGCTGCCCGCCGCCCTGGCGGAAGATATAATGCTTCTTTTCGCAGTTGTCGCAGATGAAATAACTCATGTTCTCGATGATGCCCAACACCGGCACCGACACCTTCTGGAACATTTTCAGTCCCTTCTTGGCATCCAACACGCTCACGTCCTGCGGGGTCGTCACGATGACGCTGCCAGAGAGCGGCGCGCTCTGAGTCAGAGTGAGTTGCACGTCGCCGGTCCCGGGAGGCATATCGATGAGCAGGTAATCGAGCTCGCCCCACACGACGTTGTGGACAAAATTCTGGATCATCTGCGAGACCATCGGGCCGCGCCAGATCGTGGGCTTCTCATCGTCGGCGAACATGGCCATGGACACGATTTTGATCCCGTTCACGATCACGGGATGGAGCTTTTGTTTATCGTCCAAGGCCGGCGCTTCGCGCACCTTGAACATCATGCTCATGGAAGGGCCGTAAATATCCGCGTCTAGGATGCCGACCTTGGCTCCCGTCTGCGCCAAAGCCACCGCCAGATTGGCCGTCGCCGTGGATTTGCCTACGCCGCCCTTGCCGGAGGCGACCGCCACCACGTGCCGCACGTCTTTCAGGAGATCGGTTTTTTTCTCGCTTTGGGTTTTGGGCATCTGCGCCGTCATGGTGACGTCGACGCTGGTGACGCCGGGAATGTTGTTCACGGCCATGATGGCCTGGGCCTTCAAATCTTCCTTGACGGGACAAGCCGGAGTGGTCAATTGCACGTCGAATTTCACGGATCCGCCGGAAATCCTTACGTTCTTCACGAAGTCCAGCGCCACGATATCGCGATGCAAATCGGGATCCTGAACCACTTTCAAGGCTTCCAGGATTTGCTGTTCGGTGATTTCCGCCATTTTGATTCCACCCTCGCTTGCGCCATGCGGGTCCCCGAAATGGACCCTTTCGACGACATTTTCGCCGCCTTCGCTGGCGCTGACCGGGCATTTAAATATAGTTCCTGACTACAGGCTTAGCGAACGAGCAAGCGTCGCCTCCAAGGGGTGATTAAAAGCCCTCGCAGGTTGCGCCGGCATTTTTCAGGAATGGATAATACTCAGGCAATTCGCAAAGATTTTGGTAAACTTTATCGCTCGGGATTATTCCGCGAAAGGGTCAAAAGCATGAGCACGGAACGTCAGATTGCAGTAGTGGGATTGGGTTACGTGGGTTTACCCATCGCGGTGTATTTCGGCCGGGTGCAAAAGGTGATCGGCTTCGACGTCAATGCCAAGCGCATCGACGAACTCAAAAAAGGCGTCGACCGCAACCATGATCTGCCCGTCGAGGAATTGACCAATACCAAGGTCGAATACACCATGGACGCCGCCCGCCTCAAGGACGCGGATTTCGTGATCGTCACCGTGCCCACGCCCGTGGACGACGCCAACCGCCCGGACCTGACCCCTCTCCTCAAAGCCTCTACCACGGTCGGCCGCAATCTGAAAAAAGGCGCCATCGTCGTGTACGAAAGCACGGTCTATCCCGGCGCCACCGAGGAAGACTGCGTGCCCGTGCTGGAAAAGGAAAGCGGCATGAAATGCGGCGTGGACTTCAAGGTCGGCTATTCCCCCGAGCGCATCAATCCCGGCGACCATGAGCATACCTTCACCAAAATCACTAAAGTCGTATCGGGCATGGACGCGGAGACCCTGGAAATCGTGGCCGCCATGTATTCCTCGGTCGTGAAGGCCGGCGTGTATAAGGCTTCTTCCATCAAGGTGGCCGAGTCCGCCAAGGTCATCGAGAATACCCAACGCGATTTGAACATCTCGCTCGTGAACGAGCTTTCCGTCATCTTCCACCGCATGGGCATCGACACGCACGACGTGCTGGCCGCAGCGGGCACCAAGTGGAACTTCCTGAAATTCCAGCCGGGCCTGGTGGGCGGCCATTGCATCGGCGTGGATCCGTATTACCTGACCCACAAAGCCGAGAAAATGGGCTATATCCCGCAAGTGATTCTGGCCGGCCGCCGCATCAACGACGGCATGGGCCGCTTCGTAGCGCGCGAATTGACCAAGGAAATGCTGCGCATGGGCAACGTGAATTTCCAGGGCGTCAAGCCCATGGTCACGATATTAGGCCTGACCTTCAAGGAAAACGTCTCCGACATCCGTAACACCAAGGTTACCGACATTATCGCGGAACTGAAAACCTTCGGCTTCGACGTGCAAGTGGCGGACCCGCTGGCCTATCCGGAGGAAGCTGTGCATGAATACGGCTTGTCCCTGACGCCCCTGGATCAATTGAAGCCGGCCGCGGCCGTTGTGATGGCCGTGTCGCACGAGGAATACAAGAAGGAAGGCTGGGCCTTGCCCGTGCGCCTGTTGCAAGGCGGCAAAGGCGTGGTGGCGGATCTGAAAAATACGTTGCCGCGCGAGAAGACTCCGGCGGGCGTTTCGCTATGGCGGCTGTAGGCGATTTTCCCCGTCAGACTTTCACGGCCTTAACGTAATTTTGATTTGCGTAGGCGATTATTTCCGCGTCCGCGGTGATGATGGGCACTTTCAATTCGCGCGCCGTGGCCACCAAAATTCGGTCCGCCGGATCAGGATGGAACACTCCGGGCAACCGGGTGCTTTCGATAGCGATGGAAGCCGTCAGCTCCTTGAGTCGGACACCAGGACTTGTCAGCGCCATTTGGATCCAGCTTTGCACGCCTTGATTCAATTGGAGCCGTCCTTTGGATTCCAACATGCCGATTTCCCAAACCGAAATGACGGAGATGAAAATCTTGTTCGAGTTTTGGGCCTCCTGAATTTCGCGAAGCGCGGGTGATTTTTCCAGTCGAGCATTTCCTGTCGCAAACCACCACCACACGTGGGTATCCAAAAGCACCGCAGGATCACGATCACTCATTGGCGTCCCACTTCACGTCGATGGGCGAAATGATGTCACCTAATTCGACTCCCGTCCCGCGCATATATCCAAATGCATCCGGCCGATTGGTTTCCTCCAGCGCCACCAATTTTGCCACCGGCTTGCCATGCTTGGTGATGATGATTTCCTCGTGCTTCTCCGCCACCCAATCCATCAACTCCAAACATTTGGCCTTAAACTCGCCTGCTTTCATTTCCATAAACGCTCCTTATGACCATAGTAATATAACCATGGTCTCAATTGCTACGCAAGCCTTTTTCGTTAAAAATCACCAATATTACCCCTTTTCCGAATCCCCGCCGATGGCGTCACCGCCGGACCATACCCGATCGGCTGATTCATGCAACGCATTGCAGAACCCTTGTGAATTTTGAATCATTGGACCATGACGTCCCAATCCTCTTCCCAATCTTCCCTGCTCATCACCGGCGCCGCCGGTTTCATCGGCTTCCATCTCGCGCGCCTATGCCTGCAACGCGGCCACACGGTGGTGGGGCTCGACAACCTGAATGACTATTACGATGTCCGACTGAAAGACGCGCGCCTCAAGCTCCTGCGCGAAATGCCGGGATTCACCTTCGTCCACTCGGACTTGGCCGATGCCGCTGCGGTGTCCAAAGCCTTCGCGGACCATCGACCACAATTCGTGGTCAATCTCGCAGCCCAGGCGGGCGTGCGCTATTCGTTGGAAAACCCCCGCGCCTATATCGATGCCAACATCGTCGGCTTCCTCAACATCCTGGAAGGCTGCCGCGCCTTTCCCGTGCAGCATCTCGCCTACGCATCCAGCAGCTCCGTGTACGGCGCCAATACCAACATGCCCTTCTCCGTGCATGACAACGTCGATCACCCCTTAAGCCTGTACGCCGCGTCCAAGAAAGCCAACGAGCTGATGGCGCATACCTACAGCCATCTCTTCCGCATTCCCACCACGGGCCTGCGTTTCTTCACGGTTTACGGGCCCTGGGGCCGACCGGACATGGCGCTGTTCAAATTCACCGCCGCCATCCTGGCCGGCAAGCCCATCGACGTGTACGGCGAAGGCAAGCAGCGCCGCGACTTCACCTACATCGACGACATCGTGGAAGGCGTATACAGGGTAACTTTCAAGGTACCCCAGCCCGATCCCGCTTGGACCGGAGACGCTCCGGATCCATCCACGAGCAACGCGCCCTGGCGTATTTACAATATCGGCAACAACCAACCGGTGGAATTGATGCGTTTCATCCGCGTGCTGGAAGAGAAGCTGGACCGCAAGGCCACGCTCAACCTCATGCCCATGCAGCCGGGCGACGTGCCCGCCACCGAGGCGGACGTAGACGACTTAATCCGGGACGTGGGCTTCAAGCCCGCGACAGCCGTGGAGACGGGCGTCGAACGGTTCGTGGAGTGGTATCGCGGGTATTACGGGGTGTAGTTCCGTTTTTGGTCTCGGTTCCGGTTTTTAATCGGACTTCTGTTTTATCGGACTTCTGTATTCCGGGTTATTTCCAGTTTGCAGCCCGGCGGCCATTTTTAACAATGTTTCGCGATGACAATGTTGCGCGACAAAGGTATAATCTAGACAGTCTAGCTGAAATAAAAGGAGGCGGCATGGAGTGGCAATTCCAAAACGCGAAAAACAAGCTCAGCGAACTGGTGGGCCAAGCCCAAGCGCAGGGTCCGCAGGAGATTACTCGACACGGCAAGAAGACCGCCGTGGTACTTTCCATCGAGGATTACCGCCGCCTAAAAGGGCGTAAAGGAAGTCTCGCGGAGTTTTTCCGCAAATCCCCGCTGACCGGACTTTCCTTTGAGCGCGCCAAGGATTCCGCCCGGGAAGTCGACCTGTGAAGTTCCTTTTGGATACCTGCCTTATATCGGAACTTGTCCGGAAAGCCCCGAATGCCAAAGTCGTGCATTGGATCGAGGCCTGCGATGAAGAGCAAACATTTCTCAGCATACTGACGCTGGGTGAAATCCAAAAGGAGATCTCCAAACTCGCCGAGAAAAAAAGAAAGTCCGCCTTGCAGAATTGGCTCGATACCGATTTACGGACTCGATTCTACGGGCGAATCCTGCCGATTTCGGATGAAGTGGCGCAAACCTGGGGCTATCTATTGGGCGAGGCGGAGGCGAAAGGCATCCGGATTCCGGCCATCGATGGTTTAATCGGCGCGACGGCAATTGCAAACAATCTTACCGTCGTCACGCGGAATGAAAAGGACTTGATTCCCACGGGCGCCCGGATTTTGAATCCTTGGGTGTTGTAAAATGGAATGCCGTCGGTGACACCGGATCATGGAGTTATGTTTTAAAAATGGAATCCAAGAACGCGCAGTTCCTGAGGCAAGGCGTGATTGACCGCTGCCGCCGCATGACGCCGGCACAACGCGTCCGGATGTTCATCGAGCACTCCAAGTTAATGCGCAAAGTGAAGGACGCGGGCGAACGCGATCGAAGATCACCGAAGCCGGAATCGGATCGAAATGGATAATCCTACGGCTCCGAGCTCCGCCCACCTTCTTGAAGCCATCGGAGCAATTCTTTCTGAAAAAAAAGTGGCTTGGGCCACCATCGGGGCTTTGGCCGTGGCGTACCATGGCGTGGTTCGCGCCAGCTTGGATGCCGATGCGTTGATAACGCTGAGAAATTCCGGAATCGACTCGGATATCCTCGTAGACGCACTCAGGGCAATGGGGTTGAAAGTCGAATTGCGCGAGGGCCAAACCGGTGACCCGCTTGGTTTCGTAATCCGGATCCAAGATGCATCCGAAAACCAAGTGGATTTGATTGGTGGGATCCGACGCTTGGATCCGGAGTTCTTCCAACGCGCCGCTCAAGCTGATTTGGATGGGCTTAACCTACGCATGGCCTCCATTGAGGATTTGCTGGCCTTGAAAATTTTTGCGGGTGGTCCAAGGGATTTGGAAGACGCAGAAGGCATCCTTGCGGTGAGCGGACCGAAGGTCGACAAAGAACTTTTAACTTCATTATGCCGTCGATTCGGGGGCAGGGAAGAGAAACGGTGCGCAAACCTTTTAGCTAAAGCCTTTCCATCGACTCCCCGGGGCATCGATAGGACCTCTATCCCATAACCTATTTCCCCATAATCTCCCGCACCCTTTTCTCCAAAGCCGCGATAGGCACCGCTTCGATCCAATCCGACATCGGATAGGTCCCGCCCGTACCCGGGTAAACCACGAACAGCCGCTCCAACTTCAAATCGGCATGCGCGATGTGCATGGACTTGGTGATGCTGGGAGCGTCGGAGTACTTGAATTCAAATCCGAAGCGTTTGCCGCCGTGCATGACCAACAAGTCCAGCTCCGCATGCGCGTGCGTGCCCCAAAACCAGGCATTGCGTTCACCCACCCAGTTCAAAATATTCTCGATGCAAAATCCTTCCCAACTGGAGCCCAGTTTCGGATGCCCTTCCACCGCGGCGCTCGAATCCAAATCCAACAAGGCGTGGAGAATCCCGCTATCACGAATGTACAGCTTGGGCGATTTCACCTGGCGCTTGCCGATATTTTCATGCCAAGGCTGCAATTGACGGACCACCAAGGCTCCGGTCAAAATATCGATGTGGCGCTTGATGGTGCTGTGGCTTTCTCCCAAGGATCGGCCGAACTCGGAAGAATTTCCGATGCCTCCGTGATAA
>JADGQO010000159.1 GCA_017881725.1 Fibrobacteria bacterium
GTGTGGATCATGAGGGACTTGGAAACCGGATCGGAAAACCATAATATCCTGTGGCGCTTCAAACGCGGAAGCAAGCCCATGGTTCGTATTTATAACGATTCGAATGCCGTCCATTCCATGCCGCATCCCATCCATTTCCACGGGCAACGGTTTCTGGTCGTCAACGTCAACGGGGTGCGCAATCAGGACTTGGTTTGGAAGGACACTTATTTGGTGCCCTCCAAGGCCACGGTGGATCTTCTGTTCGACATGAGCAATCCCGGGGGTTGGATGGCCAATTGCCAAATCGCGGAGCATTTGGAGGACATGATGCTGCTGTATTTCCGTGTGGACAATTAGGCGGGTTAGACGAAATTTTCGTGCGGGAAATAAAAAACCCCCAGAGCGATCCGCTTTCAAGAAAGCGAAGACCGCCTGGGGGCCTAAAGTTCTGAGCCAGGTAGGATTTGAACCTACGACCCACGCCTTAAAAGGGCGCTGCTCTACCAACTGAGCTACTAGCTCGGACAGCCTGGGTTTAAATCCAGGGAAGGGCAAAGATAGCTTGCGTGAGTTGGGGTTGCAAGCAATTTACCTCCACAAAAAGTCCGACCGAATTGATTTTCTTTTTCCAATAAGTACCTTGTTCCGGTGAATTTCCCTAAAAAACCTGTCAAATTAAGCTTTAATGCGCTTAAACGATGCACCCTGATTCTGGCTGCATCGGGATTCTTGGGTATTTCGACCCAAGCCCAAGCGACCTTCCGCGATGGCGCCGGCACCGCCGAATTCCAATATCTATCCACGCTCATTTACGCGCGACCGGCGGGCCTTGCGGGCGCTTATACCAGTTTGGCGCAAGGCATCGATGCCATCGGGACCAACCCGGCCGGATTATCCAAAGCCGACCCGGGGAGAACCTTAAGTGGGACCTTTCGCTATCACATGCTGGAGGTGGCTTCCGGCAATGTGACCTACGGTTTTCCGGGCGCGGGTTCGCGCGCCTATGCCTTTTCCGCCGCTTATATCAACGATGGTCGGATTGCGGGAGTGGACGAGAATAATTCACCCACGGGCCTTGAACACATGCCCGTTTCGTTTAACCCCTCCTTCACCGTTGGGCAAAAAATTTCCGACAACATCCGTCTAGGAGCCACGGCCAAAGGCGTATCCGAATACCTGGGTGATTATGAAGGTTCTCAATTGGCCATCGGTTGGGGCGTGGATGCCGGCCTGCTTTACCAACCGAACGTGAAGAATGTCGGATTCGGATTGGCGTTGCTCAACCTGGGACGAAAAGAACGCGGGCATTCCGTCGACGGAAGAACCGGTGGATTATTACCCGTTTCCTTGAACGGCGGGTTTTTTTATTCCCCCTTGGATGTTCCCAAGGCCAAGGTCGCCGTGGATTTGCAATTGCCTCTGCAAGACGTGCCCATGCTTTCCGGCGGAGTGGAATACGCGTATACTCCCGCGCTGACCTTGCGCATGGGTAGCCGCATCGATATGACCGAGGCAAATTACCTGTTTAACAAAGCGTCCGCTCAGGATGCCGGGGAACTGGATGGAGGCAATGCTCTGAAATTTGCAGGTGGATTCACCTTTCAAACGGACGGGCTGGCCTTGGACTATGCCGTGCAGTACTGGTACGGATTGAGCTTCGTGCATGCGATGACGGTGCGGTACGCGTTGCTGTGAGAAGATATGAGCGCCCTTACGCGGTGAGCGGCGGCGAACAATGGGAACTCGTAAATCTTCCAGTTGTTGGGGCCTTTGATAGATACAACCAGGACTGCAGGGCGGTAGAGATTGATTTCCAATAATACTGATAAGGAATGGGAAAGTTTGGGGAGGAACCAGCCATATTATGGTGTCCTCAGCAGTCAAAGATACTCCAGGGAAAACCTCAATCCGGAAGCCATCAATGAGTTTTTTCAATCCGGGGAAGAATACATTCGGATGATTTTCGATCAAATGTCGCGCCATATCGATCCAGGATTTAAACCAGCGCGGGTTTTGGATTTCGGATGCGGCGTGGGCAGGCTGACCATACCACTGGCTTCCCGGAGTGAAAATGTTACCGGCATTGACGTTTCGCCATCCATGTTGAGGGAGGCGGAAAAGAATTGTTCGGAAAGAAAAGCGGTTAATGCCGATTTCCGCCCGGGGTTGGATTCCCTCGGCTCCGATCAGCGATTCGATTTTATCAACTCGTATATCGTCTTACAACACATTCCGCCGGACAAAGGCCATGCCGTCATCACCCGGCTGCTGGAAAAGCTTTCACCCGGAGGGTGCGGCGCGATCCATATGACCTATCATGACGGATCTTCTTTACGCGGGGTGATCACCGGTTTTTTGAGGAAAAAAATCCAGGTGTTCAATTATGTCTTCAACCTGATTAAAGGTGACCCGATGAGGAAACCTTATATGCAGATGAATGCCTATAACATGAACGGCGTTTTATGGGAACTTCAGAATATCGGATGCGTGGATTTTCATTCCCTTTTTACCTTCCATGGCGGGCATGGAGGGCAAATCCTTTTATTCCGAAAGCCGGAATCCTCCCAGCCCCTGCAAGCGTAATGAATTCCCTGCCGGGCTAAGCTCCGCCGATGCCGGGATTTTTTCCGGATGTTGATGCCAACAATAAATATGCGGCGCTTGCCCAACTGTAACCGGGGGCAAGTCCTATAGCAGCCTCGCCGGATTGAGGGCCAGCTGAAAGTTGTTCCGCCAGGCTTTGGGGAGAGGATGGGTCAAAATAACGGGCGTGTCCGCCCATCACCTCGCGAAACACCGGTATATCCGAGCAGAAAACCGGGCATCCATGCCGATAGGCATCGATTAGAGGAAGACCGAAGCCTTCGTCTTTTGAGGGATATACCAAGCCGGCCGCATTCCGATAGAGGAATCTCAGTTCGCCTTCGGAAATGAAGCCCAGATTAATCACGTTGCCGCGGGGTTGCTCCGAGGACGTCGCTTCGATCCATTCCCGGTTTCCCGTGAGGATCAAAAAGTGTTCCGGATGGCTTTTTCGAAAATGAGCGAACCCAGCCAATAAATTGGAAAGGTTTTTTCTGGGATTGTTCATGCCCACACTCAGAAAATACGGGCTGGGAATTTGGGGAACCGTTTTTTCCGGAAACCGCTCCAAGCCGCTATCGGCATTATGAATCACCAGAATGCGTTCCGGGGGAACTTTCAACTTGACGCTGATTTCATCCGCGACGGTTTGCGAGACGGTGACGATGCGGTAGGCGAAAAACCGGGTTATGAAAAGCGAAAAGACCAGGAAGGCGCTGTATTTCAAACTATGGGAGCGGCGCTGATTCAATACGGATAAATCATGGATGTAGGAAAAGGTGCGGATCCCGAAATGAAAAATCGGAACCCGGCCCTCGAAGGAGACGAAACTCTTAAAGCCGTGACGGTAACAAAGGTAGGGGATGACCGCTTGTTCGAAAAATTCGGTTTGAGGATGGCTGGTCAGATCCACCTTGGTCTGAAAGATCCGGAACCCGGCGGCAAGCTCCAATGGAATGGGACCCGGATTCAAAATGAGGCCGACGTTGGTTCCCAGCTTGGCGAAGGCTGCCAGCAGATTGAACGCGGTGGATCCGACACCGGTCATTCCCGGCCTGACCCAACGCCCATCGAAAAGAATTCCGTCCTTCATTGAGCCCCAACCAGATGGTACATGCCGCGCAGGTGAACCCAGGCTTTGGCGAGTCTTTTTGAATTGAAGGTGATGATTCCGAGGATCGTAAAAAGGGCTACCCGGAGTCCCGATCGCAGGAGGAAAATCCCTCTAAGAGCCAGTGCGGAAACCGGCCCATGCCATTTCCGGAAATAGGCGAGGCGGCCTTGATCCGTCAGGCGGAGGGCCCGGGCGGAAAGATGATCGATGCTCCCGCCCCCGATGTGCACCAGGGAGATAGTCGGAAGAAAATAGCAGCGCACACCGGAAACTTTGGCTTTGCGGCAGAAGTCGAGGTCTTCCGCGTACATGAAAATGGAGGATTCCAATCCACCCAGGCTGAGATAGGTTTTTCTACGCACGGCCAGAAAGCTGCCGGACACCCAATCGACGGGAATTGGTTTTCCGGGGCGCGAATCCAAACCGGAAAGTATTTCCGCATGGGCGCTGGCGGTGTCCAGGAATAATTCGCGTAAGTAACCTGCAAGTGACGGGTAGTTTCCGGTTCCCACCTGCGCACGGCCATCCGGATATAAGAGCTTGCAGGTAAGGATGTTCTCGCCTGGTAATGATTCCGTGGCCGCGAACATTTTTGCAATGATCGGTTCGGTCAAGTAGGCATCGCTGTTCAAAAGCAACAGCCATTCTCCCTGCGCGACCTCGGCCCCACGATTGTTTCCCCGCGCGAATCCCAGATTTTTCCCGGTGGCGATGACGGTGATATTGGAAAATAATTCCTTCAGATATTGGGCGCTGCCGTCCGTAGAGCCATTGTCGACGACGATGATTTCGTAATCGCCCCCCTTTTCATGCGTCATTATGGATTGTACGGCTTGGGCGCAAAGTTCCCGGGTGTTCCAGTTGACGATGAGGAAGGATGCCTTCATGCTCCGCCTTCATGGGCGTTTCCGCGCCCCGCAAACCCGCGAGTCGCGGACGTAAAATCGGCGGGAGTTGCGGATAAAACCTCGTCATAAATGCGGAGTGTCGTGGCCCCGGCGGCCTCCCAAGTGAATTTTGCGGCATGGGCCAAGCCCTTGCGCACGCAGTCCGGACCCAGCGCGGGGTCATACTTGATCCCCAGCATGTGTTCGTATAGACCCTGCTCATCCCCGGTCTCGAAAAACAAAGCCGCGTCGCCACCCGCTTCGAGCAACCCGGAATTGCGGGCGGAAATCACGGGGCAGGCGCAGGCCATCGCCTCGATCACGGGTAATCCGAAGCCTTCATAGTTCGAAGGTTGGATTAATGCGCGGGCCGACCCCAGGATTTCTTGGAGGCGGGAGTCGGATACGAAACCGAGGAAATCCACCGCCGATTGGATTCCCAGTTCCGACAAGAGAACCGGAAGATGCGATTGGTTCCAGCCTTCCGCGCCGATGACCAAGAAGCGCTCTCCGTGTTGCCGATGAAACCGAGCGAATGCACGCAGTGCCAAAGGCAAGTTTTTGCCGGGCTCAAGCGTCCCGACGAAAACGAAGTTTTTCCGACCCGTATTGAATACGTCCTTGGAAGCCGGGAACTTGCACCCATACGGTACCACTTCCAGCTTTTCGCTTAGATGCGGATAGAATTTTTCGATGTCCCGTCTGGAATTCTGCGAGCCTGTGATCACTTTGGCGGATCGCCTGCCGGAGGCCGAGATAAGCCCGGCCATCAGGAACCGTTTCAACGCGCCGAAACGCTCAGGAGACACCCGCTCGTAAACATCATGCAAAGTGATGATTTGCGGAATCGGTGAAAAGGCCAATCCCATGTTCCCTACCGAGTGAATCAGATCGAAGGCGCGTAGTTGGAAGGGAAACATTGTGTGAAAAAAAATCAAACGGGCGTTACGGCTACTGAGCGGGACGGACCGTATCTTGAGTCGAGGCGATAATCCACGGAAATTTTCAGCTGCATCCTTAGTGGTCAGCAATGTAAATGTCCATTCCGGCCGGGCGTCTAGAAAATGTTCCAACAGCTTGAAGCAATAATTACCGATGCCGCCCAGGTGGGGTTGCAGGAATAGGGCGTTGACGCAGATCTTATGAGCGCGCGGAGTTTCCGGCATCAAACACCCGTACCAAATCCGGTGAAAGCTGAAATTGGGATGGCAAACCTCCCGCTCGAGCCGATTGAGGCGAGGCGGCGACAAGAACTTTCACTGGAAAATATAAAAATGACAGTCGCGGGCTGACCTCACACGCATCAATGTTCCAACAAGGACTCCGCAAAAATACGTGTGGGAAAAAGCTCAGGCAGCCACCCTCGTTTTTCGAAAAATCGAACGGATGAGAGTGCGATTTTACCTTTCCAATTCGACCACATTTTTTTGTAAAGCAGGCTGAGTATAAGTTGGGGGAAAAGGTGGTCTCCGGTGGAGATTGTATTTCTCCCTCCGATACCTTTTAGCATTGATTCAATATCGTTGCGGGTAAAGTGGTGCAAATGATCTTCCACAGCAATGTGATTATAAGTCAGACCCGAATTAAACAGGATTAGAAAATCATCTACCATGGGTACCGTCATCAGAAGTTTTTTTCGGGCGCATGCGGCGGCATCTTTCAAGAATTTTTCCGGATTCTCCACATGCTCAAGCACTTCCACTAATATTATCGTATCAAACTTGCCCTTCAAATCTTCCATGTGCGTTTGACGCATATCAAGAACAGGCAAGCCTGAACGTTTTGCAGAAGCCAGACATTCAGGATCCAGTTCCGCCAAAGTCACGTTGAAGCCGCGGTCTCGCAAGGCCAAGGAGTATGCCCCCAATCCACCGCCGATGTCCAGGATTTGACCGACCACGCGGGTCGCCAAGAAATCCAGAATTTTTCCGTACGGCTGATTCGCCGGCGCGGGAGGACCTGGGACAAAAAAGGGGCTACTGCCACGCAAAGTTCCCATATTTGATCTCAGGGATTAGATGATTTTTTGGTTATCAAAATCGAGGTAATATACCAAACCCCAACTAAACCGTCCATGAACCAATCAGGTACCATGCAGGCTTCCAGTGTTAATCATTTCCGGATGCGCTCGCTTAACACCGCGTTTAGTCTACTTTTCGAATAGGAAATTCACACGGGAGTGATGCTGAAGCAAACGATTTCCAAAGGGGTTGAGCGGCTGCTGAAAGAGTTGCGCGGGGGCGCGCTCTGGTTCATCTTCGCCAATGTCCTCCCACCTATGGTCGCCATCGTCATAGGTCCCATTATTCTCAAGAAAGCCGGCCTGGAGCAGTTCGGGCTATTGGGATTGGCGGGATACTTCCTGGGGCTCCTTCTCGTATACTCGGATTTTGGTACTTACTCGCATTTGCTCGCCATCTTCCATCGCCACGAGTCCAACCGATTCAAGGAATTGGGAAATGCCATGGTACTCAAGGTTAGCACGATACTTCTGGGACTGGCGATTTTCGGGGGCTATTTGTCACTTCATCCTCGGACTGACGGATTCAACGCCGTACTGGGCGCATCGTTGCTGGGTTTGTTTTTTCCTGCGGTCTTGTTGGAATGGTTTTTCATCACACGTCGCCGCTACTTTCATCTTTTCCTATCGCGAGCCATCATGACGGTCTTGCAAGCTTCATTGACTCTCGTGTGGTATTTTTCGCCGACCCGAAGCGTGGTGTGGGTGGCTTTTATCGGTTCGTTCGCCAGCGTCATCGGTTCAATGGTTTATCTATTTATTCTGGGTCGCGCGCGCATTCGAATCGCCCTGCAAGCGATTCGTGAATCGTCGCTCCGTGAAATCGGAGGGCTTGCGGTTCGCCTCCTTCCCATCGCCGCCACGCAATTCCTAACGCCCTATTTCCTGGTCTATTCCCTGCCCTGGTTTTCGCATGCCACGGACGATAAACGCTTAGTCGGCGCATTCAGCGTGAGTTATCGCATCATCTCCGGGCTATTGACCTTGGTAGGACCATTCGTTCTCTATGCTTTGCCCGCGAAATCGGAAGCCTCCAAACCTCCCGGCTTCTTGCGTATGCTGACCTTGTCCACGACCGCTACGGCAGTTTTCTGGGCCTTGGGTTTTGCGCTGATCTGGTTTTACTTTCAGCTCTCAAAGGCGGATCCAATCTACTTCCTATTTTCCATACGCACTTTCAGCGTCCTGCTGGTGGGCGTATTTGCGGTTTGCCTGCGCACTCCGTATGTAGGCCGCGCCCTGGTGGCGGGACGTTACAAGACCTATTTCCTTTTGCACTCCGTTTGCCTGCCGGTATTGCTGTTGTCATGGCTTCCGGGTAGGCCCATCCCGTCCATCGCCGTGCCTTTTTTTGCCTGCCTGCCGGATGTTTTGGCGACCTCCGGGTTCATTTTGGTATTTTCCAGGCGGGGCAATCCAGGTACGATGGAATCAGTATCGTCGCCTTAGAATGCGGATGCGGTTGATAGGGAGGCGCAACGTGAAATTGCGCGTTGTGAGAGTGCGAGCGGCTTTTCAAAAAGGCGGGAATGATGTTGTTTGAAAAATCTTTAGGCATGATTCGCAGAAAAGGATTAAATCATTTTTTGCGTACGGCGAGATACGTCGCAACCATAAAAGCCATGTCCTTGCTGGGTCGGTTAATCTCTCATGATGCGAAAAACGATGGAGTGAAAGTATGTTTCCGGAATTTTGTTGAGGAAACGAATCGCAAAGGCGGGTTGCGCATACTTGAGCTTGGTCCGCGAAATATTTCCCATCGGCATTTGTTCAGCGGTTACTCTGAATATATCGGATTCGATATCAACCCCGGTAATAATGTCGATGTAGTTGGGGATATCCATCGACTATCACAATATTTTCCCGCGAACCATTTTGATGCGGTTTATTCCGTCAGTGTTTTCGAACATCTGGCCTTCCCTTGGCTGGCTTTCACGGAAATCAATAAAGTATTGAAAACTGGCGGAACAGTATTCACCTCCACCCATCCGCTATTTCCTCCCCACGCGTTGCCTTGGGATTTTTGGCGATTCACGCGTTCCGGTTTTGCCGGATTATTGAATCGCGAAACCGGTTTTGAAATCATTGACTGGGCGGAAGGCCTGCCTTGTGTAACTGTCCCCCTGGTAAGAGACGTTGAATTGAAATTGTTACACGTCGGCATCAGCTATTTACAAATTAATGTTACGGCGCGAAAAATTGTAAACTCACAAGTGAATTTACAATGGGCGCTTGATGCGACCTCTTTGGTCAGCAAAACTTATCCGATGGAAAACTCCGAATCGGAAACGATGGATCTTCTGGAAGCCTTGGGAGGACGGGGAACGGCGAAAGGAAAACCGTAGTCGTTTGGTCAAAAGCAAAGTGGAAGGCGTGATTTCAGAAATCCAAGTGGTGATGGTAAAGCGTGTTTAGCAGGGTGTTGAAAAAGGCGGCGGTTTTTCTAAATTCATAGTAATCAGCGTGTTACGGTAACTTTCGAGGTACTATGAGAGGCATTGAAAACAATCAGGAATCCATGTTCAGTTATGTTTCTACTGAA
>JADGQO010000160.1 GCA_017881725.1 Fibrobacteria bacterium
CTTATAATCATGGGCCCGGCGGCTTGGCTGCGGCCGTGAGGGGCCAGCGCACCAGCGATCTGGGGACCATCATCAAAAGTTATTACTCGAATTCCTTCGGCTTCGCGTCGAAAAACTTTTACGCCGAGTTCCTGGCCGCTTCCAGCATCGCGCTGCAGGCCGACGCTTTGTATGGGAAATTCCCCAAGCTCGCGCCCTTGTTGGAACAAACCCTGGTGCTGACTAAAGCTTGCCCCACGCGCACCTTGTGCGCCCTGTCGGGATTGTCACCGGATGAACTGGAGGAATACAATCTTGGCCTCCGTCCCGCTACGTTCCGCGGGAACGCGCAATTGCCGAAAGGCTATGCCCTGAAGCTGCCCCAGTCCTTGGATCTCGGATCCTTGGCCGCCAAGCTCGGCATGGGTGGAACCCTTGCTTCGACCAAAGCGAAGAAGACGGCGGAGTCGGCGAGCGTGGCCATGGCCGCGCCGGCATTGGCCGCCCCGCAGGACAAGGTCGGGAACCTCCCCGAAGCACGGAAACCCGGCGCGCCTGCGGACTCCGCGCGATACGCAGCGCAAGGCCCCGTGCCTTCCAGTAACCGGAATGTTACCTCGTCCGGAAGGCCTGCGGCGGCTCCCGTCGCGTCCGCAAAAGCCGAACCGGTCTTGGCTCCCGCCGGATCGCAAGCCGGGTCTCCCGCCTCCAATCCCGATGTCATCCGGGTGGCCGCCGCTGAGGAGAAAGCCATCGCTCCGAAAATATCCGCATCCCCGGATCTGCCTCCCGACCGGGACGGCGTGAAGGCACCGGCATTGCAAACCGCATTTCACTCCGATACCGGTTTGGCGAAAGCCGCGCTTCCCGTCCCCAAACCGTCGGAGACTTCGGCCCCGCGGCTCGCGGAGCAACCACCGGTTAAAAAAACTTCGGCGGCGGCTTCCCCGCCAACTCCAGTTGCGGCCAAAATTCCAGCCGTCGCTGCCATACCCGCCTCGGCGACGACAACAACGAGAACCGCGCCTGCTTCTGCGCCGACTGCCTCGACAACCGCACCTGCTTCCGCTTCCACCTCTGCCGGTCCCGCGCCTGCCTCCGCCACCGCCGGTTCAGGGGCAACCATCCCATCACCGTCGCCCTCCGGGCCACATGCAAGCGTCCAGGAAGGTCCCCGCTTGGTGGATTCGACCTTGGCGCTGCAATCCTCCGATTTGGATCGTTTGGCTCATCCGCTCGATCGGTTCAATGCGTCGATCTATAACCTGGGTTATACTTTTTCGGCCGGCATGCTGACCATTCAGGTCGGCACCGAGGAGACCTTGTCCCATTACGCGGAATGGGGAGGGGTTTCCGAATCCGCCCTGCGGCGTCTGAACGGCATCCGGTCCTCCAAGGACATCCGGATGGGACGCAAGGTCCGCATTCCGCTCAGCGAGGACAAGTCCAAGGAATTCATCAAGCGTAGGGAAGAGTACTATCGCGCCATCGAAGAAGACTTCTACAGTAACTACTACGTTTCCGTAACCGAGCCGGTACGGGTCGAAAAAGGCATGAACCTTTGGGGTTGGGCGCAGGAAAGGGAAATCCCCTTCTGGCTGCTGCAAAAACACAATGCCGGAATTTCCTTGAACGATCTCCATCCCGGCGACACGCTGAACCTGCCCGTGATCGAGACCGGCATCCGCAAATGGGGCTTCACGCGGTACGCCAACTCCCGCGAATACCTGTCGGGCATCGCGCGTTTCCTGCGCTCCGGAAAAGCGGAAGCCTTTTAGGCCCGGATTTCGGACTTGCGGAGATGGCGCTCCCCAAATGCTAAATTCCCGGACATGAACGAAAATTCCGGCGAAGCCGCGTCCCCGTCGGATCCGGGCTCCCCCATCGCAAACGAAACAGGGAAAACCACTTCTAAAGGTCGGCGCGACACCGCCATGGACGGACTGCGCGCCATCGCCGTCCTCTTGATGATGGCGTCCCATACCTCGCGCCTCATCGCCTGGGACGCGCGCCGCGAGTGGTGCCGCTTTTCGCTGCTGATCGAACCGCTTACCGCCTCGTTGTTCCTGATTTTAGTGGGCGCCTCCTTACGTCGATCCTGGATGTCCGCGCGGGCGCGGGGACGATGGACTTGGATTCGCAAACAAGGATTGCGCGCGCTGGCTTTGTGGGTCACTTCCTGCCTGTTCTACACCCTGGAGGAAGGCTTTCATCCGCCCGACGCGTTAGTATTGAGCGGCATTCTCGCCACCATCGGATACACCATCTTCATCCTATCGCCGCTGGTCAGTTTGAGGAAGCCGGTTCCGGTCCTTGGCCTATTCGTCGCGGTGCTGTTGGGTACGCATTTCCTGTTGGACCATGCCGGGTTGCGCTGGTTCATGATCAATGCCGGGAATAGCCCGTTGTTGCCTCTATTGCCTTTCGCCGCTTTAGGCGCCCTGGGAGTTTGCGCCCTGGAGTCTCGGCGGAAATGGATGCACCTCCTGCTCGCAACGGTCGCTGCGGGAACGCTTTTGTCGCTCACCTTGAAATTCGGATTCGCGGAAATCTTCAACTATCCCCTGGGCCGTTACGATACCGTGCGCGCCATCGTCAGCGGAACCGGCGCCCTGCGCGTCGAAAAAACCATTCCGTATTACAACTTGCGGCCCCTATTGGTTCCCATGATCGCGTCGATCATCGTCCTGGTCTATGGCTTGCTCTCCCTTCTTCGTCCCTGGCTGGATGGCGCCGCGCGTTTTTTATTGCCGTTGGGTCGGCACAGTTTGGACGCCTATATCGTGCACCTGTCCATCCTGGCGCTCTTCGTTCTGAAAGGCGGAAAGCGGCCTCTGGTCCAGACGTGGCAAGGCGACTCGGTATTTATATTTGTGATATTCGTAACCTACCTCTGGACTTTATGGCGGGATACCCACCCCTTGCGCTGGAAACGTGCGCAAGCTTCCCGAAAATGACGCGCTCATGGCGATTGAGCCTCTTCGCGGCGTCGGCCCTATCGGCCGAAAGCGCGAAAATCCGCGTGGCCATGGCCCGCTTGATCGATGCGGACCGGTTCGTCGCAGTGGACTCGCTCATGAATGCGACGCGCCCCGGATTTAAGGATGGGAGAGCGCCTTTGTTTTTTTATGGGGACGAGTTCGTGCTTTTCTCCTTTCTGCGCGGAAAGTGGAAGGCTTGGTCGGATGTGGCGGCGTTGCGGCATGTCTTGGAAGACCTTTGGCTGGGCTCAGCGCCGATGTGAATTGGCCACGCGAACGCAGCATCGGCTTCAAGAAGGACCCCTCGGGTTTTTACGTGCGTTTCACGCTGGATTGGCTGCAGGCGCCGTTCGGATCCCATCGTCCCGAGTTTTCCGGAAATGGAATTGCGTTTTACGTCAGTCTCGGCGGTTTGTTTAAGGATATGCCGTGATGCGATTCACGTCACGATATTGTAAACTTTTGGCGACTGTCCCCATCTCCCTGATATTTTCGTTTTCGCAGGGCCAAATTCCTGCGGGGGTCGTGGGCGGAATTACCGGCGGGGTCCTGGGGGGATTGGCCGGTGGGCGGTTATCCATATCCGATGTTCCCGGCGATGCCCATCAATTCATTGCCGATTCCAGGGAGTTGCGTCCGGATATATTCCGAAGCTTGGCGATAAAAATGGACTTTATGGAATTGCCGGGCAACCAGGAAAATCCTTGTTTTGAATATCGTGACCTCGTGAAATGGCAGGCGCGCGTTTGCTTTGACGTTAATAATTACGCTTGGCCAAAGGCCCGGACCGTGGCGGTAGCTCCGTGGTTACGGTTGGATTCCTTGCACGTTCCGGCGAATCGAATCGTAGGACGGATCATGGTCCGCGGCGAAGCGCATGATAATCCCGGTTACCCGCTTGCCCTTTGGTTTCTGTCAGCTTACGATGAAGAATTGTTTCCCTCACGCGGCTTCGATTCGTTGCGATTCACGGTCCCGGAGAAAAAATCCCTGGCGGCATAACGCTGGCGGAATTTGGTGAGCATGGGTTGGGGGATGCAGTATGGCGCTTACCGGAATCCGTTTATTTCCAACCCTCTTTCACATTGCTGAACTCCGGATACCGCATGCCTTGCTCGACGTTGGGGAGTTCCAGCAGGGGAGAAGTAGCCATCCTGACGCCGGCGTGGAAACCGCCGAGTAGCCTGGTGGCGGCTTGGGCCAAGGGCTGACTCAGGGCGAGGGGACCCAATCCTCCTCGCGCGTCCTCACGTGCAGGGGCGCGGAGGGCATGGGCAGGTTCTCGACCAGGCGGCGGAGCCGACGCAAATGCAAAAAGGCCCTGACCACCATTCCGATTAAAAATACCGGAAACAGCCCGGATATCAGGATCCAGATGGGCATAGTATCATGCATGAAATGATCGAACATGGCAATCTCTGATCTGGAAATAAGTCTTTTTGGTAATTGCGGCAAGTCGCCGTCCGGAACTTTGCATTTCAACCCGCCAAACCGTATATTGTCCATTACCCTCCCCAGGGGGGTAGGGTATGCTCAGAAAGGAAGGAGCAACAATGGAATTGCGGATTGAAGGAATGACTTGCGGACATTGCGTCCATGCCGTAACTCAAGCGTTACGGGGGGTGGCGGGCGCACGGTCCGCCGAGGTATCCCTGGAAAAAGGCTGGGCGCGCGTGGACGGGGAGGTTTCTCTCGCCGATGTGCAGGCCGCAGTGGCGGAAGAGGGCTATAAGGCTTCACTTTGGAAGCGCGCATGAGGCATGCGAGCATGAGCCCTGCGCACATGACCCAGGGCAAGGGGATACACCTTTGCATGCCGTCGGATGCCCGGGAGTCGGCGGCCAAGCGTCTCGCCGTGGCCAAGGGCCACCTGGAAGGCGTTCTGCGCATGCTCGGGGAAGGGGATGTCTACTGCGTGGACGTGATGCGCCAATTGAAGGCCGTGATGGGCGCGCTGGATAAGGCCCGGGACGTGGTGTTGGAAGGACATCTGCGCAACCACGTGGCCACGGCCCAGACGCGCGGAGACGGGCAGGAAATCGTCGCGGAGTTGATGGGTGTCCTCAAGTACCGCTGAGGCCGGGCATGCGCGCTTCGGCGTGGAAGGTATGACCTGCGCCAATTGCGTCGGACGCGTGGAACGATCCTTGCGCAAGGTGCCGGGCGTCACCGCCGCGCGCGTGAATCTCGCCACCCGCCAAGCCGACGTGCGGTTTGATCCCGCGCGGACGGATCGGGAGGCCCTGTTCCGTCAGGTAGGAACGGCCGGTTACACGGCGGTGGCATTGAAGGATGGCCGCGTGGACGCGGAGAGGGAATTGACCGAGCTTAAAGGCCGCATATCGGTCGCGTTGATTTTCGGAGTTCCGCTTTTGTTCCTCGCGATGGGGCCCATGATGTTTCCCTCCCTGATGGCGGCGGAAATGCGCCTCAATCCCTCGGAGGGTTTCTGGAATCTGATCCTCATGTTCCTGGCCACGCCCGTGATGCTGGGTCCCGGCCGGGGAATATTCCGCAGCGGATGGCGGGCGCTGTTGGATCGCACTCCGGACATGAACTCGCTGGTCATGATCGGTACCTGGGCGGCTTATTTATACAGCGCGGTGGCGACCTTGATCCCTACGGCGCTGCCGGAGGGCTCCCGGCAAGTGTATTTCGAGGCGTCGGCCGTGGTCATCGCTTTGGTGCTGGTGGGACGGTTCCTGGAAGCCAAGGCGCGCGGAAAATCCGGCGAAGCCATCCGGCGACTCCTGGAGTTGCGGCCCCACGTAGCGCGCGTGTTACGGAACGGAGTCGAGGCCGATACGGACATCGACGCCCTGGTCCCGGGGGATGAAATCTGCGTGCGGCCCGGGGAAAGGCTGCCGGTCGACGGGGTCGTGGTTTCCGGAGAAAGCCGGGTGGACGAAAGCATGCTGACCGGCGAGCCTGGCACCAAAGCGCGGCGGGCGGGAGACCGCGTGGTGGGCGGAACTTTGAACGGGAACGGCTTTTTCACCTTTCGCGCCGAGCGCGTCGGATCCGATACCGTGCTGGCCCGCATCGTGGCGCAAGTGGAGGAAGCCCAGGCTTCCAAGCCGCCCGTACAGGACGTCGCCGACAAACTGGTCGCCGTCTTCACCCCCGTGGTTTTGGGTATCGCCCTGGTTACCCTGTTGGCCTGGATGTTCTTGGCCCGCGAACACGCGTTGTCGGCGGGTTTGATCCATGCCGTCGCCGTACTGGTCATCGCCTGCCCTTGCGCCATGGGATTGGCCACGCCGACGGCCATCCTGGCGGGCACGGGAAAGGCCGCGGAGCTGGGCTTGGTGGTGCGTCACGGGGCGGCACTGCAAGCGCTGGCCGAGGCACGGTACCTTTGCCTGGACAAGACCGGGACGCTGACGCAGGGTAACATGCAAGTGACCCTGTTCTGCTCGGCTCCCGGACATGACGCCGGTAAAACCGCCGCGCTGGCGGCGGCGCTCGAGTCGCGCAGCGAACATCCCATCGCCAAAGCCCTGGTGGCATTTTCCCGCCAGGGGCCTGCCAAGGCGGGCGCAGAGGATAGATCTCCGTCGGGCGAAGTCGGATCGCCAAACCCATGCGGAATTTTCGTCGTCGACCATTTCCAAGCCCATCCAGGTCAAGGCGTCTCCGGTGAAATCGCGGGAACAACCTTGCTACTGGGTTCGGAGTCATTCATGACCCGGTCGGGAATAGACATTTCCGGATTCGTCCCGGACGCGGAGGGCGTCCAGGCAACCGGGGGCGGATGCATTTACCTGGCGCGCAACGGGCAAGCGGCGGCGTTTTTCGGCATTGCGGATCCGGCCAAACCGGAAGCCGCGGAGATGGTGCAGATGTTGGACGTTCTGGGTGTGGCGCCTGTCATGTTAACCGGCGATCAAAGCGCTCCGGCCTTGGCGACGGCCGCTTCGCTGGGCATCAAGCAAGTGCATTTCGGATTGTCTCCGGAGAAAAAAGCCGCCGTGATCCGTGAGCTTCAGGGGAATGCCTCGGTCGGGCCCGCGTCGACGATTGCGGGCGGTTCTTCATCGTCGCCGAAGTCCTCCGTGGGAAAGGTGCGCGTCGCTTTCGCCGGAGACGGCATCAATGACGCCCCGGCCTTGGCGGCTGCGGACGTGGGTTTGGCCCTGGGTCAAGGCGCGGACGTTGCGATCGAGTCCGGGGATGTTCTTTTACTGGCGAAGGATTTGCGCCGCTTGCCGCAGTCCATCGCATTGGCGCGCAAGGTTCTGGCCACCATCCGGTTGAATTTGTTCTGGGCCTTCGCCTACAATGCGGTCCTGATTCCCGTGGCCGCGGGCGCGTTGGAACCGTCACTGGGATTCAGCCTCAATCCGGTGTTGGCCGGCGCCGCGATGGGACTTTCCAGTTTGTTCGTCATGGGAAACAGTTTACGCCTGAAACGGTTCAAGATCGATCAAGCTGGGTAACGTTCAAGTTACCTCAGGGTTTTTCCATCCTTGGCATCGATTCCCTATCAATCTTGGCGGGGGAGGTTTCCCCCTCGCTTCGGCCTCCTCGAATATAATACGCCCTTCGGGCGTATTATATCCTGCGGGGTCCTCCGCTACCCCCTCCGATCCGGAACGCCCCTTTGACCACGAAGCCCGAGGTCCAATTCCTGCAACGGTCCCAGGGGCGCGTCGCCTGGAATCTTCACGGTGACAAAGGGCCGCTCGTGATCGGGATGCCCGGCATGGGCGATTTGCGCGAGAACTGGAACGGCTTCGCCGCAGCGCTGGTCGCCAAAGGCTACCGCGTCGCGGTCCTCGACCTGCGCAGCCAAGGCCGATCCGACGTGACTTTCAAGGATGTCTCGCGCGAGGCCATGGCGCAGTACGCGCTGGCCCTGGCGGATTCGCTTTCTCCTGAGACGCCGGTGGTTCTCATCGGACACTCCTACACCGGCGCCTCCGTCGTGTGGGCCAGCTACTACAAATCGCTGTTTCCAGTCCACCCGCCATCCGACCTGTCCGCGCGCGTCGAGGCTGTACGCGCCAACATGAAGGAGCCCGGCCGTCTCGCAAGCCTCCGCGCCATGGGTCACACCACGGCGACCGCCTGCGAAGCGCGCTTGGAACAGGTCCGCCGCCCCACCCTCATTATGTTCGGATCACGCGACCCCGATTTTCCCGATGCCGGCCACAATCCCCACGCGGACAGGTCTCGCACCGTCCCTCCCAGCTTCGACAGAACCTGTACCAGCAAAGGCAACTCGATGATCCGTCATTCTTTGGATCGCGCCAGCGTGGTGCGCGAGGCCGTTCTTCTCGCCGATCGCGATGGCTGCGAGTCCTTGACGCTTTCCGTTCTCGCCGCCCACCTGGGAGTGAAGCCCCCTTCCCTCTACAACCACATCGCGAGCCTCGATGCGCTGCGCCGCTTGATGCAACTCGAAGCCTTGGAGCTGTTCACCGCCCGCTCGGGCGAAGCCGCCATGGGCCATTCCGGACGCGCGGGGCTGGAGCGCATGGCGCGCACCCTGTTTAAGCTCGCGCGGAAACGTCCCGGCGTCTGGGCGGCCCTGCAGCGGGCCCTGAAACCGTTTGAGGCTGTGCTTAAGCCCATGGGACTTTCCAAAACTGAATTCGTCCACCTGCTGCGCGCGTTACGTGCCCTGGTCCAGGGCTTCGCGTCCCTGGAGGCCATGGGCGGATTCGATTTGCCCGAGGCGGTGGAGCTAAGTTTCGAAAGGGCTCTCGCGCGAATCCTCCCGGCGTAGTCCCTCCGCTTAGTTTCGGCGCTGCCGGGGCCCAGTTCACCGGACCGACGGTAATCGAGAAATTCTAGCCGTGCATGATTACGGGATAATTGGCATCACGAGCCAGGCCGTGGAAACGCGGCCGGTAACACGGTACCAGTATACTCCGGCGTTGAAGGTGAAAAAATTTGCACCCGCAGGAAAATTTCCCAGCGTAGTTCCATTCGGACGACGGATTTCCAATTGGGAACCTTCCGGAATGCCTTCCACCAAAACCTGATGGACTCCAATTCTATGCCATTTGAGTTCGCGCGCTTGGAAAGACGGGGCCATAATCCGTTTGATGGCCGTATAGGGATTCGTGTTTTTCGCATACCATCCCAGCAGCAATGCTTTGCGATCCGTATTCAGATTGGAACGCATGTCCGCCAAGGAATCGGAATATTCCACGCTCCAGCCTTGGTATTCCCGGTAAGCATGGTAGGTCCAATCCCAACCTTGTGATTCCAAGATGTTCGTGACATCGGTGAGCCAGTGCAGGGCGCTATGTTGGGGCGCCCAGCGGATGCAGGAAAACTCGCCCACGTAGATAGGCAGGCGATAGCGATTTTGGAAGTCCACGGCGGGCTGCATGGCCTGGCGGAGCATGATGGAATCGTAAGCGATGCCATCGATGGTGGCTGGATAAACGGCGCCTATCGGTCGGCTCGTGGCATCAACGCCTTGAGCGGTGAGCGTGGCGGGTTGGTAAAAGTGGAAGGAATATACCAGGTTCGCAATATCCCAACCTCGGATGGAACCTGCTGGGATGGTTTGCACAAAGCGTGCAACATCCCCATTCACGGGCTCCACCACGATAGGCGTGATGGGATCCACCGACCGAATGACGCGACACAAGGTGTCCACGAGTTCATTCCAAAGCAGCGCGCCATTGTTCCAAGTGGCCTCGTTAGGTTCGTTGGCAAGATCGTATCCGGCCACTGCGGGATTTCCCCCATAGCGTTGGACGATACGCTTCCACGTGGCGATGAGGAGGCTTTGCTGCGCAGTCCCCAAGAATAAACCGGTCGACATCTGGTGCATGTCGATGATGACGCGAATCCCATTGGCGCGGCAAATAGGCAGGGCCTTGTCGAGATACCCGAATTCCGATTGTAGCAATGTCTCGTAATTTGTTTGGTTGAGGACAAACGCCAACCCGTAGGGTCCATTCATTTGCCAACGCAAAAAATTTCCTTTCCAATTGGTTCCGAAGTTAACGAGAGCTGCGCTATCGGCGGGAACGCCAATCATGGCGCCGCGTGAATTCGCTGGTCCGAAGGCGTGGGGAATGGGAATCCCGGCGGTGCGGGCCGGAGGTTGTTTCACCGATCCGATTCGTTCCACGCGCAAACTGTCGAACAGCACCGTGCCGGCGACAACTTCCAATCCTAGGACGAGGTTGGCTTGGATGGCGCTGTCGGGAATCGTCACAATCATGGATCCGCTTTGCCAGCCATAAGCCTTGAGAGAGTCCGGCCATCGGCATTGTGGATTGTCCGCCGTACCGTCGGCGCGCTTGACCGAAACCATCACCTTGACGCCGGTCCAAGGATTGGATTTTCGTGTCAGATCCTGGGCGCGGGTTGTGGCTGTGATTTGGATGACGCTTCCGCGTACGGAATCCAAGGGGAGTGGGTAACTGAGATATATGGCCTTGGTACTGTCCAAGACCTGGACTTTTATGGCGGATCGACCGGAGTCGGTCACCAGTTTATATTGCGTCGTATCACCGAAATGGCTTTTAGTTGTGGAATAATTGTCAAAGTCATCGTGGAAAATAATCGAGCCGGCCTGCGTCGGAACAGCAAGTAAGGTCAAGCCGAATAATCGGGATAAAAGTTGAGTGAGTTTCATTTGCCTCCCGGTACAGTGCATAGGTAAATCGAAAGACATTTTGCATAGAAGCTAAACGCCCTGTGTCGAAGGGGTTTTCACGCCCCGGATCAGAAGCCATAACAATAACGCGAACTCCCCGAATATCGCCGGAACCAGGGCGATGGGCGAAACTGATTCGACGGCCCTGGGCCTAAGGAACTGAACGGTAAAATCGACCAGGTACCCGCATCCGGCAGTAATCACAAATATGCCGATGATACTTGGAAAGCGGGGGGATTTGATCAGGAGATACCCGAAGGGAAGCAGCCAACCGCCGTAAAATATTTCCGCGAGCGTATAACCGTATTGGTGAAGGTTCAGGAAGAACAGCGCCAAGGCGTCGATTTGCCCCGCAGTGAAAACATTTAAATAGTCGGACCCGCCCAACAGGATCAACACCGCGAAATGATTCAACATATTTAGGCTGGTGACGGCTGTGCTTATCGCCACCCAGCCGAGGCAGAAACGGGCCAGCGTGAGATGGACCTCTTTTAGAAAACCATACAGTGTCAGTACAGTCAGGAAATACGACGCCTGGGCGACGAGATCGGCTACGAACCCGATCCGGAATACGGATTCGGACGCCAGAATGTTTTTCGCGGTCGCAACGGCGTCGCCGGCTACCGTAAGTTTGTGGCGGACGAAAAACTCAGCGTAGGTTCCCGTTAGGAAGCAAACCAAATAAAAGATACCCGCAAGGCGGGCGGTTTTTACATCGGTGGACATCTTCAAATCCTTTCCCCTGGATTCTTGTTTTACCGCGCAACGCCCAAGATAATATCTGAGGGCGCGATGCGAGCATCGACGACATCGCCCGCGGTGAGACCCATGGTCTTGCTCGTTTTCGCAGGCACGACCGCGACTAAGGGATGTCCGCTTACGAGTTGCAATACAGCCTCCACTCGATCTTTTCCCGCTTTCAAGTCCATCACTTTTCCCCGGAGCGCATTTTCCAGCGCGGATTTTTTCCGTCCGGATTTTGGCCGGGGAGAAATCGGCGTCAGCGATATCCAATTGGCTTTGATCAGGGCGTAAGCCACTTCGCCTACGCGCAAGCCCAGGCTTTCCAGGCCTTCCAGGGTGATTTCGGAAAAGATTTTATCGCCGCCTTTGAGGCGCAAAGACACAGTCGCCGTTAATTCGGTTTTGCTGATTTTCTCCACAGTTCCGAAAACCTGGTTGCGCGCGCTGGTTTTGAGCGACATTTTGCGGGTCAATTGCAGAAAGCGATCGAAATCACGAATTCCCTCGCGGAGTCGATTCAGGTATTGTTCGTGTTCTTGCTGCAAGGCGCGATACACCTTCACCCAATTCGCTCCATGGGCCGTCAGACGCGCGCCGCCGCCGCTTTTTCCGCCCGTGCTGCTTTCCACCAGGGGCTCGTCGGAAATTTGATTGAGCTGATTCACAGCCAGCCAAGCCGTGCGATAACTGATGCCCACGGCCATGCCTGCCTGGGTGATGGAACCCGTGGCCGCGATTTGCTCCAGCAAGGCGATGCGCGAATCGCCCAGGACATTTTCGCCATCTCGGCTCAGCCACAACTGGCCCACGGCTTGCAGTTGTTTTGATTTTACCATGAGACCTCGGAGGTGAAGAGCACTATAAGGCGCGATGCCCTTTCCTATTCAGTAAAAATATCGTCAACAAACAGCACAGCGCCAATACACATAAAATCCCGGAATACACGTGTGCGGCGCCATAGTGGAGCGATTCCACTTCATCGTAAACGGCCATGGAAGCTAAAACGGTTTTGCCGGGAATTTTTCCGCCGACCATCAGGGCCACGCCGAATTCGCCCAAAGTGTGGCAAAAGGTCAAGACGATGCCGGCCATGAGCGCGGGCCGCATGTTTGGAATCAGTACGTGCGCCATAATTTGCCACGGAGTCGCACCGTCCATGGTGGCCTCTTCGGTCAGGACGCGCGGCAAACTTTCGAATCCCGAAATCATGGGATTAATCATGAACGGCAAACTAAAGATAATGGAAGCCACGACCAAACCCGGTTGGGAAAAAGCCAGGGTCACGTGAAAAACCGCCTTCACCCAAGCGCCAGGCAACCGTTCGGGACTGAAAAGCAAAAGCAGATAAAAACCGAGCACGGTAGGCGGCAAAACCAAGGGAAGATTAGCCATTGCTTGCATGGGATAACGCAGCCACGGACGCGATTGCGTTAGTTTAAATGCTAAGGGCAAGCAAATGCAGAATAGGATCGCGGTGGAGATAAGCGCGATGCGCAGAGTCAGCCATAAAGGTCCGAAATCGATAGAATGCAATGTCCTGCGCCGCCTTTCTCGCTATGACCGGAGTTTCATGGCAATACGTATCCATAACGGAGAAAAATGGCATGCGCGGAATCCGAAAATAAAAATTCGTAGAAGCGTTGCGAAAGGCTTGGATTGTTTTCCAGGCCGTACTTGCATATCACGGCCCCCTGAGCGATTTTGTCGTAAAGCGTGCTGTCGACTTCCTTCCACTTTCCCTTGCCCGCCACTTCTCCAGCCAAGACTATGGATTTGGCATTGAAGCCGATGTCCACGTTGCCGGTGAGTATATACTGCGACACTTGGGAAATGTTTTCGCCATACACCAGCTTCGATTCAATCTTGTCATAGAGCCCGGATTTTTTCATTGCCTTTGCGGCTTCGCGACCATAAGGCGCGCGCTTGGGATCGGGTAGCGCGATTTTCGCCACGCCGGAATCGGACAAAACTGATAAGCCCTTATCGAGATCAAAATCCTTGAGCGTCCACAGCACCAACTTGCCATAGGCATAGGGTTTGGGCTTTTCCTTGGCAAAGCCCCATTTGTAAAGCGAATCGGGAAAGTCCATGTCGGCGGAAATGAAAACATCGAAAGGAGCGCCATTCTTGATCTGGGTACAGAAACTTCCTGATGCGCCATAACTTGTTTTGACATCGATGCCGGTCGATTTTTTGAATTCGGTTTTCAACTCTTCCATGGCGAATTGCACGTTGGCAGCCACGGCGACGGTGATTTGCGAATACGCGTTCCAGGCTAAGACCAGGAGAATTAACGCGAACGGCCGTAAGCGACGGCGTTTCATTTCACCCATGCTATTCATGTGGTTCATGTGATTTTTCCTAATATGCCCACCACGAAACCGACGGCCAAATAATCATTGCGCTGTTTCAATTCGCCTTTTTTATTGGCCCCTTGCGTGAACAAGGATTTGGCGTCGCCGTCCTGTTTGACATAATGCAACGTGATCTTCAAATTGTTTTTCTGCACGTACCAATTGAGGCCCGCGTCGAGTACCTTGTCGCTGCCGCCGCTATTGGTCGGATCGCTTTTTTCGCCATCGAATCGACTGTACATGAGGGTCGGCTCCACAAATTGGGTTTTCAGGATCAGGAAACTGTATCCGCCCCGCACGTGCCAAACTTGATCTTCAACTGCGGTGCTCTTGACATAGGTCGTATTTTTCTTGGTCGCGGCGTAAAGCGCGGGAAAGCCGTCGGAAAATTCGCGGTACAGCAAATCCCATTCCGCATCCAATTCCAGGCCCAACCAATTCAAGAGCAGGCTCGATCCCATCACGCTGTTTTTCGCAAACCCGCCGATATAGGGATTCGTTTGCGTGGTGTCGAGCTTCTCATCCGTTTTCCCTTGCCAACTGGCGAAGGCCGCCACGGTAACGCCCGTGCGCTTGCCGAAGGAATTCGGTTCGGTGGAAAGTTTGTAATCCTTGTTTTCCGGGTCGCCCCAGGTGCCGCTGATTTTCCCCGTTAACAGCGGGGACCACTGCAAGGAACCCGCTGCGACGGTCGTTACTTTTTCCTGGGCCGCGTCAAAGATTCCGAAGTTGTAGCCGAAGGCGTATTTATCAGTCGTATCCGCCCTCCAGCCTCCGAGGTTAATCCCGGTTTCGCGCCCACTGGTACGGCTGTCGAGTTGATCCCGGACATAATAATGGGTCAGGGCTTTGTCCAAGGAAGGCAAGACGCTTTCACTCGTTATGAATTCGGTGCCGACTTGGGGACGAAATAACCCAAAGGTCACATTGGCCCAAGTGGAGTCGAGGTGATAGGTGAAATAAGCGTCAAGCGCTTGGAAAACGGTATTGGGCATGGCTTGCGGCGCGCCCATGGAACCCGTAATGGGATCTTTGCCGATATTGTCGTAGGCGAACCAAACCAAATAATCCAAGTCCGGGTAGGCCATGCCTTTCAGGCCCAGCCGAGCGGTGCGCAGATACAGATCGGCGCGGGCATCGGGCACGGGCACGTTTTTCGGATCCAGGGTGGCGACGCCCCACACCTGATAGGCTTGCATGATTTCCAGGGATTTTTTTCCGTCGTCAAAAGTCAATTTGGGTCCGGCCCAGCTAGTTGAAAATAGGACCAGAGTTCCGCAAAGCGCTGGGAAGGTGGCTGCCACTCGAGCCCATCCGATTCGCTGTATATTTAAGTTCATAACGGAAAAATATACTTGGGTATATAACGATGTCAAGAGCCGCAAAGGTCTATTGAATATCCTTGTCCCGTAACGGGAAAGGTGTCGTAAAGTTGACACGGACTTTCTCCTTGATATGGAATTGAACAGCCAATCGGTGCGTTGCTGAAATAGTGCAATGGCCGTGCCAATCGATCTGAGAGCCCGTAACCTTTTCACGAATGGTCCGCCACGTTTGGTCATGCCATGGGATTTACTTGCCGTGTTTGGCGTGCAAATTCTTTTCGTAAATACGCGCGATTCGTGTTGTCAACAATGTGGGATTATATTGGCCGACAAAAAACGACAGTTTGGGACATAAGTATTCCGCGTCTTGATTTTCCTAGTCGAATCGTCAGCCTAATGCGATTGGATGGGGCAAATATTGAGTCGAGGCGGGCATAGTTATTGCACCACTATGATATTATGCGCCGATCTGATGTAGCCCTGTTCGGCGTGTATGAAATCTCCAAGATTCTCAATATTCCCGCACGCCTCGAAAGCACATTGTCGGGAGTGCTACAACTGTTGTCGAGTTTTCTCGACATGCGACATGGGTTGATTGCGCTTTTGGACGAGCGTGGCTCGCCGGAAATCGTGGTGGGTTCGGGTTGGAGCGAGGCCACGGCCAAGAAGTATTTTGAAAGACTGCCGGAACAAGCCATCGGTCGCATCGTGGTGACGAAAATGCCCTTGGTCATTGAGAGCATGCGTGGCGATCCGCTTTTTGAGAATTGGGATTTTTCGGAGTGGGGGCAGTCGGCGGACGACGGATCGTTCATCGGCGTACCCATCAAGGATCGCGGCAAGGTGATGGGCACACTCACTATCGAACGCGAATACGAAAAAGACGCGAAATACACTTTGGACGAGGACGTCCGGTTTTTGAGCATGATCGCCAATTTGTTGGGACAAACCGTGCATTTGCAACGCCTCATCACCCGCGATCGCGAAAGGCTCATGGACGAGCAAAGGCGATTGGAAAAAACCATCGAGCATGCCGTGCCATCGGATAAGGTTTTCACTGGGCCCTCGACCATCATCGGGACGACTCAGGCTATCAGCGCAGTGCTCCAAAAGGTGAGACGTGTCGCCCGCACCAATTCTCCGGTTCTCCTGCGCGGCGAATCCGGAACCGGCAAGGAAATGTTCGCCGATGCGCTGCATCAATTATCCCCTCGTAGCGGAGCTCCTTTCATCGCCGTGAATTGCGCGGCCCTGGCGGAAAGCGTGCTCGAGTCCGAATTGTTCGGTCACGAAAAAGGATCATTCACTGGCGCAGCCACTCAGCGTAAGGGGCGCTTTGAAATGGCCGATCACGGCACGCTTTTTCTCGATGAGATCGGCGAGATCTCACCCGGATTTCAAGCCAAGTTATTACGGGTATTGCAATTGGGGGAATTCGAAAGGCTGGGCGGCAGTCAGACCATCAAGGTCGATGTGCGCGTGGTCGCGGCCACCAACCGCAATCTCGAGGAGATGGTTGCGAAAGGATCCTTCCGATCGGATTTGTATTACCGCGTGAATGTCGTGCCCATTTTCCTGCCTGCGTTGCGCGATCGCAAAGGCGATATTCCCCTTTTGGCGGGCGAATTTCTCACTCGGTTCAATACCGAGCATGGCACGCATCTTTCGCTGTCGAATGGCGCGATGAATTTGTTGACCTCCTGTTATTTTCCGGGCAACGTGCGTGAGCTGGAGAACTGTGTGCGTCGGACGGCCACCCTGGCCCAGGGCGAATGCATCATGGCTGACGATTTCTCTTGCCGGCACGATGAATGCATGTCGGCTGTTCTCTGGCGTAATGTTTCGGATTTATCCTCCAGTGAAAAAGTCCCGATGATTGGAAACCATTCCCCGGCTGTACATGCTGTTCCCAGCGAAACGATTCCGGTGGTTTCAATTAGTCGAACGACTCCGACAAGCCATACGATTCCCGCGATCCCTACAGTACCAGCGATGCCAACGACAACGACTGTCATGGCGGGGGTGGGCCAAGATGCTGCGACTTCGGAGGAAGGCGGGGTCGATGTCGATCGCGCGCGGCTTCTGGAGGCCATGGAAAAATCGGGTTGGGTGCAGGCAAAAGCGGCGCGTCTGTTGGGGCTTACCGCCAGACAAATCGGATATGCCCTGCGCAAACAGGGTATCGAGTTGAAAAAGTTTTAGGCCGCGACAGGCGGGAAAAGAACCTTCAGTCGTTCACGCCGATGAGTGCGTCCGAGAACCGGTTGTGAACGAATATTAGTTGTGAGAGAGAAAATCATTTAAGCTTTGGCGGTTTTGTTGGCCTTGGCGCCGCGCGATGGCAAGGTGCCGCGCAAACTTTCCAATCCCACATGCGCTCCATCCGCGTCTTGGAAAACCTTGAAGACTTTTTCGGTCGCGGGCGTGGATCGGATGAAATCGCCGTAAGCGCGCAAAAGTAGGTTGCGACATGCCTCACGCTGTTCACCTGGGGGCAGAACGTCAACCTTGGGATTGGCGGCGCGTAAATATTGATTGAACCGTTTTAGGATGTGCAGCCGGTTGACGTGAATCACGGCGGGGTCGAAGGGGATTTCGAGGGTGACGAAAAAGTCTTCGGCCGAAGACAAGGCGCCCAAGGACTCAAGTATTTCGCAGCTCATGGAATCGCTCCTGACAGCATGGGTTGGTAATGGGTTCGCACCGCCTCGTGGTAAAATCGCATCAGATCTTCGCCGTCAGGAGAACGTTTTTCGACGATGGAATGCTCGCGAATGCGTGTGAGCAGGGTTTTCGCCAGGGTCTTGGCGATGGGCAATCCTAACAGCGCATAGGCTTGCATGACCGCTCCCGAACCCGAGTGTTTGCCGAGCACCATGCGGTGTTCCCTCCCGACTTCAACCGGATCGAAGCCCTGATAATTCAGGGCATACTTCAGCAAGCCATCGACATGAATGCCCGCCTCGTGGGTGAAGACGGCGGCGCCGACGATGCATTTGTTCGCGGCGACCACGCGTCCCGAAGCCCGGGCGACAAGTTCGGACAAGACGGGAAAGCAACGCGTGTCAACGCCGGTATTGATACCGTAAAGATGCCGCAAAGCCATGACGGCTTCCTCAAGCGGAGCGTTGCCCGCGCGCTCTCCCAGCCCATTGACCGTGGTATTGATATGCGTCGCGCCCGCGAGCGCGGCCGCCAGCGTATTCGCCGTGGCCAGTCCGAAATCATTGTGGGCATGCATTTCGATTTCCATATCGACGGCGGATCGTAATCGGGATATCCGTTCCGCGGTGCCACGGGGATCGATTACGCCCAAGGTATCGGCGAACCGGAAACGTCGCGCGCCCGCCCGCGCCGCGGTTTCGGCGGCTTTCACCAGGAAATCCAGATCAGCCCGCGATGCATCCTCGGCTCCGACCGAAACCTCGCAACCTGCCGCGAGCGCTTCTTGGACGTATCGATTGATATGACTTAGCACCCAGGTGCGATCTTTTCCGAGCTTGTGATGGATTTGAATATCGGAAACGGGAATGGAGAGATGGATGATGTCGGCGGCGGCGCCTATCGAAGCGGCGAGGTCTTCAGCCGTCATGCGGCCCCAAACCATCAGGCGCGCACGCAAACCGAGATCGACGATGGCCTGGATGGTTTCGCATTCGGCTCCACCCATGATGGGAATGCCGATTTCCATTTCGGGTATGCCCGCGGCGTCGAGCGAGCGCGCGATGGCGATTTTTTCGGCGATGGTGAAGGCCACGCCGGCGCTTTGTTCCCCGTCCCTCAGGGTCGTGTCATTGATGATGATTGCGGGTGTCGGCATGGTGTTAATCCTGCTCGTCAATCCACGATGATTGTATCGCTTCAAGAATTTTTTCGTTGGAGCGCTGCGGGTCGTCCCGGAACTCTGGAAGTTCCAGGACCCATCGATGCAAATCGGTGAAGCGCAGGGTGCGGGGATCGGTTTGCGCATGCGCGTCCAGGAGAACGATGGCGATGGCATGGGTATCGGTCCACTTTAACATGGGGGCCTCAATGCCTTTCGCTGGCGAGGTTGAGGGAGTAGCGCGGAATCTCCACCACGAGATCATCCTGGCTCACGCGCACCTGGCAGCTCAGGCGCGAGCAGGATTCCAAGCCCCAGGCTTTGCCCAGTTGGTCTTCCTCATCCTCATCGGCCGAGGGGAGGGAGGAAAATCCCTGGCGTATCAGGACATGGCAAGTCGCGCATACGCAGGCTTTTTCGCAGGCATGTTCGATGCCCACGCCGTTGGCGCGCAGGAGATCGCATAGCGTCGCTCCGGGTACGCTTTCGAATTCGGCGCCTTGCGGACACAATTCTCCGTGGGGAATGACGGTAATCTTGGGCATGCTTCACCTCAGGCGAAATCGATGAGCTCTCGCCCGCGCAGGGCCTGATGAATGGCTTTGTCCATGCGCCGCGAGGCAAAGGGCGTGCAGAGACGATTCAACGTATCCGACGCGTTACGTATCTCAGACGTGTCGTCTTGCCCCATCGCCAGCTTAAGTCGGGCTACGGCCATTTCGAGATCGACGCGCTCTTCGGCGCTCAGCCATTCCTCTCCGTCCGCGCGCCTGGCGCTCGCGATGGATTCCAGCAGGCGCTCCGCTTCTAGCCGCTGTTCCCCCAAGGCGCGCAAATTGGCGTCGCGCTCGGCATGGCGATGGGAGTCCTGGAGCATTGCGGCGATTTTCGCGTCGCCCAATCCATAGGACGGCTTGACGACAATCCCGGCTTCGATACCCGTGCTTTGTTCACGGGCGCTCACGTTGAGCAAGCCGTCGGCATCGACTTGAAAGGTCACGCGAATGCGCGCCGCGCCCGCAGCCATGGGCGGTATGCCCCGCAATTCGAACCGCGCCAGGGATCGGCAGTCCGCGACGCGATCACGCTCGCCTTGCACCACATGCAGGCTCATGGCCGTCTGCCCGTCCTTGAAGGTGGTGAAGTCCTGCGCGCGCGCGACGGGAAGGGTGCTGTTGCGCGGGATGATGTTTTCGCTGAGTCCGCCCATGGTTTCCAAGCCGAGGGAAAGCGGAATCACATCGAGTAGCAGCCACTCGCCACCGGCCTGGTGATTGCCCGCCAGGGAATCGGCCTGAATGGCTGCTCCCAAGGCCACGGCTTCGTCAGGATGGATATCCGTCAAGGGTGCGCGGCCAAAGCAATCGGCCACCGCGCGTTGTACCGCCGGCATGCGGGTGGCGCCACCCACCAAGACCACGCCTTGAACCTCATCGATAACCAGGCCCGCATCGCGCAAGGCTTTGCGTACCGGGATCAGGGTTTTGGCGATGAGAGGCGCGGACAAGGCGTCCAGGGTTTCGCGTGTGAGAGTGAGGTTTACGATTAATCCCGTGTTGAGCCGGGCGAAGAGATCCGCTTCCACATGGGTGGTCAGGCATTCCTTGGCTTGACGCGCTTGCTGCATGAGCCTGCATCGATCGGCAGGCGAGGGTTCGGCGAGTTTGGATTGGCCGAGAATCCAATGGTAGACGGCCAAATCGAAATCATCGCCGCCCAGGGCCGAATCGCCGTTGACGGAAAGCACTTCGAAAACTCCGCGCGAAAGACGTAATACCGAAATGTCGAAAGTGCCTCCTCCCAAGTCATAGACGGCGAAGACGCCTTCCCCTTTTCCCTCGATGCCATGGGCCACCGCCGCCGCAGTCGGTTCATTCAGAAGCCGCAGCACATTAAGGCCGGCCAAACGTGCGGCATCCTTGGTGGCTTGCCGCTGGGCCTCGTCGAAATAAGCGGGAACGGTGATGACGGCGCCCACCAATTCACCGCCCAGAGCCCGCTCGGCCTGCAAGCGCAAGGCCTTCAAAATTTCCGCCGATATTTCGACCGGGCTGCGTAAACCGTCGCGGGTTTCCAGTCGCACCATGCCTTCGCCGACCGCTAAGCCTGGCTTGGGTCCTTCAAGCGAACCCTGCTTCGTTTCGGCGGGCAACCCAGCATGCGACCCATTTTGAATTCCACCGTGCGATCCATGATGCAACCGATAGGCGAGGCGCTGTGCATCGGAGAGATCGGCCATGCCCCGGCCCATTAATCTTTTGATCGACGCCACGGCATTGAAGGGGTCAGAAGCCTGCGCCGCTTTCGCCGCATGACCCACTACCACGCGACCCTCGCCGAGATAATGCACCACCGAAGGCAAAAGTTTGAAGCCGTCTTCGTCGTGCAAGACCATAGGCATTCCGTTGCGCACCACGGCTACCAGGGAATTCGTGGTTCCCAGATCGATGCCGATGGCCAGACGATGCTGGTGCGGGGCTTCGCTGTGGCCGGGTTCGGAGATGCTGAGCAGGGACATCAATCCTCCAGGAGCGCGCGCGCGTTCTCGATGTTGGTGATCAGTTTCTCGATGTAAAGCCATTCTTCTACGCTACGGGCGGCGCCGGTGTCATCGCGATGCGTATCGATTTGGATTTCGAGCAAGCCTTTCAAGACTGCAGCTCGGCTTTTCACAAGGGCGGCAAGCGCATCGAGCGCGCGGACATTGCGGGATTCCCGCGCATCTTCCAGCGACTCGCGCAAATCCATCTGCTCCATCAGCATGGCAGGTGAAAGCGTGGAGGCACGTCCCGTCTCGACCCCGCGCATTTCCAAAAGATAGCGCGCACGCGTCAGTGGTTTACGGAGTGTATGATAAGCTTCATTGGCCGTAGTGGCCGATTCGAGAGCCCACCTTTGGCTAGATGCCTCGGCTTGCGCGAACCGATCGGGATGAACCCGGCTCGCCACGGTACGATAAGCCGTTTCCAGATCGCCGATCCCTAAGGCAAACCGTGGTTCCAATTGGAAGAGAGCGAAGTAACTCGTCTGCATATTCCCATCTCCGCGCCGTGAAGCGCTTTATACGGAAAAACTTTCCCCGCAACCGCATTGCGCCTTGGCCTGCGGATTGTGGAACTTGAAGCCCTCGCTTAATCCCTCGCGCACGAAATCCAATTCCGTGCCCGCGAGATAGGGTAGGCTTTTCGGATCGATCAAAAGGGTGACGCCCTGGCTTTCGAATTCGCTGTCCTCGGGATTCCGGGCATCGGCGAATTCAATCGTGTAGGATAGGCCCGAACAGCCCGCCGTGCGCACGCCCAAGCGTACACCGAGACCGCCTCCGCGCTTAGCCAGGGTTTGTTGGACGCGACGTGCAGCTTTTAGAGTCAGCGTTATGGACATTGGAATCTCCGGATTCGGTGGTGGAAAAGGAGCTGCCGCAGCCGCAGGTGCTTTTGGCGTTGGGATTCTTGATGACGAATCGCGACCCATCGAGGCCTTCGTAGAAGTCGACTTCGGCGCCTTGCAGGTATTGCAAGCTGGCCGGATCGATCAGCACGCGCACACCCAGTTTTTCAATCACGGTGTCATCGTTACCGATGGCCTCTTCGAAGGCGAAGCCGTATTGGAATCCGGAGCAACCGCCACCCGACACGTAAATGCGCAGGTTGAGGTTGAGATTGCCTTCTTCGGTGATCAATTCGTTCACCTTGATGGCGGCGGCGTCGCTGAACGCGATGGGACTCGACTTGACGACGGATACTTCTGCGGCTAAGGATGACATGGGGCCTCCGTGGTTTGCTTGGCGAGATAATCGTTGATGGCGGCTTTGATGGCGTCTTCGGCTAAAACCGAACAGTGGATTTTCACTGGTGGCAAGGCGAGTTCTTCGGCGATGTCGGTATTCTTAATGGTGAGGGCTTGATCGAGGGACTTTCCCCGCAACCATTCTGTGACCAGGGAACTCGAAGCGATGGCGCTGCCGCAGCCATAGGTCTTGAACCGCGCTTCCTCGATGATGCCGTCCTGGCCGACCTTGATATGCAATTTCATCACGTCGCCGCAAGCCGGCGCGCCCACCATCCCGGTGCCGACCTGGGGATCATGCTTGTCGAAAGATCCGACATTGCGCGGATTTTCGTAGTGGTCTAAAACCTTGTCGCTGTATGCCATTTCCGTTGTCCTCGCCGATGGGTAACTTTAACGTGATTTCTATTTAATGGGTGGCGGTCCACTGGACCGAACCGAGATCAATGCCTTCGAGGTGCATATCCCACAGCGGGGAAAGATCGCGCAGTTTGTTCACGTTGCGCGTGACCAGTTCGATTGTCGCGTCGATTTCGGCCTCGGTGGTGAAGCGTCCGACCGTGAAGCGGATGGAGCTATGGGCCAACTCATCGGGGCGTCCCAGCGCGCGCAATACATAGGACGGCTCCAGGCTCGCCGAAGTGCAGGCGGATCCGCTCGACACGGCAATGCCTTTCATGGCCATCATCAGCGATTCGCCTTCGACGAAATTGAAGCTCACATTGAGATTGTGGGGCACACGCGCCTTGAGATCGCCGTTCAGATAAGTCTCTTCGATGGCGCTGAGTCCCGCCCAGAGCCGATCACGCAAAGCGCGGATGCGTTTGTTCTCTTCGGCCATTTCCTTCTGGGCCAGTTGAAAGGCTTCGCCCATGCCTACGATTTGATGCGTCGGCAAAGTACCCGATCGCATCCCGCGTTCATGCCCGCCGCCGTGCATTTGCGCTTCGATGCGGACGCGCGGCTTGCGGCGCACATAGAGCGCGCCGATGCCCTTGGGCCCATAGGTTTTGTGCGCCGAAAAAGACATTAAATCGACGGGCAGGTTTTCCAGATCGATCTCGACCTTACCCGTGGCTTGCGCCGCGTCCACATGGAAGATCACGCTGCGTTCGCGGCAAATCGAACCCAAAGCCCGAATGTCTTGGATGACGCCGATTTCATTGTTCACCAGCATGACCGAGGCGAGGACGGTATCGCGCCGCAAGGCTGCCGTGAACTTTTCCACATCGACGAGTCCATTAGATTCGGGGCGGAGATAGGTGACTTCGAATCCATCGCGTTCCAGGTTCCGCATGGTGTCGAGCACGGCCTTGTGCTCCGTGGTCACCGTGACGAGATGCTTGCCTTGGGCGCAGTTGAAATGCGCGGCGCCGGTGATGGCGAGATTGTTGGATTCGGTGGCTCCTGAAGTCCAGACGATTTCGCGCGGATCGGCGTTCACCAGTCGCGCGACCTGCGCGCGCGCCGCTTCGACGGATTCATCGGCGTCCCATCCGAAGCTATGCGAGCGGCTGGCGGGGTTGCCGAACCGTTCGTAAAAAAACGGAACCATCTTTTTGACGACCCTGGGATCGACGGGCGTTGTGGCGGAGTAGTCGAGATAGATGGGTCGGTTCACGTCGGACTCCCAGGTGCGGGGATGAATGCTGACACGGTTCAAGAAAGCAACACCTATGCCATGGGCCCGTGCACGGCGGATTAATCGGCATTCGCCATTTGAATTCATATTCAGACATGCTGGGTTCAAATCGACGTCTGGAGTTGTCGGGATCTGGACAAAATCATCTGGATCAGAAATCCTATGATTGTCGGGTTGTAAGCATTGCGACATGGGAGTTCGAAAAGAAAAAGTTGAACCCTGATTTTCTTCCTAAAACGACGCAAAATTCCTAAAAGCGCTTCCGGCCGCTGATGGCATGGGAGTTGCACATATCTCCCTACAAAGGCGACGTCGCAAAAACGGTTTCGCATCACACAGTTTCGCACCACGAGGGACGACGCATGCAGCTCTTACCAATTGACGCCTCGAATCAAGGCAAGCTCGATCAAGTGATGCAGCAAATGGCCGACCACAAGGGCTGCGGAACCACCGGCGGAAGCGGTAAATCGAGTTGCGGATCGGGAGCGGGTCCGAATGACATGGCTCCCGAGATTTGGGAAAAGGTGAAAAACCACCCGTGCTATAGCGAAGAGGCGCATCATCATTATGCCCGCATGCACGTGGCGGTGGCGCCTGCGTGTAATATCCAGTGCAATTATTGTAATCGCAAATACGATTGCGCCAATGAGTCGCGTCCCGGTGTGGTGAGCGAGAAATTGACGCCGGAACAGGCGTCTAAGAAAGTGCTGGCCGTCGCGTCTGCTATTCCGCAAATGACCGTGCTCGGAATCGCCGGCCCGGGGGACCCGCTCGCCAATCCCGAAAAGACCTTCAAGACTTTCGAGTTGATTTACAAGACCGCGCCCGACATCAAGCTTTGCCTTTCGACCAATGGGCTCATGTTGCCCGATCACGTCGACACCATCGCGAAATTCAAAGTCGATCACGTCACCATCACCATCAATATGGTCGACCCCGAAATCGGACAGTATATCTACCCCTGGATCTTTTACAATCACAAGCGCTACACGGGCGTCGAGGCCGCGCGCATTCTCCACGAGCGCCAAATGCTCGGCCTGGAAATGCTGACCGAACGCGGCATCTTGTGCAAAGTGAATTCCGTCATGATTCCCGGAGTCAATGACAAGCACCTGGTCGAGGTGAACCGCGCGGTGAAATCACGCGGCGCCTTTCTACACAACATCATGCCGCTGATCTCGGCTCCCGAGCATGGCACGGTATTCGGCATGACCGGCCAGCGGGGGCCGACGGCGCAAGAACTCAAGGCCCTGCAAGACTCCTGCGAAGGAGAAATGAACATGATGCGCCATTGTCGGCAATGCCGTGCCGACGCGGTCGGCCTGCTCGGCGAGGACCGCAGCGCGGAATTCACTACCGAAAAAATCATGGGCATGGAAGTCCAGTACGATTCCGACGCCCGCAAGGCCTATCAATCCAAGGTCGAGGTGGAACGGCAAGCCAAGGTCGAAGCCAAGCAGGAAGAACTGCGGGGTCTGGCCGGTGAAAGCAGCGACATCCATTTGCTCATTGCCGTCGCGACCAAGGGTTCGGGACTTGTGAACGAGCATTTCGGCCATGCCAAGGAATTCCAGATTTACGAGTTGTCCACCGCCGGCGCCAAATTCGTCGGCCATCGCCGCGTCGATCTGTATTGCCAAGGCGGCTATGGCGAAGAGGATAGCCTCGCGACCATCATTCGCGCCATCAATGATTGCCACGCGGTATTCGTCGCCAAAATTGGCGGTTGCCCAAAGGCGGATCTCACCCAGGCGGGCATTGAGCCCGTAGAGGAGTTTGCCGGACAATTCATCGAAAAATCCGCCATCACCTGGTTTAAGGCTTACCTCGAAAAGGTGAAGACCGGCGCCCTTACGCATCAACCGCGCGGTGACGCCCAAATTCGCCAAGGCGCATTCCTGGCCGCAGCCTGATGACGCCTAAGTTCGTAATCACAAAAAAACCAAAGCGGTAATGAAAGTGCCGCGCCCGGAGGAAATCACATGCCCTTGAAAATCATCGATACGCAATGCACCGGCTGCCAGGCTTGCGAACAGGAATGCCCCAACGTCGCCATCTCATCGAAGAACGGCGTTTGCATCATCAATCCGAAAAAGTGCACCGAGTGCCTCGGCCACTATGACACCCAGCAATGCGTTGCCGTGTGCCCGGTGGAAAACACCATTGTCTTCGACGACAGCCTGCCCCGTTACCAGTTACGCGCCTGACCCAACACCCATCGGGAGAACTTCATGGAATTTTCAATCACGCCATCCGCTGAAAAATTCGTCCGCCGCATGTTGCGCCTGGGAGGATCGCCGGGCAGCGGGTTCCGCCTGGTCATGACCGCTGAAGGCTGCTCGGGTCTGGGCGGAGACTTCACGGTGGAGGCCCTACCGCGCGCCGGTGACGCCATTCACGAGACCCAAGGCATGAAATTCTTTTTGCCCGCTGAAAGCCGGTTGTTGCTCGACGGGGTGACCATGGACTTCGCCGACACGCCCACGCAAACGGGCCTGGTTTTTCAAGACCCGAAAAAAACCGCCTGCGGCTGCGGAACCGGACAGGAAGCGAAGCTTCCGCAAATCTCCACCATAGCCATCGGCAGCATCAGCCGAAGGACATGATATGGCATCCAGCGATATCGTCGAGCTCAACGATCCCCCGGCCTTCGGCTATGGCGCCAAGGTACGATCGCGGCGGACCGTGCGCAATGACGGCACTTTTCGGGGCAAGGACATCGGTGAAATCCTTTGCAAGAAAGGCGATGAGGGCTACGTCGTGAGCATCGGCACTTTCCTCCAGCAGTTTTACATCTACGGCGTCGAGTTCATCAGATCGGGTTATCGCGTCGGCATGAAGTTCAAAGAGCTTGAATCCGCGGAATCGCATTCGGAAAGCGTGCAGCCGGATTCGTCCACCTTGTCCAACGAGAAAGCCGGGCAGTCGGCATGATGGAACCGCGCGAACCGAAGTACCAGTGGGGCCAACGCGTGAAGGCAGCACTTGATCTCTTCAATGATGGCACCTATCCCAAAAAGCCGGCGGACGATTTATTGGTCGCTGCCGAGAATTGCGGTGAAATCGTGCAAATCGGTACGCATACCGAATCCGGGCTACCGATTTATTTAGTCGAGTTCAGCGAGCGTCAAGTTGTGGGCTGTCTGGAAGAGGAAATCCTTCCGGTCGAAGCCGGTTGAAACCAGGTGAATCGAAGGGCTCGTGAGAAGGTACACCATGCAAGCAACCAAGCGAGGGCAAACCGCAAATGTCGCCGACGGCGTGATTGAAAAGTACACAGTCACGCAGCCGAATGAATTCGATCGCAAGCGCGTTGAGCGTGCGCTAGTCGCGCGCAAGCGGTATCGCTATGTGTCTCCGACGGTGGAAACGGTAGCCGGCGGCTACTTGGTGCAAAGCCCCAATTGTTCGCGCAATATTGATCCGCAGGGCGGCACCATCGACATCGCCCTGCTGCGCTACCAAGGCGGCCCACGGCCCTGGTGGCTATTCCGCAGGGAAACGGAAACACGGGAATGGGAGTTGCGAGGCGCTTATGCCGGACTCCCGGAACTGCTGGATCATCTTATCCGTGATCCGGATCGCGAGTTCTGGCGGTAAAAATGATCACGCGCGCCAACACCATTTACTTCGACAACAATGCGACTACCGCCGTTGCCCCGGAATGCATCGCGGTAATGCAGGCCTGCCTCAGCCTGGGTCCGCTCAATCCCTCCAGCAAGCACAGCCTGGGCGATCAAGCCAAGCAGTTGGTGGCCGAGGCGCGCGCGCGCGTTGCTGAATTCGTCGGAGCGGCTCCACCCGAGGTGGTGTTTACCAGCGGAGGCACCGAGGCGAACCATTTGGCCATACTGGCGGCGCTCGCCTTGCGACCCGGGCGGCGCGGCATCGTCACCAGCGAGGTCGAGCATCCTGCGGTGCTCATGCTGTTGCGCCACCTGCAATCCCAAGGCATGCGCGTCACCTATTTGCCCGTTGACGAAGAAGGCCGTCTCGATTTGGAAGCGCTCCGGGACACGGTGAATGAGGACACGGCCTTGGTCACCTTGATGTGGACCAATAATGAAACCGGCGTGGTCTTTCCCATCGCCGAGGCCAGCGAAATTGCCCACTCGCACGGTGCGCTCCTGCACACGGACGCCGTTCAGGCCGTCGGCAAATATCCTCTCGATTTCCGGAGCATGGGGGCGGACATGTTTTCCCTGTCCGGACACAAGTTGCACGCGCCCTCCGGCATCGGCGCGCTGTTGGTCCGCAAGGAATTGAAAATTCCTCCGTTGCAATTCGGGCAACAAGAGCGTGGCCGTCGTGGCGGCACGGAAAACGTCGCGGGTATTCTCGCCCTGGGAGTCGCCTGTCTTTTGTGCAAAAGATCACAGACAACCGAAACCGCGCGGATGGAAAACTTACGTCATCGCCTGGAGGAAGGAATTCTCCGATGCGTTCCCTTCGCCCGCGTCAATGGCGGAGGCGCGCAGCGCGTGGCGAATACGAGCAATATCCAGTTCGGAGATTGCGATGCGGAAACCGTGCTGGGTCGCCTGGATCGCCTCGGGATCATCGCCTCGGCTGGGGCGGCCTGTTCCTCTGCGGGTAATAAACCTTCCCATGTCCTCACCGCCATGGGTTTAAGCGCCCAGGCCGCTTTGGCATCCATTCGATTTTCCTTAGGCCGTCACAATACCGAAGTCGACGTGGACGCTCTACTACAGGTTTTGCCTCGGGTATTGGAAGACTCGACCAGCGAGACATTCCCTGAATTCCATGCCATGGGTGCGAGGTAAAACGTGAAAGTGATGATTCGAAAAATATCCGAGGGAAAATACTCGGCCTATGTTCCTAAAAAAGATCTCGAAGAACCCATCGTCGCGATGGACAAGCCCGGCCTTTGGGGCGGAAAAATAAAACTCGCCAATGGCTGGGAATTGGAGTTGCCCGACATGGGTCCGGAAACCACCTTGCCCATCACGGTAGAAGCCAAGCGTTTGTCTTCGGAGTGAAACGAACGAAGCAAAGGAGATTCGCATGCCATTCACAGATTCGGAAATATCCGAACTTGAAATCATGTTGGACGATGCCGTCAGCGTACCGCAAGCGGTGGCCCAATTCCATTGCCGTTTTCCCGGTAAGTCCGTGACTCGCTGCGACGCCTCGGACATGGGTTCTGAAGATCCCTTCCGGAGTTTCAGAGGCTTCGGTCTTTATTTCGTAGACGGACGCGACCATTGTTGGCAAATCACCGGCAATCCGAAAATGGCCACGGGTATCGTGATCGCCAAGTACAAAAACGCCGCATGATTTCCACCGTGAATCAGCCCACATTGCCCGGCATCGCCTTGTCGGATCCGGACATCACCGAGGCCGATCTCGACGCCATCCGGTCCGCCGCCTGCTCGCCTTCGCTGACGCATGGTCCGCGCGCCGAAGCCTTCGAAGAGGTGTTCGCCAAGTACATCGGCCGCAAACATGCCGTGGCGGTGAGCAATGGCATGGCGGGCATGGTGCTGGCCTTGAAGGCCTACGGCATTGGGGCCGGCGACGAAGTCATAAGTTCGGCCTACTCCTGGAGGGAAACGGCCCATGCCCTTTCACAGCCATCTCACCGAAGATCAAGTGGCCTTCATCGTCACCACCTTAAAGGATACCTCGGTCAATGTCGGGGCGGGGTCGGCGATTTATTTGTAAACGACACGGTCCCCGGAAAGAAAGTTTTTCCGGGGAGTGAAATATAAGGAGAAGTAAATGCCGATATTAACCGTAATGCCGCTCAATAAGGCGGTGGAAGTCCAAGCGGGAACAACCCTATTACAGGCCCTATTGTCGGCCAGCATCCTGGCGCCGCATAAATGCGAGGGCCAGGCGAAATGTGGTACTTGTCATCTTTTCGTTCATGATGGCCGCAAGACTCTCGTCCGAATCCAAAAGCTGGAGAATGACAAACTCGACACCTTGGTCGGCGTCGGCTCCAAGTCGCGTCTCGCCTGCCAAGCCGTGATGGGTAACGAGAACGTTACCATCGAGTTGCTCGGATTTTCCTCCGGATTTTAGGGTTTGGGAAAGATGGACACCCAAGAACTTCAACAGATTCGTGATGGCCTCGCGAAAGGGATGGTGATCCCGTATATGGGGCCGGGAGTTCTGGCCCTATGCGCAAACGGCGCGACGGTTCCGGCTACGGCCGAAGACTTGGTCGCCAAACTGATCGCAAAAGCGACGGTACCCCATAAAATCCGGAAGAACCTGACCGCAGCGGCCCAATTCATTGAGAACTTCAAGCATCGCAAAACCGTGAAGTCCGCCATGAGCGAGGCTTTCGCGCCGCAATCGGAACTTTCCGATTTGCATCGTTATCTCGCGAACCTTCCCGCCTTGCCGCTTTGGGTGCATCTCTGGTATGACGGGTTGCCGCAAAGGGCTCTTGCCGAGCGCGGGGATTCCTGGGGCGCAGCTCAGGGCGTGAGTCAAGCCGAACACTTCGGCCAGTGGGTGCATTTCTTCAACGCCGACGGAATGCGACGTGAAGATATGGTAACGACGAGTCCCGAATTACCGTGGCCGACACTACTCTATCAACCCTTGGGGTCGGTATCGCCGGCGGCCAATTACCTGGTGTCGGATTCGGATTATGTCGAGGTGCTGACCGAAATCGACATCCAGTCTCCGATCCCGAAATGCGTGCAAGACATCCGCATCGGGCGCCATTTTCTTTTCCTGGGTTGCCGATTCGCAGCCCAACTCGAACGCACCTTCGCGCGGCAAATCATGAAACGATCGTCGGAGACGCATTGGGCCGTGATTTCTGAAAAACTGACGCGTAATGAAAAGAATTTCATGGAAGAATACGGCATCAAGCACATCGATTCACCCTTGGCCGAATGGTCGTCGGCCTTGATGACTATGGCGGCCTGAGGGCTTTGGGTTCATTGCGCATCCAATCGGCGATAAATGGCATCGACGATGCGGTCGACGGCGGGTTGGCTGCCTAAACGTTCGAAATTCGATTGCACGGTAATTCCGTGTGATCACCTGATCCGCTGTTCGCGATAGCCCATCTTGAGCGCGGATCGACGCGGGCCCTGCGGCCTCGGTAGGCGCGCCTCCGAAGGC